>CAZDCG010000001.1:0-313520 GCA_964503955.1 uncultured Gammaproteobacteria bacterium
TCGCAAACTGTGCTTTTTGCTTGCCAACACTGTCGATAATGCGGAATCCAAGCTGATTGGAACCGTCATAATTCCAGGTATATCTGACTTGCTTATCACTCACTGCAGACGCTTCTCCAATTTGTGGAACGGATAAGTTGGGATCCACAGGTTCTAATGTCACCTGCTCGCCTGTTTCCGGGTCCGTTACCTGCTGTGGAGTTTGCTGTTGCTGCTGAACGGCAGGGTTTCCTCCCCCGCTGCCGGTGTCCACCGTGAATGTTCCCATTGAGGTATACGTGCCACTATTGCTGGTGAAATTGCCGTCATTATTGCGAGCACACCATGAGTAGGTTGTCTTGTCTGTGAGCGAAGGAGTATCAAACTCAGTTGCTTCATTATTCGTTGCCGTTTGCGCGCTGTTTCCGGAAGCAACGATATTCACGTTATTCACGCAATCTGCAGCGGAACCGGATGAGACGCGGTACTGCGTGATTCCGGTATCATTTGCGTCAGGATCTGCATACAATGCTGAAAGCGTGACGCTTTTTTCTGAGAAAACAGTCGCATCGGCCGGAGAAACCAGAGTGGGAGCATTTGGCCGCGAGCCGACAACCAAAACATAATCTTGTGTATCGGTCAGCCCTCCCCCTGGATTTGAATCTGTGACTTCAATGGTGAAATTGTATGTTCCTGGCGTGGTTGGCGTACCGCCGATTTCTCCTGTCGTCGTATTAAAAGACAAGTTAGGTTCCAAAGCACCTGAAATAAGAGCGAAGGAAAAAGGCTTGTACCCGCCGGTGGCTTGGATGGTTTGCGAAAACGGCAAGTTGATTTCTGCGGCAAGCACCGGCAGTGCTGCCAAATTCAGTGGAAGAGTTGAAATAGTACAAATTCCGCCGCTTGTATTAGAAATTTGACCGCCTCCGGAAAGATCAACTATACCGGTAACGATCAGAGCAATTCCTGAGCAAGGAGACCCTATTTCAAGAATGGAACTGTTGATGACAAAGAGATCATGAAACGTATGTTGATTATCTCCTCCCGGGTAAAAAGCAGGTGTGACGCGGCTTGATATCAGATCCTGATTATCCACAATCAAATTTCCCTGAAGATCATCATGCTCAGGCCCCTCTAAATAAATCGTTCCCGCGGCTCCCTCATCCTCTAATTGATCCGACCCCGTATTGTCAGCACCTGAAGCCTGAATCTGGACGGTGTCTTCAATACCACCTCCGTACGTAATCGAAATCCGCCCACCAGCTCCCGCGCCAAAATTCGTGGCGGAACCAGTGATTGTACCGCCATTTGCCGTAATCAGTCCTGTCCCAGTGAGATCATTCGCAATAATCATCCAAATGGATCCGCCGGCTCCGCTTGCCGCGCCCCCAACTCCATCTGCCGTGATAAGACCGTCAACATGTATATCATCTGCTGTTATCTTCACCACGCCTCCACCGTCAAAGGCAGTATTGCTTCCTGATCCTGAACCAGGTTCATTTGGTTCATAAATAGAATCATAAGGGACAGCTGGAGTACCGTTCAACCCGATTCCTCCATACCCTCCATGGCTTCCTCCCGCGTTTGCCGTGGAAGCCCCGATTGTTGTTGTTCCTGCGACACCATCAGATGTGTAGCCCCCGCGAAACCCTCTCCCTTTCACATCAATTTTGGATGCCGCGTCGATTTGAAGAGAGCCTGTTGTCAGGTCCATGCGGTAAACCGTTGTCGTTGTTGTTTCATCATGGGTAAGGATCGCCGAATCCGTCAGCTCTGTCGTTTCTAAAATAGTGAGATCAGAAATGTAGACATTGGCTGATCTGGTGATAAATAGATTTGCATACGTCGCCGGGGAAATCGGAGTGTACTGGCTTGAAACAACGTTATCATTGTCTATGTACAAATCCCCCTCCCCGTCGAGATGCTCCGGGCCTTCAAGATAAACCGTTCCGGCGGCACCGTCATCCTCAAGTTGAGTTGAATTAATGTTGTTTGCGCCATAGGCTTCAAAACCGAGATCAGGAGACAATGTTCCACCGTATTCGACTGATATTCTTCCGCCGGCGCCGGCCCCAAAGTTAGTTGCGCTTGAGGCAATGGTTCCTCCATTTGCTCTTAATACCCCGGCACCGGAGACCGAACCCGAAACAATCATCCAAATAGATCCTCCTGCACCACTTGACTGTCCGCCTTGACCAACGACAGAGATTTGCCCATCGATCTGTGCTGAGTCTGTCGTTATTTTTACGGCCCCTCCACCGTCTCGAGGCGTATTTGACCCCGAGCCCGCCCCCGGTTCAGTCGGCTCAATCACTGAATCGTATGGTGCACCCGCAACTGCAGCAGATCCAATTCCGCCATAACCACCATGACTTCCTCCCGCATTTACGGTTGAAGCCCCGGTTGTAGTTGACCCGCCAAGTCCATCAGATGTGCGCCCCCCCGTAAACCCTTTCCCGTCCGAATTGATTTCTGATAAAGCATCAATGACCAGACTTCCTGTAACCAGATTAAGTCTGTAAACATTGACAGTCGTTGTTTCATCATGTGTTAGAATGCCTCCGCTTGCCAGTTCAGTTTCACCTGTAACAGTAATCGTCTGCCCAAGGACCGTTCCTGAATCTCGTACCAACAGATCTTCCAGGATTGTTATCCCGGATTCGAAATCAGCAAATGCCCCTCCGTACACCTCGATATTGGAAAAATTCACGGATGAGACCGGAGTTCTTCTGGATGTGGCGTTTCCGCTGTTTCCTATGAACAGATTTCCTTCTTCATCTTGATGAAGAGGCCCTTCAAGGTAAATAGTTCCGGCCCCTCCTTCATCTTCCAGCTGTGCCGTATTTGTGTGGTCAGCTCCATATGCTTGCAATACGATATTTTCGGACAATGTCCCGCCATACTCAATCGCAATTCTGCCTCCAGCTCCCGCCCCATAGTTGTTCGCACTCCCCGAAATCGGCCCTCCATTAGCCGAGACCGTTCCCGAACCGGTAACATCGTTTGAAGCGATCAACCATACAGCTCCTCCCGCTCCGCTGGCCGGCCCACCTTGCGCATCCGTATTGATATTTCCTCCCACATGAATATTCTGAGAGCTGATTTTCACAACCCCGCCTCCGTCGCGAGGAGTGTTTGTTCCGGAACCTGAACCTGGATCATATGGCTCATAAATAGAATCATATGGCACAGGAGGAACCCCTCCCGTCCCAACTCCACCATATCCGCCATGACTTCCACCCGCATTCACCGTTCCTCCACCTGTCGTCGTCGTGCCCCCAAGCCCGTCGGACGTCCTTCCCGCTTTGAAACCCTTCGTAGAAACATCAATCTGTCCATCATTATTAATGGTAAAGTCGCCAGTTGTCGTTATGTCCAATCGATAGACAACGGAGGTTGTCGTGTCTGAATGGGTCAATATTGAATCAGCGCTTCCGACTCCATCTCCAATTTCCACGCGCGCAAATGCATGAGGTCCGTTTATCGTAAATGTACACCCGTTTATCTCAATAGGCTGGCCGTCATAGGTATTCTCTCCTTCATTAAGCAGATGATCCGGTTCCGCCGTACAAAGATCAACAGGATCAACTCCGCTGATTGTGACCGTGTTGGACGATATTGGTGATCCGGGCATTCCAAGCGAATCGATCGGTGTCACTATCGCTTGCCAATTTTCACCTGATGTCGTTTCTTTATGTGAAATGAGAGAAGGACCGCCAACACCTGACATCCCGTCATTATACAGTTGCAAAATCTGCTGCGATGATAGAGCTCGTTCATAAACCTGAACCTCATCAATCAAACCCGTGAAATTATCGGTTGATCCTGCCGGGTTATGCGCACCAATGAGAAATGGAAGTGTTGATGTATACGTCCCGGTACTAGCATCTGTCGTAGAGGCAATATTTGCTCCGTCCACATATATCATGAGTCGGTCAGAGACCGTGTCTCGCACCATCATCAAATGATGCCAATTACCATCATTAACAGTGACACCGGAAGCGACATTCGTGGTCACACCATTTGTGTCTCTCAGGAAAGCATTTGGTGCTCCAGAATTGATGATAATGGCAAATGTCCCATTCTGCCCCGCAGCATTTTGCTTTCCTGCTGCTCGAATAGACGCTTTATTATCAGACGTATTAATCCAAAGCCCCAGACTGAAAGAATCAGCATTGGCAAAATCCAGTGCCGATGAATGCGCCACCTGCACGTGGTCGTCGATTCCATCCAATGAGACACAGGATCCTACTTTGCAACCAGTATGCTGAACGGCTGCGCCATTCTCCAAACTAGGCGTAAAACCATTCCCGCTATATTCAGCAAGAGGCGCTTCCTGAAAAGGGATATTCAGAGCCATGAGGCTTTGTCCGTTCACGGACCACTCATATGCCCCCGTATCGCTTCCAAGATCACTTTGTGATGTCAAATCTGAAAAGGTATCTAAAGTATTCGTTCCGTTATTAAGCGTGACTGATGTAAGAGCCAGGGTATTCTCAGCATGGTGTTTTTGCCACCACAAAAGATATGAGAAAGTGCAAAGCCCCACACCAACAATCATCAGTAAAATTGTTATCCATCCCCGTGGCCTAACGGGAGCCATATATTTTCATATTTTCACAATAATTTTACCATTGATACAACAAAAAGCCCTGTGGACAAGGCTTTTATCTACGTGGAGTTATCTAACAACCTAATTGTTCTTGAACATCCTACTCAAAAATTGTCCCGTATAGCTTGTTTTTACTTTCGCGACTTCTTCCGGAGTTCCTGTCGCAATGATCGTTCCGCCTCTGTCTCCGCCTTCAGGCCCAAGGTCAATGAGATAATCCGCCGTCTTGATCACGTCCAAATTATGTTCGATCACAACAATGGTATTTCCTTTTTCAACAAGCCGGTTCAACACTTCAAGCAGCTTCTCGATATCTGCAAAATGCAATCCGGTTGTCGGTTCGTCAAGAATATAAATTGTGCGGCCGGTATCGCGCTTTGATAATTCGGAAGTCAGCTTGATGCGCTGCGCTTCACCGCCTGAAAGCGTGGTTGAACTCTGCCCGAGGCGAATATAACCAAGCCCCACATCATTGAGCGTGGCCATTTTCTTTTCAATGCGCGGAATCGGCTTGAAGAATTCCAGCGCCTCTTCCACCGTCATCTCAAGCACGTCGGCAATGGATTTGCCTCGGTATTTCACTTCAAGCGTTTCATCGTTATAACGCTTGCCCTTGCACTTTTCACATTCCACATATACATCGGGTAGAAAATGCATTTCAATGCGAATTACTCCGTCTCCTTCGCAGTTTTCGCAGCGCCCGCCGGGTACATTAAAGCTGAAACGGCCGGCCTTGTAGCCGCGCGCCTTCGCTTCCTTTGTAGAAGCGAATAGATCGCGGATATCGCCAAAGACCTTGATATAAGTCGCTGGATTTGAACGCGGGGTGCGCCCTATTGGCGACTGGTCGATGTTGATGACCTTATCGAGCTTGTCGAGTCCCTCGATTTTCTTGTGCTTGCCAGCCGTATAATTGGAACGAAATAAATTATTGGCAAGCCCCTTGTAGAGAATCTCATTGATCAACGTTGATTTTCCGCTGCCTGAAACTCCCGTCACGCAGGTAAATACGCCAAGCGGAAATGCAACATCAACGTTTTTAAGATTATTCTGATTGGCTCCGATGATGCGAACAAAATCCTTTGGTTCACGGCGTTTTGCCGGAACATGGATTTTGCGCTTGCCTGAAAGAAATTGACCGGTGATGGACCGAGGATGCTTTTTAACCTGCGAGGGTGTTCCGGCTACGACAACTTTCCCTCCATGCACGCCGGCACCAGGTCCGATATCGACCACAAAGTCTGCTTCAGCAATCGTATCTTCATCATGTTCCACCACCACAAGCGTATTTCCCAGATCGCGAAGGCGCTTCAACGTGGCGAGCAAGCGCTGATTGTCGCGCTGATGCAAACCGATAGACGGCTCATCAAGGATATACAAAACGCCGCGGAGCTCGGACCCGATTTGCGTGGCCAGGCGGATGCGCTGCCCCTCTCCTCCGGACAATGTCCCAGCCGATCGATTCAACGTAAGGTACCCCAAGCCAACATCGATCAAAAATGTCAGGCGGTTCTCGATCTCCTTCAGCACCATTTTCACCACTTCCCTCTCGGTCGCCGTGAAATTGAATGTTTTTAGCTGCTTGGCCGCTTTCTCAACGGAAAGATTTGTAAAATCAACAATATTCATGCCGCCGATCGTCACCCCAAGCACAACCGGCTTGAGGCGCTGTCCTTTGCAGGCCGGGCATGGCTTTTCTGTCATGAATTGCATGATTTGCGCGCGGCGTTCTTCCGAATCCGTTTCCTGCAAGTACCGCTCAAGTTGGGGAATAATCCCCTCCCATTTCCCGACATGCTTATACATGGATCCAGTTCTTTGCGATTCAAATACCACTTCAATATTTTTGTCGCTTCCGTAGAGAAGCATATCAACAACCTTGCGAGGCAAGTCTTTGATCGGCGTAATCATGTCAAACCCGTACTGCTCGGCCATGGCTTCCACATAGCTTTTTCTCCAGGAGCTCGGCCCCTTCCATGCGGCCACCGCCCCGATATCGGACAAGGCCAGGTCTTTATTAGGGAAGATCAGGTCTTCATCAAATTCCTGAGCAATCCCAAGCCCATGGCAGGTTTCGCATGCACCAAATGGCGAATTGAACGAAAATAATCGAGGTTCAAGCTGTTCCACATTCACGTGGCCGTCTGGGCAGGAAAGATGGCGGGAAAACAATTCCTCTTTTCCGTTTTCTCCGATCATGACAAGCACGAGCCCGTCAGCCGCGTCCAAAGCAACTTCAATCGCATCGTTCAAACGAGTTTTGGTTTCCTTGTCTTTGCTAACTTTCAAACGATCCACGATCACCTCGATATGATGCTTCTTTTGCTTATCAAGCTTGATCTCTTCTGAAATGTCATACACCTTGCCATTCACGCGGACACGCACAAATCCGTCTTTCTCAAGACGTTTGAACAGCTGCTCATAGGTTCCTTTTTTTCCGCGGATAACTGGCGCGAGAATTTGCACCTTGGTTCCTTCTTTTTCCGCCAGCAGCTTTTTGGTGATATCCTGCGCGGATTGCGCGGTAATTTCCTTGCCGCAGACAGGACAATGCGGCTTGCCAACGCGCGCATAGAGCAAGCGAAGATAGTCGTAAATTTCCGTGATCGTTCCAACCGTAGAACGCGGATTCTTCGAAACCGTTTTCTGCTCAATAGAGATGGCCGGACTCAACCCGCTGATCGCGTCAACGTCAGGCTTATTCATCAATCCGAGAAACTGGCGTGCGTATGCCGAAAGCGACTCAACATAACGGCGCTGACCTTCCGCGTAAATCGTATCAAAAGCTAAAGAGGACTTCCCCGATCCGGAGAGTCCTGTGATGACATTGAATTTATTGAGCGGGAGCTTTACGTCGATATCTTTGAGATTGTGCTCGCGCGCTCCTTTGATGATGAGGTAGTCTTGGTTTTTAGACATGGGGTACAAATCACGAATCGGATACGAATGTACGAATAATGCAGTTCTTTGACATTTTTGCGGACTGGCCCGTTATCCCGACCGGAGCGGAGGGATCTCATCCGTAGCATCAACATATTCATCCCTTATCGATGCGATCTCTCGGCAGGCTCGAGATGACATTCAACCTGGGGGATCTTCACTGGGACAGCTGGCTAACTATACTGATTTTTTCGCAAGATTTCAAGTGCCCTCATCGGTCAATGGCTCATATTGTGCATCTAGCCACTCTTTTAATTCTTCAAATTGATGAGCGAGCTTTTTGTTATCGAGGCGAAGGTTGAACTTCTTCTTTCCCATCTGAAGCTGCAAAAAGCTATTTTCCCCTTTTGCAAAGATGAGTATGACCCGATCTTCCCCGGAAAATTGCATTATTTTCGGGTTTGAAAACAACCTTCGATAAAAGACGATTTGCCTGCTTGAAAATACGACTTTGCTGATATCTGTTAGATATTCAATTCCCTCATTGATCAGGGTAAAGCTCAAAATCACACCGGCTACAATCGAGGCTGTAATGAATTTTGATTCAAATAGCTCACCATCACTACTAAAGAGCGAATAAATAAACGCGATGAAAACACTCCGTACTAAATTTTTTAAAACATGACGCCAATAATTTTTTCGTATCTCAAGCGTGAACCTTTCTGGATGCGCACTGTCAGGAATACTGTACACATATCTCACTCCTTTTTCTCTGGAGACTTCCACCTGAGTTTTATATCCATAGAAAAACATCCCAAAAATAAGTAAAACGATTTCAAGAAAGAGAACGACGATAAAAAGATCAATGAATTTAGGTAATGGAACCAAAATATCGTTGATCAAATCGTATGCAGCCCAAACAACAACAAGCATTATGGGAAGAGCAATGGAAGCTATCAGCATCCATTTACCTATTTTTTTGAATTTACTTCTCATAAAGTAAGCATTAACTCTATCTCACTCGTCATTCCCGCGCAGGCGGGAATGACGGAGACACATCTACAACACATCATCATCCGGCAGACCATGTTCCTTGCGCAGCTCTGAAATTTTATCTCGCAGTTCAATTGCTCGTTCAAAATCAAGCTGCTCAGCCGCCATTTGCATGCCCGCTTCCATTTCCGCGATGAGATCATGGACATTATCCACGTCGGCATATACCTTCTTGAGATCAGCTTCCAGAGACAATCGTTCCGCGATTGCCTTCTTAATCGTTGTAGGCGTAATGCCATGCTCTTTATTGTACGCTTCCTGGATTTTTCGGCGGCGCTCCGTTTCTTTCATTGCTCGCTTCATGGAATCCGTTTTCTTTGATGCATACATAATCACGCGTCCCTTATCATTTCGCGCCGCGCGGCCAATCGTCTGAATCAAACTGCGTTCATTGCGCAGAAACCCTTCTTTGTCCGCATCGAGAATGGCGACCAGCTCGACTTCTGGAATATCAAGGCCTTCTCGCAGCAAGTTGATTCCCACAAGACAGTCGAACTTGCCCATGCGCAAATCGCGGATGATCTCGGTGCGCTCAAGCGAGTCGATTTCACTATGCAGATACCGCACCCGCACGCCGTTTTTGGCCAGATAATCCGCCAGGTCTTCGGCCATGCGCTTGGTCAGCGTCGTGACAAGTACGCGGTTTCCTCGCTCAGCCGTTGACTGAATTTCGGCCAGCAAATCTTCAATCTGGCCGGCGGGTTTGCGCACGTCGATAAGAGGATCAAGCAAACCGGTCGGACGGATAATCTGCTCAACCATTTCAGGCGCATGCTTCTTTTCATAGTCGCCCGGTGTCGCGCTCACAAAGATTGTCTGGCGCATGTAGGTTTCAAACTCCTCAAACTTGAGCGGACGATTATCAAGCGCGCTTGGCAAACGGAATCCATATTCAACCAAGGTTTCTTTACGAGAACGATCTCCCTTATACATTCCGCCTACTTGCGGAACCGAGACATGCGATTCATCTATGAACAGCAAAAAATCCTCAGGAAAGAAATCAAGCAATGTCATCGGCGGCTCGCCGGGCTTGCGGCCCTCGAAGTGGCGTGAGTAATTCTCAATGCCTTTGCAAACGCCAAGCTCTTTGATGAGCTCAAGATCATAAAGCGTGCGCTGCCTGAGCCGATGCGCTTCAAGCTCAGGGAGTTCTTTCAACCGTTCTTCCAATTCCTCGCGGATACTTTTCAATGCAGGTTTTTGCTTTTCAGGATCTACCCAGAACGGACTTCTTGGAAAAATCATAGCCTCATCAAGCTCTTTGAGCTCCTTCTGCGTAATCAAATGGCGTTCCGTAATACGGTCGATTTCATCACCGAACAGCTCGAAGCGATAAATGATGCCGCCATATCCCTGGATGAGATCAATTGTGTCTCCCTTGGCGCGAAAGGTACCTGTTTTCAATTCCGTATCATTACGCTCAAAGCCGGATTTCACCAGTTTATGCAGCAAATCCTGCTTTTTGATTTTGTCTCCCTTTTTGATCGCGAAGCTCCCCATCTTGAATGTTTCTGGACTTCCAAATCCGTAAATACAGGAAACCGAAGCAATGATAATCACATCGCGTCGCGAAACCAGGTCGGCAGCGGCCGCCAGTCGGAATTCTTCGATCTTTTCGTTCACCAGCGTTGATTTTTCGATGAATGTATCACTGGCCGGCAAATAGCTTTCAGGCTGGTAATAATCGTAATAAGAAATGAAGTAATTGACTCTATTATCCGGGAAAAACTGCTTCATCTCGCTATATAGCTGAGCGGCTAATGTTTTATTGTGAGACAAAATCAACGCAGGCCGGTCAAACTGCGCGATGACATTGGCCATGGTAAATGTCTTCCCGCTGCCGGTCACGCCAAGAAGCGACTGGAAGCGGTTCCCCGACTCAATACCTTTGACCAGCTTTTCAATCGCCTGCGGCTGATCACCGGTTGGTTTGTATTCGGATTGGAGTTTAAAGATGGACATAGATACTTGGGAGAATGGGGCTAACGAGAAGAGCCGGATAGAATCATGAGGATCTGGGCAGACTAGCGCATTCCATCGATAATAACAAGGCTGCTGCTAGCTAATCTAGCGCGTCTGGCACGTCTATTTTACCTCCACTCTTTATAAAATTGTTCGAGAAATGCTTCCATAAATCTGTGGCGCTCTTCAGCCAGTTTCTTGCCTGTTTCCGTATTCATTACATCTTTGAGTTTGAGCAGCTTGTCGTAAAAATGCTGAATGGAATGCTGGCCGTCCGCAGATTCAGGATCATAGATGGGCCGTCCTTTTTTCCCGCCATACGCAAAACAACGCGCAATGCCGATTGCCCCAAGCGCCTCAAGCCGATCAGCGTCCTGAACTATTTTCCCTTCAAGCGTCGGCATAGGTCCTTTTTGAGCTGAAAATGACTGATCCTCGATGATCTGGCAAAGATGATCGACCTGCTCAAGCGCGAGGGAAAATTGCGCAAGAAATGCTCTTGCCACGCGCGGCCCAACTGAATGATCACCGCCATGCATTTT
Source organism: uncultured Gammaproteobacteria bacterium (assembly GCA_964503955.1). Taxonomy (GTDB): domain Bacteria; phylum Patescibacteriota; class Patescibacteriia; order VMEV01; family CAYQCH01; genus CAZDCG01. The sequence continues at coordinate 11,029 of CAZDCG010000001.1, forward strand.
CGAGTCGGCGATATCATGCAATAAGGCGGCAAGCTCAACGAAAAAAAGATCCGCCCCTGTCTCATACCGGGCGATCTCCAGCGCATTATTGCGAACACGATGAATATGCCACCAGTCATGCCCGGAAGATTCCCCCGAGAGCCTGGAGCGGACAAACAACTCGGTTTGCTTGATGATTTGAGCATGCATAATACCTCCCCCTATGATCCCCCTCCTGTGCCAAGAGGGGGATGTGCATCTATGAACCGTTCAATTTTGTTCAAAACCTCATGAACATCATTCACTATTTCATCGTTCCTAAATCGGAAGACGGTAATTCCAAGCGACTGGATCTGATCATCTCTGGAAAGATCATAGCTTTTACGCTGACGATGAATTTCTCCATCAACCTCGACCGCAAGCCTCACCGCAGGACAATAAAAGTCCACATAATAGTTCAAAATCTGGTAATTCCGCCTAAACCTCAATCCTCTTATCTGCTTTCTACGAAGGTATTCCCACAAAATTTTTTCATACTCGGTACTTCGCGAGCGAATCTGGCGGCGGAGGTGCTTTGACCTCGGATCATTAAAGCGATACATAACGTTCTCCCCTCCTGGTTCAGGAGGGGCCGGGGGAGGTAGAAAAAATTTATGTAACGTCCATTGGTTCCAAAAAGTAATCCACCGCGAGCTTCACATTGGGAGCGCAGTCGTCAGGCAGATTATTGATATCATGCCACCCCCACTCAGTAACATCTCGACCGGGAGTGATATCTCCCCGCCGCAGAGCCAGATAATGAATCAAAATCACATGTTCTTTTACGCCTCCGTCTTCCCGCTCAAAAGCAACAACGAAAGGCCCTCTTACCAGCTCCACATCAATCCCCAGCTCTTCTTTTGCTTCCCGCATAGCTGTCTGGTGCATGGATTCTGCGTCACGCAGGCGACCTCCCGGAAACTTCCAAAAGCCGTCTTCTCCATGTTTATCCAGCAGAACCTTGCCGTCTTCAATAATAATGGGTCCTGAGGCAATGGTTACCTTCACGGATCGTCCTTCAGTATCAGCGCCCAGATGTCCTTTGAATTCCACCATATTTGCTCTATGATAAAGCTCTATACCGATTGTAGATGACTTTTCTTTGCCATACAAACTATGCAAGTGCGGCTCCAAAAATACCTCGCCGACCAAGGAATCGCTTCCCGCCGCAAAGCGGAAAGCCTGATCAAAGGAGGCAGCGTCAAAGTAAACGGCGTTATTGCCGTGATCGGCCAAAAAGTTGATCCTGATAAAGACGAGGTGGTTGTTTCAGGACAAGACCTGAGCGTCAAAAGTGCAGAAAAAGTTGTTTTCGCGTTCAACAAACCGAAAGGCGTAACAGCTACTAATCGACGATTCAAAGGCGAACGGAATATCACTTCATATCTCCCAAAAGAATACAGGCTTTTCCCAGCCGGCCGTCTGGATAAAGACTCGCGCGGTCTGATGATTCTCACCAACGACGGCGAGCTTTCGTATGAACTCACGCATCCTTCAAACAAAGTCGAAAGAGAATACCATGTAAAAGCGCGTAGAGAACTTTCCGATCTGGATCTTAAACGCATTCGCAAAGGCATTAACTATGACAAAGAATTTTACGAGGTGATTTCCATCCGGGAAAAGGGACCAAAGACCTACCGGATCGTTTTGCGCGAAGGAAATAAGCGACATATCCGCACCTTGTTCAAAGCGCTGCACAATGAAGTCGTAGATCTTTATTGCAGACGCGTTGGCCAATATGAGATCGGCCATTTGCCAAGCGGGAAGTATAAAAAACTGAATGAAAAAGAGATAGAAGAACTCGTTGGCTAGAATCCTTGCCCACCCCGCCCTTCAATCATATTCCTTTTACTTCATAGTGCGCCCTTCTTCATCGCGTCACCCCCGCGGATAAACCTCTCCTTGCGCATCAAGCCAAAACCACTGCCAGCGGGGGTCTCAAAGTTCCTCGGATAAATCCTCCCAGTTAGGACTGGCCTTTTCAATCAACTCGATCTTCCAACCGCGATTCCATCTTTTTAGCTGCTTTTCCCTCATAATGGTTCCTTCAATAGATGGAATTTCTTCGAAATACACCAGTTTATCTAAACAGTATCTGGCTGTGAATCCCTTATTCACTTTTTGTTGATGCTCCCAAACCTGTCGCGCGATATTTTGTAACGCCGATATACAAAACACCATTGGGTTTATTGGTCATGATGTATACGTAAAAACGGTGTTGATACATAAAAACTTTGAGATCCCCGCTGGCCAAACAAATTGACGCCTGCGGCGAACGGAACAATCCGCGGGGATGACGATGGAGAGGATGTTTTTGAAAAATAAAAAAGCCGTGCATTTTGACAACGACGGTAACTGAGGAGGCACGTTCATGTCGGACGGGGGCTCTGTCCCCGTCCGCACACATAATCTGCCCGACGGGCAAGTCAAATGCAGTAACCTCGTCATAAAATAATGCAAGCCCGTCAGGAATTGCTTCCAAACGGGCTCTGTAAAAACACTGTAATGCATTTTAATTTGTTACGGCGCCGGGAAAGTACCCTGACACCGGAACACCCACACACCAACCCTGTTGCCAGGTCTTGGCTCGGACCTTTTCGTTTACGGCACGCCACGAGGCGAACCGCAGGCTTCCCTCCCCATCGGGGTCCGGAGGGAACATCCGCAGAATATGCGGATGCCGTTAAGGGATTTACGTGATTTGGCGATCACGACCCGGGGTTTTTTGCACCCCACCTTACTCCGCCCGTGAACAGACACATTTGGGAGAAGCGGAGTATATGCATTGAGGATTTTCCAGCTCTACCCTGGCTGCACAGGATAACGCTGACGGAACGAGCCCGCCTAGCAGCAGACACCAGCCATTGGTGCTTTTGTCGCCCCGGTCGATGACCGAAGCCGCGGGATATAAGGATTGTCGGCTTGTTTCATCAGGAACGGCATCCCGATGGCGAGAGATGAGCCATTTTCCCGGACCAAACTCGCGTATCCGGGGTTTTTGGTAAACGGATTGAGAATGAACCCCTTCGTCCCTGCATGGACTTTGAGGATCGCGGGCTTGCAGCCTACGACAAGTGATGGTGACAAACCCCACAGACTTTGTCAAGCCCCACAGCTATGCTTCTTCTCTAAAACTACAGCAAATCCTCTTCTCCTTTCGCCACTTCGGGCAGAACACGGCGTTCAAAGAGACGCAAACGGCGAATCAACGTTTTTTCATACTCCTCGTAGAGCGGTAAATGAGCGTGCTTAAGAAAGCCCAGATACGCAATTGTTCCGGCGAAAACAGGAATTAAAAAGTGAAAGAATACGCCTCGAACCGTCAGGAGGTTGATAAATGGACCGGTTACGATTTTTGCGGTCTGCAATGTCAAAACCATCGCCGCGGCAGCGAGCAGCAAAGCAAAGATTGTTTCCTTGACCCAGGAAAGGGCCGGATACTCGTGATAAAGTAAAAAGCCTGCCTGCGCTAAGCTGCCAAGGCTGTACGCCAGCGAAAGCAATTCAACGGAAGCACCCGCTTCCCGCGTAAAAAACCAGCCGCAGACGCTTGTAACCAACAACCCTCCCGCGGCCGCATAAAAAGGACGCAGTGTATCTTTTCGCGCGTAAAAACTTCTCGTCAGCAATGGCAGCAGCGACTGGGCTAACATGGCTGGTACCAAATAGAGAAGCGCACGCGCCGTTGTAAGTGTCGACTGCCAATCGAATTCGCCTGCGCCATAGACAAGCCGGACAATTTGCTCGTCAAGCAAAATAAAGAGCACTAATGAAGGAAGGACAAAAAACAGAATCTGCACGAAGGTCTTCCAAAAACTGTCGGTGAATCGCGCGACATCTTTTTGCGCGGCTTGTTCGGAAAGGAACGGAAAAACAGAAACGGCAAAAGAAATACCGAACAACCCTACCGGCACATGAGCAAGATTATTCGCGAAGTTGAAAATAGACACGCTCCCGCTTGAAAGTTTGGACGCAAAAATCGTCATCACCAGAAGATTCAGCTGGAGGATCATGAGACTGAGCGCGCGAGGCCCCATCAACCTGATGATTTCCTTAATGCCTGCCGGCTGCCAGAACCGTTTCAATTGCCAGACCCAGCCGATTTTCATGGCAACAACAAATTGCCAGATCAAATGCAGCCCAGCGCCCAGGATCACGCCCCATGCGACGCCGTCGATTCCCATATCCCCCGCCAGAAAGAAGATGCTGAAGATGATGCCGGCATTGTAGAGAATCGGCGCGATGGAATAAGCCAAAAAGCGTCGATAGCTTTGCAGGACTCCTCCAAAAACAGCGCTTATGCCAAGCAGAATCGGGCTGAGCAGCATTATGCGGGTCAAATGCGCAGCCGCATTGGCCGTCTGTGCGTCAAATCCCGGCGCAACCAACCCTGCAAGCTGAGGTGAAAACACAAAAAGCAAAGAACAAAGCAGGATTAATGAGACAGACAGCAATGTGAGGACCGATTGTGCAAGCTGGTAAGCTTTTTCTTTGGAGACCTGCAAATATTCCGTAAACAATGGAATAAACCCGGCAGACAAAGCACCAAGCACCAGCAAATGAAACATGAAGTCAGGAATGCGGAACGCGGCGTAGTAGGCATCAAGCGACGGACCGGCGCCAAAGGTTGTTGCCAGGAGGCGGTCGCGGTACAGCCCAAGCAGACGGCTGAGTAATCCGGCGGCCGCAATCACAAAGGCACCGGAAAGCACGGAATTGGACGCGGAAAACACCCGGTTCATCATAATGTTTCAAGAAAATGGAGCCGATACACCGCGTCCCCCTTATCATCGGAAACAAGCACGGTTCCGTCAGAAAGGGTCAGAATGCCTGCGGGGCGGCCAATAGACGATCCATCTTGCCGCAAAAATCCTGAAAGAATGGTTTCTCGTTCCTGATACCCTGATGTTTCCGTTAAGCGGATGACTTCATACCCGACCGGCTCGCTGCGGTTCCATGAGCCATGGAGCGCGACAATGATGTCTCCATTGAGAAAATCAATACCAAGAGGCGCTTCATGCGCGGTAAAATCGTAATGCGAACCAAAAGAAGATGCGCATTTTTCAGACTGATTGAATTCCGGGTCAACCACGTTCTTTCCATAGCAGTATGGGAATCCATAGTTGCCGCCGGCGATAATCTTATTCAGCTCGTCGGGTGGAAGATCATCGCCAAGCCAGTCGCGCCCCATTTCTGTCGCATAGAGCTCCCCGGTTTCAGGATGCCAGGCAAAAAAGACCGCATTGCGCAAACCAACGGCATAATCTTCAAGCGCCTGCGTTTGCAGATCATAACGAAGGATTTTATCACGGCGCCAATCTTCTTCAAGGCAGATATTGCAGCTGCTGCCGATGGAAATATACAAACCGTCATCCGGCCCGAACCCAATGGTTCTTGTCCAATGGCGTCCGCCTGAAGGCAGCGAAAGCAGAACCTGAGGATCAGCCGCGGTTACACCGTCATACGCATAACGAAGCACCTGCGCAGTCTCAGCGACATAGAGAAAACCATCCCGCAATGCGAGTCCATGCGGCTGCAAAAGCCCTTCAATCAAGGTAACCCGCTCGCCTGCTTTTGAAATGGAACTGACTCTTCCAATTGACGGTTCGCTAACCAGCACATTTCCCGTTTGATCTTCAATCATCACGCGCGGATTCTTCACATCATTGTTAAACAAAGAAATCTCCACGTTTTCCGCGGTGGTAAACGGACTATTCTTCAGCGGAACAAATGCCGCCCAATCAGACGATACGCGTTCAGAGGGAAACCAGGCAGGACGAATGCCGATAAAATACGGCCGCAAAAGCAGGACAAAACTCCCAATAAGCAGAGCAACGGCAAGAAGGGTCATCAACAAAATTGTTCTTTTCATGTTCATACCCTAGAACAAAGAAAAATCAGAGAAAAGCTCAACCGGGGCATAATCATCCGTAAAAACAGATCGTCCGTCAATGTAGCTCATGCGCGCAGCGGAAAGATTCACGGACGGGATCCCCGCCTCCTTAACCAATGCATCAAGATGCGTAAGATCAATCGGCTCACGGGACGCGAGAATGATTGCATTTGAAGACGTGTTTCCTGTTATTTGATAGACATATTCATATACTGACGCAACCGTATTCGCAATGGTTTTTGAAAGCGGCGTTTCCCCTCCCAAGGCAACGTTTAAAACGAGAATCCCCTCAGAAGTGAGCCGCTCGCCAGCCAACTGGAAAAATTCCACGGTCGCCAGATGAAATGGGATCTGATACTCGTTCACATAGGCATCGACAAAAATCACATCATAGGTTTTTCCCGTTGCCGCCAGAAACCCTCTTCCATCTTTCACAATTGCATTCATGCCGTATAAATCCGCGTCCAGATATTCCCTGACCACGTCAAAAACAGCTCCATCAATGTCAACGGCATCAACGGAGGCAAGCGATGCCCCGGCCCTTGTCGCCTGCCAAATACGGGGAACCGCGCCCCCGGCTACGCCGATAACGGCGGCATGCTTTTCCGTTTCATTACGTAAAAGCGGAATAAGAGCCAGCCAATCCCAATAGCTGCCCGTCCAATGCGTCTCCTTTGGATGAACGGATTGAATTCCAAACCCCGCATTATAAACCAGCTCGTATCGATCCCCTCTGTCAAAAAGGCGGATATGCTGATACGGGGTTTCTTGCGCGTACACAACCCCGCTTGTCTCAAGCGGATTAGGCCGGGTCAAACATCCAATCACGGCCAGCAGTATCGCGGCCAAAAGCGCCGCATATCGGAATTTCGAGGCATAGCATGCCGCAAGCAGCATGAGCAGGCATGCGACCAGGACGAAAGAATTATGCGTGCCCAAAAGAGAAAATAACACCACAGGCGTGAGAATTGCTCCCGCGATACTGCCAAGCGTGGAAATAGCAAAGACATTGCCCGATATTCCGCCGGGATGCGGATGATCGCGCCCTAGCATTTCAATAATCAGCGGGCTGATGGTGCCGAAAAAAATACCTGAAGGCATGAGCGAAATCAAAGACCCCACCAGCGCAAAGAAAAAGACCCCCAACGAAAATGATTCTCCTGTGACCAAAGAAGGCACGACATCTCCAAATGTATAGACAAGGTACGGAGTGGCAAATGTCAGCACGGAAGCGGCGGCAAAACACTTGGCGATCAGTGGCGTGAGCGCTTCGCGAACAGCAAGCTTTGACCCTAGAAAATAGCCGAATGCAAGCGCGCCAAGCACCACGCTGATCGCGCTCGTCCAAATGAATAAAGCCGTTCCAAAATAGGGCGCAAGCAGCCTTGCTCCCGCAATTTCAACAATCAGTACGCAGGCGCCGTTTAGTAAAACAGCCAGATAGGCGAATTGGCGGCTTGTTTTTAACGGAAGCCAGCCTTGTTTCTGAACCGTTGCATTGACGTTCATAATGCGCAAAGTATACCATGAAATCAGTTCACCCTGGCTGAAAGGATGAAAATTGAAACGCAAAGCCATGTTGTGCCTGATACGCGCCGAGAGCAACCGCCTGATCGCCAAGACACTGGCACTGCGCTTCCTGCCGCTTCCGGCGGCAAGACGCAAGGCGCTATCCCGTCTTCGCTCGCGCCGCCGCATCCGCAAGCCTCGCCAGTACTGAACAGAACTCGCACAAGGAGGGCCCACGGGCGCCACTGCAATAGGTGGCGCCTTCATTTATAGAATGATGGTTTTTGCAAGATACACGCCATCGCCGCCCGGCCGGGGACTAGCTGTAGGCATAATAAGGACATAGTCGTCATCCGCGACATGCGCTTGCCCGTTCTCCGTGGCAATCACCGTGCCTTTTTCCACTGACTGAAACCCGCTCCAGGCATGCACCCATTTGAAATCCGGGAATTTCGGAAGCAAATTACGTTTGACAATATATTTCGTTACCTTGAAATACTCCGGAGCTTCGATATCCATGACATGCACGGCACCTGTTGCCTGCAGGAATCGCAAGGCGGTTTTTCTTGCGCAATATTTGCTTGCCGACTGAAAATGCGACCCGCATTCAACAGCAATGGCAACCGTTTCAGGACCTCTTTTCCCGTACCGCTTCGCATAGTCAAGCAATGGTTTTCCGGGGATTTTATCGAAAATGTCAAGAATATGACGGTAGAAATAGAGCTGATCGGCGATCCGCTGATCCTCCTGTCCTGTTCCAGCAATCAGCATGGGGTCTGATGGCCGGCTGGTTGAGTGCAAATCAAGCACATAGTCGCACTCAGGGATGATGGTTGATATTTCTTTGGCGCGCTGCATCTCATACATTCCAGAGAGCGATTCATCCGCAAAAGATGCGTCGTCGTAAATACGGTTGAGATTCACGTCAAGATAACGGAATTCATTGTCGGCAAGCATGCGTTTTTCTGATTCAAGCCGATACTGCTTATAAGCTTCCAGGTTATGGACGACAAGAAAAATCCTGCCATTGATTTCCCGGCGGTCCAGCTCTATTTCTTCCAGCAAATACGCTAATGCGTCAAAACCCGAGATTTCATTGCCATGCGTAACGGCAAAAATCGCGACTGCGGGACCCGGATTTCCCTGGTCGAGTAACGTTACCCCCTTTATTCCTTTGTATTCTGCTTCTAAAAGGCGCAGTTCCGTTGGTGTATACATATCTGTCGAGACGAGAACAACAGATAGATATGTGGAAACGATCAGCCAAATTCTTTCTTATACTGCGCTTGAATGCATGAAACAGTCAAGTGCCTGCGGGAGGGGGCTTCGTTGCCAAAGCCCCCTCCCCGGTTCTCAGTTCATCACCGGCACCGCCTGAATTTCAGACGGCTGCGGCTTGATCACCAGCGGCGGCTCTCCTTCGCAGTCGAGGAATTGCCAGGCCTCCCGCATGAGCTCCTGCCAGTCAGCCAGCGTGGGAGCGATCACTCCCACATGGCACTGGTCCGGCAGGATGGTGGTCACCGCGGGCACAAGACCCAGCGGCTTGCGGCCATCGTACATGAGACTGCCCAGCTGATCCTGCAGGGACCGGAAATCGTTGATCCCAGGCCGCCGCGGCTTGAAGATGGACAAGCTCGTCACGCACTCGCCGTGACGCGCGCGCATCTGCATGCGAAGATCATTGGCATAGGAGCCATTGGTCTTGCGCAGGTTCGCTTCGGTAATGGTGCAGCTTCCATCGGCGAATGCCAGCAAATCCACGGAAACGCATCCCCGGACCCCGTATTCGCGGAGTTCCTCAAGGAAGGGAACCGCCTGGAGCTTGGCTGTTTGAGCCATGCGCGCCCCAAGGTGCCACCGGTCAAGACTGCCGTCCAGCAGCAGATTGCCGGCGGAATGGATCTGCTCCCCGCTCTTGCGGTACATCAGCTGGTCAGTCACTCCGCGTACGATGACTTCCCTGTCGTTGAGGCAGGCGAGCACGCTGATCGGGGTATGCTTCTTGCAGTAGGGTTCCACCAGCAGCACGGGAGATTTGAAGCGCTCAAGCGTCTTCAGTACCTCCGCCACGCTCAGATCGGGAAAGACCGCCTGCCCGTCGCCGGTGGCTTCGCCGTCGACACGGATCAGCACCCGGGACTGTCCCGAAACCTCCTGCATGAGCACGATCGCCTTGGTCAGCTCCCGCTCGCGCTTGGAACATTCGGTGAAGGGCAGGAACAAATGCGAGAGACCCGCCTCCCTCATAAGGCGGCGCTGCACGAGCTTGCTGCCATAATGCGAACGCTGCGGATCGTTGTCCTGGGTGTAAAGAGCCCAAAACTGCTCAGGCGAAATGCCCATGCGAGCCGCCATCGCCAGCCCGAGCTTCTCCTCGTTGCTGCCCTGGCGCGTCTCAAAGAATGTCAGCCTCGTCTTGCCCGAGAGCAGCTCGGCAACGAGCTCGTCGATGAGATCACTCCTCAAGAGCAGCGCCTCGACAGGATGATCGCCGTCAAGCACGACCACCTCCGATGCCCCCAGCTGCATGTCTCGCAGCCAGGCCAGGTGGTCAGGCGTGCTGACCTCTCCCGTTGAAGTGATAAGCCGTCCTTCCGTCAGCACCGAGCGCATGCTCAGGCCTCTCACCTTGGTCGTGACCAGATGGAGCCAGAGCAGCACTTCGGCAATGGATACCGTTTGTTCCGAATGCACGTGTCCCCCTCGATAGTGGATGGAATTTTCTTGCCTGAATCGTGCCGGTAAGCATTTGCTTGCCGGCAAGAAAAAAGCCCGCTTCCAGAGCGGGCTTAGAGCGAGAAGAAAATACAATCACGCGCTAAGCCCGTCCCGAAAGAGGAACACAATAAACGCAATAATCCCCGCAACAGCGATGTTGAACAAGAGTGGCAACGGCATTGTCGGGTTTGCGACCTTCATATGGCAGCAGAATACCCAAAGGAACAGCTCCTGTCAAAGTGGATAAACACCGTTAAACATTTCCAGATGAGCGCCAAATGCGCCAAACGTTGCCAAACCACTCTGACGAAGTTTGGTAATATCTGGAAATGTTTGGAAACCTCTGGCAGCGTTTACCGCTTCAGCTCCTTCTTTCGAAGACGTACCGATTCAGGCGTAATCTCAAGAAGTTCATCCTCAGACATGATTTCAAGCCCGGTTTCAATGGTCAGCGGAGTGGGAGGAGTCAGCTTGAGCGCATCATCAGAGCCTGAAGCGCGCATATTGGTCAGCTGCTTTCCTTTGGTTGGATTAACGAACATATCTTCGCCTTTGCTGACATCGCCGATCACCATGCCTTCATACACATCCACATTCGGACCAATATAGAGGGTTCCCCGATCCTGCAGATTATCCAACGCGTATCCAAGCGCTTTGCCGGAAAGCATGGATATCATAGAGCCGACATCGCGGCGTTCAATCTCTCCGACATGCGGACGGAAATCAATCACGCGCGAAGCCATAATACCTTCGCCGCGGGTATCGATAATGAATTCATGGCGCAAACCAAGCAGCCCTCGCGTTGGAATTTCAAAGACAAGGCGAGTCGTTCCATGCGCTGATTTCATTTGCGTCATGATGCCTTTGCGCTTGCCGATTTTTTCAATGACTTTCCCTGTCATTTCTTCGGGCACGTCTATAGTGAGCTCTTCAAACGGCTCTAGGGTCTGCCCGTTTTCTTCTTTGAGAATAACGTGCGGCTGGGACACCTGCACCTCATACCCTTCCCGGCGCATATTCTCAAGCAAAATCGCAATATGCATTTCCCCTCGTCCGTAAACGGTATAACTGTCTTTCTGGCTGAAGTCGATCTTCAGTCCGACATTGATTTCAAGCTCTTTTTCAAGGCGCTCTTTGAGCTGGGAATTGGTCACATACTTTCCTTCGCGCCCGGCAAATGGCGAGCTGTTTACCATGAATCCAAGCGAGATTGTCGGAGGATCAATCTTAATATGCGGCAAAAGCTCCGCGTCTTCGACATCAGAAACGGTATCGCCGATGAAAATGTCCGGCAAACCGGCAATCATGACAATGTCGCCGGCATGCGCTTCTTTCACTTCTTCTTTGGCGAATCCATGGAAGGTAAAGATTTTGACGATATTGCCTTTGAACTGGGTTCCGTCAACGCGCTTAACGAATACCTGCTGCTTTTCCTTCACTGTTCCTTCATATACGCGCGCCACAGCCATGCGCCCAAGGTAATTGTCGTAGGCCAGATTGAATGGCTGCATGCGCAAAGGCTTGTCCGTTTCAGAGGGTGCCGGCGCGACTGTTTCAAGAATCGCGTCAAGCAGCGGGTTCATATTATCCGATTGCCCATCGAGCGAACGTTTGGCAATACCTTCCTTGCCGATCGCGTAAACGGTTGTAAAATCAAGCTGTTCATCATTGGCGCCAAGATCAATAAAGACTTCGAGGATCTCATTGATCACTTCCTCCGGCCGTGCAGCGGGTTTATCGATTTTATTGATCACCACAAGCGGCTTCAACCCTAACTCAAGAGACTTTTTCAAAACGAATTTTGTCTGCGGCATGGGCCCTTCCTGCGCGTCTACCACCAGCACAACCGAATCGATCGATCGCAGAACACGCTCAACCTCTGACCCGAAATCCGCGTGCCCCGGCGTATCCACGATGTTGATCTTGGTATCCTTATAAAAGAGAGACGCATTTTTCGCGTAAATCGTAATCCCACGTTCCCGCTCAAGCGCGTTTGAATCCATCGACTGGTTTTCTTCTTTGATCATGCCAGTCTGGCGCAGCAAAGCATCGGTAATGGTTGTCTTACCGTGGTCCACGTGCGCAATGATGGCGATATTACGGATTTCCATAGAGTGGTTGCGGGTGGCAAGTTATGAGTTACAAGAATTGAGATGCGAGACGTAAAAGAAAAAGACATGTCGTCTCTGCGACATGCATGGAGCGAGTATGGCAGAAAATCCAGATTTTGTCGAGGATAGCACGATCCCGTAAAGCAAAAACCGTCCTTCTTGGACGGTTTTCACATGGTTCCCGGGCAGGGACTCGAACCCCGATACCCAGGACCAAAACCTGGTGTCCTACCATTAGACGACCCGGGAGCGAGCAATAAGTTGTTTCTTTTCTTCTCGTCCGATACCGGACTTTAGATATAGTTCACGATTTCTGGCATCGCTCTCATTTTCAAATGGTTCAGTATGGACTATATCTAAAGGCCTATATCCTTTTGTTGATCTCACTTTGCCCTGCTGATGCTCTTTAAACCTGCGATCAATATCTGATGTACAACCAACATATGACCACGGCCGCTTTTCTCTGCTTCTGAGAATATATACATAGAACATACCATATGGATCCAGGACCCCTGCCTGCCGGCAGGCAGGAAAACCTGGTGTCCTATTTACCCGCCGAAGGAGGGCTATTAGACGACCCGGGAGCAATATTGAGTTGTGATATACATATTCCCAGATCCTACCATTCTGCCTAATATAAATGATAATAGCGGCAGTCCGCCTTAGGCGGAAGACGACCCGGGAGCGAGCAATAAGCGATGTTCTTTTGTGAGCCTAGAGCAAATAAAAGCAAGGCAATGCGCCAAGCTTTTTCTACATGACAGGTTACATGCCCTGTAATGCAAAGTCAATCCTGTCAGAGTATGATCGTCGCCAGGCCAAGAAAAAGCAGAAAACCTAAGACATCCGTAGCTGTGGTGATAAAGATCGTCGCGGACGCGGCGGGGTCCTTTCCAATTCTTTGCATCACAAGCGGCACAAGGGTTCCAAAAATGGCCGCCACAATGAGATTAAAAATCATTGCGATACCAAGAACCAAAGCCAGCTTGATATCCTGATTCAGCAGAAGAATCACAGCTGCAACCAGGATGCCATTGATCAATCCGTTCACCAACGCCGCGCCGATTTCATTTAACAAGGGCCGCCAGCAATGTTTTAAATCGATTTCTTTCAGCGCGATTCCTCTCACAAGCACGGCCAGCGTCTGGGTCGCCGCATTCCCTCCCATACCCGCGACAATGGGCATATACACAGCCAGCAAAACATACTTAGAAATGGTTTCGTCAAAAAGCCGGACAGTAAACGACGCGAGAAATGCCGTGGCAAGATTGATCATCAGCCATTTATAGCGGAATCGAACTTTAACAAGAGCTCTGTCCGTGACGGACTCCTCATCATGGACACCGGCGAAATCATACAAAGAAGCCGATTCCAATTCTTCCATGGCACGTAAGACATCGTCTGAATAGATGATCCCAAGAACATTTCCATGATTGCCGATAACAACAACCTTGGCATGCGGATTCTGTTTGAACGTTTTTAGCACCGAGGAAAGTTCTGCATCATGAAAAACAGCGGGGATTTTTTTAACGAATTTTCTTACAAATTGCGTAGACCTCGCAAAAACAAGTTCATGCACAGGGACGATACCGGCGAGCTTGCCGTCTCTCATGGCAACAATAACCGGCGCTCTGCCGGTCCGCTTTTCATGTGCCTTAAACTTTTTTCCCACGGTGGAAACTTTATCTGTGTCACTCACCAGAATATAGTCGATATGCATCAAACCGGCTGCCGTTTTCGGATCAAACTTGGCGAGCAATTCGACTCCGCTTCTAAGCGTTTCGCTTAACCGAAGAATAATATTGGAACGGCGTTCCGGGGGCAAAATCTGAATAAGATCCGTTGCCTCATCAGGATCAAGGTGCTCCAATACATCGATCAAGTCTTCATCAGGAAGCTGCCGTGCAAGATCGCGCTGAATGCGCTTTGTCAAACGAAGCATCACATGGGCGCGCAAATCATGATCCATGCTCAAAAAAATTTGCAGCCGTTCTTTGGGGCGCAAGCTGAGATAGCGGACAAGATCAAGATTTGTTTTACGATGATTGCGCATAGAATCACCTGGTCTTCAGATATCTCTGAACCCCGAGAGCGGAGAGGGCGGCCGCCCCCAGGGTGGCCAGATAGACTGTTAAGATGGCTGCTAACGATGCCGAAAATGATCGCGGAAGCATACCGAGCAGGAAAACACTAAACCAGGATGTGACGGAAATCGCTCCGCAAAGAAATGCCATTCTTGTTCCGCCTGCCAACTCCGCTTTCTGCGGTGTATGGCGTTTTCCAAAATAAATTCTCGTTAAGGTCGGGTGGATGCGGAAATGAAGAATCAATCCGTTTATGATGACAACCAGGAGAATCAGCAGTTTAGCGATGAACTTATCTGAAGCAAGCAAGGCTGCCGGATGGGCCATAAACAGCAAACCGCCGGAAACAATAGCGAGGAAGAGCCCAAACCATACCGAGTAGGAAACATTCTTTAGCACGTTTGCTTCAAACCGGGAGATCCGCATATCCTTGAGAAAACGGAAAAACAACGTATCCGCCACAATCGCCGCTCCAAAGCCGATCACAACGCCAAGTACATGCAGTATTAAGAAGTACTGCCGAAATTGCCCGGCTAGTTCAACCATAGATGCTAAACGCGAGAATACTTCCGCGTGGCCAAAATGCTTGCAATGCTTAGCAGCAGAATCAACCCGCCAAGCTGCAAACCGAAAAGGTAGAGAAAGTTTACGTTGAAAAACGCAACCAGATCTATTGCGGCTGTATCCACAAACAGTTCATTGATATACGGCTGCATAAATCCAAGAATCGGATACCAGATGCCGATGAAGATTGCCATGGCAAAGACCGCGTATAAAATGCTTCCCCAGATATACGGAAAACGGATAAACCAGTTGGTTGCCCCCACCAAACGCATAATCGCGATTTCATCCCGATGCGTATAGATGATGATACGAAGCGTATTAAATACCACAAGAACGGCAATAAGTGTGAACAGAACCGTAAAAACGGTGGCAATACTTCGTACCCGCTCGCTGATCGTTGAAACTCGCTCAATAATATAAGTATGTTCGTCAAAGCTCTTGTCCGCCACAACAGCATCATAACGGTCCTCTTCAAGCAGGCTTACAATCGGCGCATAATCCTGCGTGCTCTGCGCCTGGACAATCAGCTGCGCGCCAAGAGGGTTCTCCCCAAGCTCCTGCAGGGATTGAATGATAACCGGATCGGATTGATGGCGGTTGATCATTGACTCAAGCGATTCCTGAGCAGAGATATAAATCACTTCCTTTACCTGCGGCAAGCCAAGCAGCCGTGAGCGAAGATCAAGAATCGCGGTTTCCTCAACACCCGGATTGATAAAAACGCTGACATCGATCTTCTTTTCAATGGTCTGCAGGGTGTATTCGCTGATGGTTCGAATCAAAATCAAACTGTTGAAGCTGAACAGAGCAAGAAGAACGACCGTGACGGTGATTAAAGAAAGCCAGAAATTTCTCCAGAAATCCTGGAGCGCGTATTTTGCCGTTCTGGAGAGAAATGTAAGCATAGAAAATTAGAGAGAATATTTCGCGGCTTCCTGATCGCGGACAACTTGGCCATGTTCCATCACGATCACGCGACGGCGCAGTGAATTCACGATATCGCGGTCATGCGTCATTAAAATGACGGTCGTTCCAAATTCATTGATTTTTTTCAGCAGATCCAATATTTCCTGCGCATTGATCGTATCAAGATTTCCGGTTGGTTCATCCGCGATAAGAATCTTTGGACGATGGGCAAGCGCTCTGGCAATGGCCACGCGCTGCGATTCTCCGCCAGAGATTTCATTAGGATACCGCTTCCCTTTTCCTCCAAGCCCGACGATATTCAGCAATGGCTCGGTCACCTGTTTGATCTTTTTCTTTGGCATGCCGGCCACTTCCAGCGCATAGGCGACGTTTTCTTCAACGGTTTTTCCTTCAAGCAGGTTGAAATCCTGGTAGACGACCCCGATCTGCCTTCGCAAATACGGAATTTCGTAATTCTTGATGTCCGTAATATCCCAGCCTCCTACAATGATCTGCCCTTTGCTTGGTTTTTCCTGAGCGATAAGCAGCTTTGAAAACGTTGTTTTCCCCGCACCGCTTTGGCCGATGAGAGAGACGAATTCCTTTGGCTGAATGCGCACGCTCACATCAAGCAGCGCATGAACATCTCCTGGGTACGATTTGCTGACGCCTTTAAAGTGAATCATAGACTGTCTTCCGTTTGTACTCCGTATAAATTAGGCAACCCCTCATTTTCAAACGTTGTTTCGTCCATCAGATAAGGAACCACCCGGACCTGCGTCAGTCCGCGCCATTTTTCGGTAAGCTGCTCAAAAGCGAACAAATCAAGATCAATAATGCGCCCGGTCCATTCCTCAGGTCCGTAGTCATTTACCTCGATGATAACGCTTTTCTCCGTATGCAGGTCGGTCACTTCAAGCAATGTTCCAGGCGGGTAATGCCGTGAAGCCGCGCAGTTGCAATTGTGATATCGGTACCAGCTTGCTTCGCCTTCCGTTGGAATAATTTCGGAGAGAACAGCCATAGGGGCATAGGTCAAATGAATAGCCGCGCGCAGCGACTGATCTGCTTTATGATCCGTGGTTGGGATAGCAACCCATTCCTGTCTGCCTTTGTCCCAGAAGTAGACACCGCGGTTGACCTGTGTTGCGGCGGGATAATGAACGCGCAGCCAAAGCGGCAAGGACGGATCATAGAGATCCGCCGCTCCTTTGATATCAAATTCGTAAATCGGCGTGACAATCTGCATGCCGTCAGGCACGTTCCAGTCGACCTGAAGCCGCGATGATTCCTGTTCATCCACAGCGGTCGCGCCTACGCGGAAAATTTTCTCTTCAATGTAATCGACATGGTCGAACACTTTGATCGTAACATCAGTTTCCCCTTTCAGCACGCCAGGGAGAACGCCCACATGAAAATGATCGTCCGGCGTGGATACGGTATATCCAAGTTCGATGGTTGGAGCGTCAAAACTCCAGGTATGCAGCTCCCCCTTTGCAAGCTCCTGAGCTGAAGCAATTGCAGCTATCGCAAAAACCGACACCAAAGCCGAGGGCAGCATGAATAAAAGTTTCCTTCGCATAGTATTTGTAGTAAGATTATAGCATATCCAGTTCTCCACAGGAGAACGCATTCGCAAACAATGCCGAAAACAAAAAAACCTGCGGTCTCCAAGCGAAAACCGCAGCGAAAAACAAAAGGCCTCATTTGGACGGAGCAGCACCTGGCAGTCAAAGCGCTCATGGAGGAAGAGCTTCATGGGCTTTTGCACTATCTGCGTTCTATTCATTACCTCGCCGTTGTTCTCCTGCTCGCGTCCATCGCAACGCTCTTTTACGCGCTCAGCGTGATTTTTCAAAATGACCATACGGCTGTTGTCGGCTTTCTCATGGTGATTTTCACCTCATTAACCGTTTCCATCATCTCCGTCTGGACGCTCAAGCCCTGGATCATGCCTCGCTTTCTGCTGCCCATCGACATGAATGAGCTTGATCTTTCCCAGCTCCTCACCCTCTTCAATAGTCCCGAAGAATATCTGAACCTGCTCAAATCCCATACGCAATTATTGACCGAGCAATATCTGATCGTAAAACTCCGCCGTTTACGCATGGCAATCCTCTTCTTTGTTTTCGGCGCGGCTGTCGCTATCTTGCTTTCGATTGCTGTTCCTTAAATCTTGATTTTGCTCCAAATTTTTGTTACATTATCCATACATGAGCGCAGAGAGGCGCTCTCTTTATTTGCCGACGTAGCTCAGCCGGTACCCTCCGCCCATCGCTCACGCTTAGAGCCGGCGGGCAAGGAGCAATCATTATGCTGGAAGACTTTTATTATACCTACGTCTTGCTGTGTGCTGATGATATGCTCTATATTGGCTATACTGATAACCTGCCTCAACGAATGCAAGCGCATCAAGATGGACTTGTTACCGCGACAAAAAAACGTCGACCGATGCGCCTTGTCTATTTCGAAGCATGCACCAGTCAGAAAAGCGCAATAAAGAGAGAAAAATACTTCAAAACAGGCTTTGGACGTTCATTCCTCAAAAAGAGATTATCTTAAGCCACCTTAGCTCAGCTGGTAGAGCAATGCTTTCGTAAAGCAGAGGTCGGCGGTTCGAATCCGCCAGGTGGCTCCATTTCATACATAACATCCCCTGCCCGCCTGTGTTGACGAGCGTTAGCGAGAATGCACGGCGGGGCCAGGTGGCTCCATTTCGTACATAACATCCCCTGCCCGCCAGTGCTGACGAGCGTTAGCGAGGATGCACGGCGGGGCCAGGTGGCTCCATTTCATACATAACATCCCCTGCCCGCCTGTGTTGACGAGCGTTAGCGAGAATGCACGGCGGGGCCAGGTGGCTCCATTTCATACACAACGCCCTCTAATCGTCTCCAGTAACCAAGCAAGGCGACTACATATCATCCCCTGCCCGCCTGTGCTGACGAGCGATCAACGACGGCGTGCGGGAGGCCATTCTCAAACAAGACAACAAGAGTAATACATCAAAAAACAGCCCGCATGATGAGGCTGCTTTTTGTTTCGTTCAATCAACTTTGAAAGAAATAGCGCCACCACAAAACCGGGTTTGAAGCGCCTTCCTCTTGCTTATACGAATACGACGGTTCCTCAAAAAGCCCGGGCTCCTCATTTGGCGGTTCATCGGTAATCACGATCATCTTTTCGCCCGGCTTTTTCAGTCCCAGTTTTAACCGCGCCTGCTCTTCAAATGAATTTTCCGTTTTAAGGAATTCAACAAATCTTGAAAAATCATTGGTCTTCACTTCCAATTCAGTAATCTCCTGTTCAAGAGCCTGGATTTCCTGTTTGATCTGGTAACTTCGCATCAATTCCTTGACGAGGGACGCAGAAATCAGGAGAAATAAAACCGCCAGGGTCAACAGAAACCAGCGTGAGAAAAACCAATGCTGCCTTCTTTCCTGGCGGCTTCGCGGTCGCATAGTGCTACAAAAGTGCGTTCAGTTCCGATTCGATCGTAATGCTTGTATCAGACTGCTGAGGAATCACAATCCCGCTTGCTGATTCAATCGGCGTGCCGATTTCATACGAGAAGAGAAGCGAATCGGAGAAATCATGAATTTGTTTATTCCAGGTTGAGCCGAAAAGCTGCTGCGCGATCGCTTCAGAAGTAATATGACGCAATTTTGCTCCCTCGGTTACCAGATAAACTTCATTGATGCTTGGAGTAGTAAGCATGGTGCCCGGGCGGAAGGTTACAGACGCGCCTAATGGAATGGCCGCCAATTCCTCTGCGGAAAGGGTTACAACTTCAGAGAAATCATCTCCGTACCAGGATTTATACACTTTGTCATTCACAAAGACATGGCGTTTCCCCTGGCCGCTGTAGTAGTACACGGCAGATCCCACGCCTTTGATGAGTGTGCCGGGTTTTAGAGAGGAAGGATCTTCAGGCTTTATCACTTTAACCACTTGAGAAAGGAGAACATCATCTTCGTAGATAACTTCAAATTTCGTTTCCCCCTCAACTGAACCGGTAAAAGGTAGTTGCACTTGCCCGTTTTCATTCGTCATCATAGGAGCATTTTCCACGACACCGTCACCAGCCGTCTTGCGGATGGTCACCGAACGGTTTGGCAAAACTTCTCCACTGTGATCGCGCAAAGTCGCAATGAGTGTCGTGGATTCGCCTAGATCGATTTGATCATCAAAAACTGCAAAGCTGCTGCGAGAAGCTGAAACAAGACGCTTATCAAGGAATAGGTTAACTTCAGGAGAAGTCCAGCTTCTTAGTCCGCTGTCTTCCAGATACAAACGAACGGATGTCTCGGTGACATCTTCATCCGGCATGAATAGCGCCCTCCAGCTGCCAAAACCAATGCCTGTGTTTTCCACCGGAATACGTTGGCCGCCAATCAGCAGCTCTGCCTTAGTTACCGTACCTCCATTGCGATCCTTTGCCGTGCCTTTCAGCACGAGCATATGCGCTTCGGCTCCGTAAAAGTATCCACCTTGCTCGTAATCCAAACCAACAAAGGTGCCTTTAGGCGCGTTTTCGTCCACCTTTTGAGATTTAAAATGAATTGTTTTGGGGATTGGGAAACTTGTATACACGACGTCGGCGCCGTCCGCAAAAAAGATGCCTTTATCACCGCTGTCGTAAACTCCATCATTATCCAAGTCAATATCCTGTAGTTTCAGCTGCAATGGTTTGTTATCTGGCGATATTGCCGATTCAATTGTCACGAAGAACCGCTCTTCGCCATTCATTTTATGATCTATATTGGTGAAAAGGAAGCTGTCACCGCTCTGATTTGCGGACGCGAGCAGCTGATCAAACCCCGTCCCCTGAAACCCGTCTGCTCCGCGGTCAACAAAGAGATTTACCTTGGTATACTCACCGATCGCTCCAAACCGCGCGGTGCCGTCAAACTTCAGGGCAATCGTTTTAAGCATGCGCTCCTGAGAAGTGTTCAGCTCAAAATCCATCGCGAGAATGTCGTAATCTTGGTGATAAACCAGCTCGTCATTAATCTGGTTAATCAACACCGTAACATCCGAGGCAGACACCAGCGTAGGGGCAAAAAAAAGCGCCACGACACTGAACAGGACCCAATGTGTTTTAGCCATATTTTTCTTTTAACTCGTCAATTTTTTGTTTTGCCGCAGGGTCCTGGTTCTGCGCGTAAATCTGTTCGTAGTACTCAATGGTTTCAGACTCACGATCTGTTTCCTCGAGCCAACGGATATATTCCCACACAATATCAAATTGGCTATTATGCCTGAAAATTCCTTCTTCGTAGATATCGTCAATCACGTAATGGGGCGTTCCTTCAAGCTGCTTATACGCGTCCGCCAAAGCGGTGAACGTTTCAGGAATCGGCCATTCCTGTTTAAGCGGCTGAATCTCGCTGACCGACTGCTGGGCATTCCCCATGGCAAGATACATCATTCCACGTTCAAGCTTGTAAAACTTGTCCGGCGGATTCACCCGATCCAAAAGCGCGTACAATTCAAGCGCATGCTGGTAATCACGAATATCTTTATACATGGAGGCGAGATTCGCCAGCGTCTCCCATTCAACCGCGGGAGCCGATTCAAGATCGGCACGCTCTTTATTTAACAACTCAACCACTAAAGGACGGTCCTCTTCGGGGTAGAGAGTTTGAGAAAAATCGATCGGTTCATTCAAAATGGCAATAGCTTCATTTCGAACATTTGGCTCCGTTCCTCGTTGATCAAGCCTGGTGATAAGCACGGAAACAAGAGCCACAACTGGGAAAGCAATCAGGGCGATGAGCGCGTATTTTTTCGTATCAGTCATAGTAGTTTTTGGTATGCAAATAGTACCTGTTTTCATTCCGGAAGTAAAGAAATCCGAGCAAAAACGGCCCCCTTGCCGGGAGCCGCTCTTTTGTTTTTGTTCTTTATACGATCTTTGACCGCAGATCAGCGATTTTCTGCTCAAGCCAAGGATCAGGCGAGTGCTTATAAAGCTGCTGGTAAAGAGGCAAAGCCTCTATTTCCCTTCCCGAATCTTCCAGCCAGTCAATAAACGCCCATACGATATCAGACTGGCCGCTATGGCGGTAAATACCTTCGCGGTACAGGGCATCTATTTTCTCTTGCGGCACATCTCCCATAGCCTTATAAGCTTCAGCTAACAAGGTAAATGTTTCAGGGACAGGCCAATCCTTTTTCAGCGGCTCAAGCTCAGCAACCGCTTTTTCGACCTGGCCAAGCCGCAGGTAGATATCCGCCCGGTCCAACCGATAGCTCAGATCCGGCGCGTCGATTTCATCCATCAATGCATGAAGGGCAAGCGTATGATCGAAATCCCGGATGCTTTTATACAGCGATGAGACCCCCCACAAATCCATCCACCCTGCTCCGCTTTTTTCGATGCGGGCGCGATACTGAGCAATCCTCTGCGAGAGCAGATCCTGATCCTGAGGGGGAAAGAGAGATTGAGAGAAATCTATTTCCTCGTCAAGAATAGCAAGGGCGCGATCATCCACGCTGTTTTGCGCAAATGCCGTATACGGCAAAAAAATCCACGAGAGAAGCGACACGGCCACAAAGAATCGTTTCATAGTAGTGATACCTCCATCTGATCACTACACGCGATTCCCTTCATTTGCTCCCATGGACCAGCTTTATTGCTGTCAGGGGTTTACATCCAAGCCCCCGGTCGGACGGAGGCTCTGTCTCCGTCCTAGTTCCTTCGGGTCGCAGACGAAGCCTGCGACCGACAAGATTATAACGGGCGGAGATGGAACCTCCGCCCGACACATCGTTTTGCACCGTCAGACGGAGGCTCCTTCTCCATCCCATTTGTCGGACGGGGGCTCTGTCCCCGTCCTAGTTCCTTCGGGTCGCAGACGAAGCCTGCGACCGACAAGATTATAACGGGCGGAGATGGAACCTCCGCCCGACACATCGTTTTGCACCGTCAGACGGAGGCTCCTTCTCCATCCCATTTGTCGGACGGGGGCTCTGTCCCCGCTCTAGTTCCTTCGTCAACCGGGTTTACCCGTCATACTCTGCGCAAAGTAAGGGAAAGTCCATGAGATTATTCTTGTTCAGACGTTGGCGCGCTGAACTATACAACCATTCCTCGGGATGAAAAACATACCCCTTTTTCACTGGATTATTCCAAATATATTCAGCTTTCTGCCTAAAGAATCTCTCGGATTGAATAAGAATAGGACAGTTATTTTCTTGCCAAAGCTGAAAATCATTTATCTTCTTTTTCTCTTTTGAACCTATCAAGTTCCAGACAAGATGATTCCTATGATCTTTTTTAATGGCTTTATAGACTTCTTTTGTTGTAAAGCATTTGAAATCTCTCAAAATTTTATCCAACCCAATTCCCTTTTTACCGGCTCTTGCAAGAAGGTGGATATGATTTGTCATAAAAACATACTCATACAAAATCAACCCTTTCTCTTGCATGCAAAATCTTAGAGAATCAGCCAGAATTGAGAAATACTTGGTAGACGTAAAAACATCCACCCAATCAAGCACAGTGATCGTCACAAAGTAACTTTCGTGGGATAATTCTCTTTCAATTCGTGGCGACGGACACATAAAAAGCCCTCATCCAAGGGATGTGGGCTTAGAAATATTATAGCATAAAATTAGATGAACCAGTAGGACGGGGCTCCGGTCGGTCGGACGGAGGCTCTGTCTCCGTCCCTATTTCATGTCGATACCGGGCGGAGATTGAACCTCCGCCCGACGCATAGTTTTGCGCCGTCTGACGGGGGCTCTGTCTCCGTCCTGATTCCTTCGGGTCGCAGACGAAGCCTGCGACCGACAAGATTATACCGGGCGGAGATTAAACCTCCGCCCGACACATCGTTTTGCACCGTCTGACGGGGGCTCTGTCTCCGCCCCAGTTCCTTCGGGTCGCAGACGAAGCCTGCGGCCGACAAGGTTATACCGGGCGGAGATAGAACCTCCGCACGACCATATCGTTTCCACCGTCGGACGTGGGCTCTGTCCCCGTCCTAGTTCCTTCGGGTCGCAGACGAAGCCTGCGACCGACAAGATTATACCGGGCGGAGATAAAATCTCCACCCGACGCATCATTTCCCCCGTCAGACGGGGGATTTGACGAAAAGATGCGCAAAAAGATGAGATTGCAAAACAGCCTCCCCGAAGGGAGGCTGCTTTTACCTAAGTGGAAACCAATTCCTAGGGAATCAGTTACGCCATGAGACGATTAACCACAGAGGTTAGAGAATCCAGTGACGATGTTACCAGGAGCAGCGTTGAACGGCTCGGTAACAGTTTCACCCTGGATTGTATCAGTGTTGGTTCCATCACTAGCTGTGTAGTTGATGGTAGCCAAGTTGATCTGCACAGTTTCGTTGTTTCCACAACCTGTGCTGTCTACGAGGAGACGGCCAGCATGGGTACCTACAGTCAATGTAGTTCCACCTACTGGAGTCAATGTAGCGGCGCGAGTTGCGAGTGTTTGAGTAGCAACGATCGTGCTGTCGATTTCAAGGTCAGCTGTGTCATTGTCATCACAAGCGACGGTTCCATCTACAGTAGCTGGAGCGCCTGCATCATTTGTTGTACAAGTGATGCCAAGTGAGTTCAAGATAACGGTTGAACCTGAAACGACGAGGTCCATATGGAAGAGATCCATATTGGTCTGACCTGCCAACAGAGTTGACGGGATAGACTGCTTGACCAGGTAGAAGTCAGAAGCGAATGGAGTCAGGACACGACCGGTGAGGGTTGCAGCCGCTGGGTTTACCGCAGCGTCTGATTCCTGCCCCTTGAAGTTGATATCGGTTGCAGCAGCCGCGATAGAAGTGGTGATAGTGTCGGCAGCAGCTCCACCAGCAACAGCGATGTTACCAAAGCTGTTACCCTTCGCATAGACGAAGAAGGTAGCTGTCTGACCAGCGCTCAATACCAACTGATCGCTGCTGAAGGTACAAGTGAGGACTGTTCCAGTCACAACACGAGTACAGATATCAGATACCGCTGCAGAGCCGGTCAAACCGTCTGCTGCGACGCGGACTGTAGACAAGTCATTAACAGAAGCATTGTTTGCAGGAGCCAAGGTAATCACCAATGAAGTGAGTTCCTGGTCTTCGTGGATGCTTGCTGTGGTTGAGAATTCAAGCACGAGCAATTCCTTGTTTGGACCAACAACGCGGTTTGACTTGTTGGTAGACTGTGAAGCAGTAAGAGTACCGCTGTCTACACGGTTCACCTGCGCACCAGCTGTTGCTGGATTTGCAGTGAATGACTGACCGCTCTGCTGACCGGTACCGCTGATAGACGCAAGGGTCGTAGCAGCAGCCTGGGTTCCAGCAGTTACGTTGCTAGAAGTCTGAACGCAGACAACGTGCAAGAGATACTGAGCATTCTTCGCAACAGAAATGTTGACAGAGAAGTTCAGTGTTCCAGCACCAGTCAAAGACTGCGAAGTTGCCAATTCAGTACCAGAAGCATTCTTCAAGGTCACTGATGTACATGCATTCGCACCAGCAACACCAACAGCAAAAGTCATGCTGATAGAGGTGATGACGACGCCTTCCTGGCTAGGACCAGTGATGGTGTAAACACCAAGCAACTGGTTTGTACCGTTTTCAACAAGGAAACGGGTTGTTCCGTCTGCAGCAACCGTGATTGAAGTCAAGAGACTAATCGTAACGGTTGTCGCAGTAACGTTTGAAGCTGGGAAAGTAGCAGTTCCACCAGTGTTGAAGGTAACCTGTGCAGCGCCTGGAGCTACAAGCACCATAGCGAGCTGGTCATTGTTTCCGTAAGCATTTGCAGAAGCAGTGATGTCACAAACAACGAGCAAGAGGTGGTCACCTACTTCAAGATTCTGGTTTCCGTTGACAGCAAAGGTTTCTGCACCGCCATCATTGTTGATTGCGGTTTCAACACCGAAGTTTGAGAGATCAAAGTCGGCAGTGTTCACAGCAGTGGTGCTGAATTCAGCGCCATCTTTGCGCATACCGATCTTGACCTGACATCCAGAGAAGCCAGTGTCATCGTTAGCTCCGCTTACTGCCAAAGTAAGGCTTGGCAAGTTAGCGCGGGATCCACGAACCTTCACGCGGTACGCAGCAACTGGTGAGTTGCTGGTTCCTGAAGTCTTCTTGTCATCAAGCAATACACCGTTGTCGGTAACCTTGGTGAGAGAAATCACTTCAGCAGTGATTGACGCACCAGAGATGCTCAAAGAAGAAGTAACAGAAACTGAAGTTCGGATAACAGCTGGAGCGATGAGTTCCAGGTTGCTATTGAAGGCAGCACCAGCTTTTACGCGGGTATTGTCGTAGATGTGGAAACCAGGAGCCGGCCAAGTGAGCTGAGGAGTCACAGACTGCCCTGCTTCACCGTTTACACGGCACCATACTTCCATGCTGTCAGAACCTTCTTCGAAGACTCGGTTAGCTTCACCGATTTCGAAAGTCCACCAGGTTCCGTTCTGTGAGTAAGAATCAGAAATCTTGGTGCCATCGCGGCGAAGTTCACAACCAGAAGCGCTCAACGCGCCAGGAGCCTTCATAACGAATGCTGGGAGGTAAACATCATTGTTGTTGATGTCCTGCTGAACACCAAACACCTTCTGCATGTTTCCATCTGACTGGAGGGTAGAACCACCAGCTGGAGTAGCATTTGACCACGCAACATCAGCAAGCTGGTCAGCGCTTACAGAAACATTGTCATTCTCGTGAGTAACGAGGTTGACAGATTCTGTAGCCGCAGCACCAGAACCGCTGTGCTTGATCTGGGTCATGACAAGCTTGGTTCGACCTGAAGTGTTGCTGCTAGCAGCGAACAGGTGCAATTCCTGACAGCCGCTAAGCGTAGCCTTGCCTTCGGTTGGAACAAGCTCTACAACGGTGTTGCTCTGAGTGGTTGAACCCTGCTCGTAAAGCAAACCATTGATCATCGCGTACATGATCATGTCAGTAGCGCTGACAGTTCCCTGCGCAGTAGAAACAGAGAATGCGTCAAGCATCTGGCCGTTTCCACATACGTCAAGTACAGCACGCTGTACATTCTGTGATGTGTTCGCACCAGCTGACATCAAAAGACCGGTTGACTTCTGTTTTACAGAAGCAGTAACCGCTCCGCTTGTCTGCTGACCTCCGTCTCCACCTTCAAGTGAACCGGTTCGATCAGGAGTAGCAAGCATGTTGAGGTCCATTGACTGAGCCCCTGCAACTGAACCAATCCATGATTCAACTTCAGAAATGTCGTCAGCCATCATCATGGCTTTTACAACGCTCAAGTCACCGGTTGGCATGTAGTTTGCTGTTTGACCAGAAAGGTAAACAGTTCCAGTAGCTACGTTCTTAACGAACTGGCCAGCTGGAAGAACGCCAAGACCGCCAAGGTTTGCAGATACAGTTCCTGACGCAACCGTGTAGTTGGTGAAGAAAGCATCTGGTACATCGTCGATCAATGTGTTCCAGTTTGATCCGTAAAGTTCAACAGCTGTTGCTTCGCTGTCAATCGCGTAGAGCGATCCGTTCGCACCAACAACGTATACTTTTGGATCAGTTGTGATTTTCACAAGTTTCGCACCTGGGCGATAGGTAGCATTACCACCAATAGCCAATGCAGCCAATTCAGCGTCAGAGATAGTTTTCACTGAGCTGAAACCTGACCACCAGGTTCGATAGGTCTTTTCATTTGGGAAAACGTAGCGCTTTCCGTTATCACCAATGTAATAAACGGCAGCGAGAGACGCTTTCACCAAGTCACCTTCTGCAACAGCGGCAGCGCTTGGCGCAGCAGCGGCAGAAAGAGGAGCAAACGCAGATACTCCGATTGACCAAACAGCGGTCATCGCAGATACAGCGATTGTGAATCCTTTCTTAAGAGTTTGTCTCATAGCGAATCCTTTTTAGTACCCCGCAGTCATTTCCCGACCGAATCGAGACGTTTGTGTCACAACGACGGAAAGCCATCGCGTCAACGACGCCGACCTTTCTGCTCACAGCCGAAGTGCGTCTTGTCATCAGTCATGTGGGAAAGGAACAACGAAATACCGTTAATTCCTGAATCCCTTTCCCTTCACCAAGCGGTGAATGAAGGACAGGGTCGGAGGCAGAAAAACTTTCCGCCTCCTGCCCTGCCCGCCGGAGATTCAGGTGCTACTCCACCCGTAAACGGGTGATAAAAAGTAGCAGATGTAATCCATCTCGTTTTTTCAGATGAATCACACCCGCTACCTTCCCTTTATTGTAAAGAACAAACGGTTCGCCGACAATGTGGACTACTCAACAGGTTCTGGCGTTTGCAAAGCAGGTTCCTGGGCTTCTGTTTCGCTTTCAGGGGTTTCTTCCATAATCTCGCTTGCCGGATCTTCAGGCGATTCCTCTGTTTCCGTGACATCAAGAGATTCTTCCGGTTCCTGATTTGTCTCCATAGGAACGGATTGTCCTGCGCTTACCTGCCGCTTCAATGCGTCAATTTCAAGCACGTATGCGTCTAAAAGGCCTTTAACCTCGGCGATTTTTTCTAATGCGGCGCCAAACTGCTCGAGCACAAGAAGCTCTTCAATATAAGCAATTCCCCCCGCGATGAGATCTTCTTTTGACTCAACGGCCGGTTCATCGGCTTGCTCCGAAGTTTCTGCGCTTGACAGTTCGCTCGTTCCCTCAGCCGGAGTTTTCGCATCGGTTTCCTCCTCTGTTACATGCAAAAGGATAGCCTGCAAGGCATTTTCCTGAATGGTTTTTTGCGCCTGCAACCGGGTGAATCGATCCTTCATAAGCGCCAGCTGGGATTCAACGCTCTCTTTCAGTGATTCTTTCTCTACTTTTTCATTGCCGTTTTCATGTGTCTGAACAAGGATATTCAGTGCGCCAAGCGCGACTTCCTGCACGGAGCTTAACGCGCGCATGAGATCATCGCCATTGTGCAGTTCATCAGCTTCAAGAAGCTCAACGGAATGCGCGAGGTTTGCCTTATACTCTTTTGTCTGCTGCTCAATGGCTTTGGCAAGCTGCACGATTTCCGGATTTTTTACATCAGCCTGCTCTTTGCTGACCACCGCCAGTGTTTCTTTTACCTGAGTGGTATTTTTTTCAAGTTCCGCCAAAGCCAGAACAAGCTTTTGTTCACGCTCAGGGCTTGGCGCGTGTTCCTGGGCAATGCGCTGCAATTCATTAAGACGATTGGCCACATGAGAGATCTGCACCTCCGCGCGGCGTGTTTCTGAAAAACTGAAACGAAGCTGGAATTCTTCAAAATTGCGCTTTACGGAATAGAGAGCGTCTCCAGGCAATGAAGCTCGAGCCGCGCTGACGGTAGCAAGGCTTGGACCGGCAATAACGGCAACCACAATCGCCGCGATGCCAATAGGCTTAACGGAAAACGCCGCGAACGATTGTTTGGCGAGCACGAAAAAAGCTTTCCCCTTTGCAAAAGAAACGCCTTCTGAAACAGACAGATCCTGCCGCAAAGAATGCAGCATGTCTGCCTTGATGGTTTCATCAAGCTGTACCTTTCTTAAAGAAGAAAGCTGCTGTTTAATTGTGTGAGGCAATTTTTTCATACTCGCGCTTGAGCGCATGGTTGGCACGGTGCAAAAGCACGCGCGCGGCAACCGGAGTTTTATCGATCACGGATGCGATCTCTTTCAAGCTGAGTTCTTCCACATGGCGGAGAAGCAAAACTTCTTGATACGACTGCTTCAGCCGCTTGATCACTTGGAGAATGAACTGCGCGTCTTCCTGGATGGAAAACCGTTCGCGCAGATCAGCCGGTTCGGAAAGTTCGCCCGCCTGTTCAAGATCCACCTGAGGCATTTTCGCTTTTGACCGGTAATGGTCAATGACCAGGTTGCGCGCTGTCACAAAGAGGAAAGGCCGGATACGTTCGATGGTGACGTTGGGATCACGCAATTGTTTCCAAATCCGGAGAAAGACTTCCGCCGTGAGATCCTGCGCGAGTTCCTTGTCATTTACCTTGAAGTAAATGAATCGGAAGATTTTATCGGCAAAATGCTCGTATAATTCGGCAAAAGCCCCCTGGTCGGCGAACTGCCTTATGCGGATAATCAGAAGTTGTTCTTGCAACGTATGCACAGGCTTCATCTAATAAGACGCAAGGCGCACAAAGATGTTACACCCCTGTCCTAGAGTAAAAACAGCGCCCATTTTACAGGCGCGCGGCAGAATAATTGTGCGTGAAAATATACCATAAAGGCTGGAAATGTTCCAGCCCTTGTCAAAAGATGATTTATATGGCAAAACTTGCTTTTTTATACGTGATTATCCGTTTTGCTCCTGTGGCAAAACAACTTCAATGCTGATTGGCACCCCTTGCCGGACAAGGCCTAATTCCACGGAATCTCCCGGTTTGCGGGAGAGCAGCAAGTCTGAAAGCGTTGCTTTATGATTAAGAACCGTGCTGTCTACGCTGACAATCACATCGTCAAGCCTCAGGCCGGCTTGAAACAAGGGACCGCGCAAGTTCATGGACCCGCGGCTTGGATCATTCACGGCATTGGTAATCCAGGCTCCGCTCGTCGGGAGTGAGCGCAGCTGGCCTTCAACCGCGGAATGAGCCAGATCTATATACTGCAACCCAAGCACCGGGTAAACAATGCTGCCTTCGCGCAAGAGACCGTCAAAAGACGATCGCAAATGTTCGACGGGAACAATTCGGTCAATGCCTGATCCTACGCCGTTTTCAATGACCATTCCCGTGAGCTCCGCCTTTCCATTGTACACGCGCGCTCCTGAAAGCGGGTAGCGAACCGCGGGAAATCGATTTTTTTCATCGGCAGAAAGGTACAATTGATCTTTGAGGCGCTCGCCAAGATATGTTGCCGGCTCAACGGTTCCCCTGTAATCAGCAATAAGCAACTGATCCAGCGGTTCCGCCGCAAACGCGGATGCGAGCGTCACAGGAGTCAAAATCTCGCTGTCAATTTCAAAATAGGAAAGTCCCGTAGCGGGATCCGGTACATTGCGTTCAATAGAAAGCAACCTGCCGGACGAAAGCCGGACATGCGTTGACACCGGTTCCTCTGAAGAAACAGCAACGATCCAGCCGTCATTTGTGAGGACCACTCCCTCCCCTGTTTTCTGCAAAATGCCTGATACCAGCGAATAGATTTCCACAAAACCGGATGCCTCGCGTTCCAAAATGGTCAATGCCGCTTCCCTTCGCGAAGCGTCCTGATTCGTTGAAGACCTGATAATGAAATTCTGCGGGGCAAGGCCGGCTTGCGAGCCAATGCTGTCAATAATGAGCTGGCCGATAAACGCGGCAAGAAAAGAGGCGATAATAACCAAAACAACCAGGAGGATTTTTGATTGGAACACAATGGTTTTTTTTCGCAGCATAAAGGAGTTAGCGGACAAATAACACAAGGACAAGGCCTATCGTCGCGCCCAGACCTGAGAAAACGACATACGGAACCTTTATGATCTCATCCTGCTTGCGCGACAATACCTGCGTCATGATGCCAAACCAGGAGTAAAAGAAAAGCGACGTAAGCAGACCATACAGGAAAAAGTGCGTGGGAAGCAAATGAAGGACGAGAATCAGCTGGCCGTGAAGAATCGTTCCAAAGAGCGCGTAGAGGATGCTTTCTCGAATTGAAATTTGCTGGAGGAGAAAATAGTCAATCTGCAGCCAAAGAACCAATGTGCAAAAGGAGGTATACACAAGCCACGCGGGCCATTGCACCAGGATTTGAAAGCCGATCAGAAACGCCGCCAAGAGAAAGAGTGCCACGACATATAAAAACCGCGCGATTCTTGGCAGCGAATATGCCTGATAAGCGAATGGCCGCTGCAAGAACAGGTAGAGGTTTTCAAGCCACATCCAGGTAAGGACTGGAAGCAGGATCATGAGCAGGAGCAGAACAAGCGGCTGATCCGAATACAGAAAAATGCCATAACCGGAAAACCAGAGAGTCGCCAGAAGCGGAAAAAAACGCAAACGCGAGCGCAGCGGATGGCCATGTCCTAAAAAGAGCATGCCCATGAGCAGAAGCACCAGATAACCGCCAATCGCCGCGGCAAAGAACGATGCCCCGGCCTCCCGCACAAGATCGAAGATACTCGTTCGTGAAATCAGAAAAAGCAGGAAAAAACCGGCTCCTGAAAGCAGAAACGATGTATATCGAAGCAGGAGATACATGAGAAGCGCTTAACGCGCGGTTATTTTAGCATAGCTTTTCTCTTCTGTTCTAGCGATCTTTCAACAAAGGCATTGATCTGACGCTTGAATTCGCTGGTTTGAAAGGTTTGCGCATGCTCATGCAGATGCCGCGGGTCGAATCTATCGGCCTGAAAACGGATGACCAGGTCCGCCAACTCCTCCCAGCGCTGCTCATGGAAGAAAAGCCCGGTTTCCCCTTCTTTAACGGTCTCAAGCGCGCCGCCAGCCGCATAGGCTAGCACGGGGGTGCCAGAAGCCATGGCTTCAATGATGGTAATGCCGAAATCCTCGATCTGGGGATTCACGAAAGCCGCGGCTCCTCGATACAGCTTGCCTCGTTCTTCATCGGAAACATAGCCAAGCAGCTCGATATGCGGCCTGGCAAGGGCTTGCAGGCGCTTTCGTTCAGGTCCGTCTCCAAAAATTTTGAGCGGGATTCCAAGCCGGTTGAACGCGCGGATGATCAGGTCGAAACGTTTATACGGCACCAGTCTTCCGCCGGCAAGAAAGTATTCGCCCCCGGGTTTGCTTTTCTGCGAGAACAACGTCAAATCAACGGGAGGATAAATGACCTCGCTTTTGGCTCGATAAAATTTTTCGATCCGCTGTTGAACGGTCGCGGAATTGGCAATGAAGGAATCCACCCGGTCAGCGGCAAGCCTGTCCCATTGCCGCAATTTGGAAAGCATCAATGGGAGCATTTTTTTCACGGGACCAGGATAGCCAAGTTCTCTGATGTAAGAATGCGTGTCGGTCCACAAATACCTCGTCGGAGAATGGCAGTAGCAAATATGAGCGGCATCGGTTCGTGTCAATACGCCTTTTGCAAATGCCGAGCTGCTTGAAAGGACAACGTCATATTCCGTTAAATCATATGACTCGGTGGCGACCGGCATAAGCGGCAAATACCATTGATATCGTTTCAAGCTGAATGGCATTTTCTGCAGAAATGATGTTCTGATATCGCGGCGCAGAAAAACAGGATTTGCACGCTGCCGGTCATAAAGCAGCGTAAATGTGGGCGCCTCAGGATACAATTCCTGTAGAACCGCCAGCACTTTTTCAGCTCCTCCGTCCTGAACAAGATGATCATGCACAAGCGCGATTTTCATACGGACCTACCGATGCTTTTTCAGCAAGGCGAACGGTGTTTTCAATAGCAAAGAGATATCAAGACGCAGACTCCAGTTTTCAATGTAATAAGTATCAAGCCGTACCTCTTCTTCAAAATCAAGGTCGGAGCGGCCTGAAATCTGCGAAATGCCTGTTACCCCCGGCTTGATTGCCATGACGCGCTTATGATGCCTCTGGTATCGGGCCACCTCCCGCGGCTGGTGCGGACGAGGCCCCACAAGGCTCATATTGCCAAGCAGCACATTGAAAAATTGCGGCAATTCATCAAGGCTTGTCTTTTCGATAAATGCCCCGACACGCGTATTGCGAGGATCATTGCTGATTTTATAGAGCGGTCCCTGTCTATGGCTTTGCGTTTTGATCAGCTCGGATTCTTTTTCAGAAGCCTTCCCGTCGCGATCATAGGCATTGCCGGTATTGAATTCCTGTTTGAATCGTCGGAATTTATACAGATAAAAAGACTTGCCGTTTTTGCCGACCCGCTCATTTTTGTAAATTACCGGTCCGCGGCTATCGAGCTTGATCGCAATGGCGATCACAAGCATCACCGGCAAAGCAAGAAGCAGCAAAAGTGTCCCGGCAATCAGATCAAAGGTTCGTTTGTAAATTCTTCCCCATCCTTCCAGGCGCGTCTGGCGGATTTCAATCACGGGAATATCGCCGATGGTTGAGATATCCGCATTGGAAGCTTTCGTGTCGAATAAATCCGCCACATAATGAAAATCAAGATGATTCACCCGCGCGAAATCAAGCAGATCTTCAGACTCATCTCTGGCCAGCATGACCGATGATTGCAGCAGGATATCCGCCTGCAAAGACGGAAGCGTTTCCGCCAGACGCTCAAGGGTTTGTTCATCTACCTGCTTGATATGTTCGACAACGCGCAAACCGAATCGAGGCTGCACGCGCAGCAAATGCCTCAGCGTATCGGTTGTCCGGTCATTCCCGACCAGAATGACATTGCTTGCTCCGTATCCATATCGGTAGAGATAGTTGCGCACAACCAATACGACTCCCCGTTCAATTGCCACAAAAGCGATCGCAAAGACCGTTGCCGCAAGCACAATGAAGCGGCTATTGAACAATTCACCGCGCAAAAAGACCAGCACCGTAATCGCGGCAAAACCAATGAGCGATGAGATCACAATATGCTTTAATTGTCGCAAATAGCTTCTGGCTTGTTTAAAGCCGTAGAGCCCCGAAGCGGCGAAAATCAACAGCCAGACAAAAACGACTGGATAAACCGCCTCCATGTAACCGCGCAAAGGCAATTCAAAAAGCACGGGACGGTACTGCGTCACGATGGTTTCAAAACGCAAATAATAGGCTGCCATGGCGGCTCCCATCAGCGTGAAGAAATCGAGCGGGATAAGCGCGACCGCGATCGCGAGATCAAATCGTTTCATAGAAAAAGACAGGCATGCTTATGACCATGACTGTCTTCTTCTCAGACCGGATCATAAGCCGAATTCTGTTTCCGCTAAAAGCGGACGATAGCCATCTATCTGGGATGCCTGTTGCCAGACACCTCGAGCGCGCTACCAAATTTGCGCTTGCACCAGGCAGGGTTTACCGCAAACATCGCTCACGCGATGCCGACAGGCGTAGCATGGCAACTGACCGGCCTTTGGGGCCGATAAGATGATGACATACATCGCCTGACTTTTCACCTTTCTCCAGCGAAAAGCCGGATAGTATTGTCTCTGTGGCACTTTCCCTATGACGCTGTCGCCAGCGCCACGATTTCATTTCGAAATTGCCTTTGGCCTCCGTAAAACGAAGGGGTGTTCGGACTTTCCTCCCAAAACCGCGCAATCGGTTCAAGATACAGCCGTATCATAGCATTTTGACGCTGTCTGGGCTATGCGACTGCTATTGAACGGAATGCGCGGCTTTGGGCGGCTATCTCACCGGTCTGAGAAGCAAACTATATCACAAATTGAGAAAATAGTCAACAAATTGGGGTAATGTGCAAATACATATGGCGGTTTTTGCCCTAGACGGTAAAGTCTGGGTATATGGCAATAAATATGGCAAAAACCATTAAAGAAGAACGTCTGCGCTGGGTACTCCCCATCGCCCACAAGCAGATCAAATTAGTAGATGCTGCCAAAGTATGTCCATACGGTAAGCGCAGTCTTGAGCGCTGGGTAGCAGCATACAAAATATCCGGGGAACGCGCTTTAGCGCCAAAATCTACGCAACCCAAACGATACAACAGAGAAACACCCATCGCGACAAAAGAACAAATCATCGCTTTAAGAAAGAAAACCGGTCTCTGCGCCCAAAAGCTCCACTGGAGATTGCAAAAAGAAGGTGTCCAGGTACCAGTCCGCACCATTGGAAAAATCATTAAGCAAGAAGGACTTGTGCGTAGCTATAGAAAAAAGAAAGTAAAGTACAAATATATCAAAGCTGTACGTCAGCCCGGAGAATTGTTGGAAATAGACGTGAAACACGTTCCGGGCCCAATTAATGGCCGTAAATATTACCAGTATACTGCCATAGATACCGCAAGCAGGTGGAGACACTTGGAAGTCTTTGACGAAGAGTCATCGTTTCACGCCATCAAATTTCTCAGCATCGTTATGCATCGTTTCCCATATCCAATCACCGCCATTAAGACAGATAATCACTCCACATTCACGAATTACTATACCGGTACCAACAAACGGTCAGATGTAACCGTCAAAACGATTCATGCTTTAGATCAGTTCTGTGTAGAGCACGGAATTACCCATTACCTCATTGACCCGGGTAAACCGGCACAGAACGGAACTGTTGAAAGGTCACACAGGGAAGACAACAGGCATCTTTATGGTAGATCATTTAATACAGTCATGGGATTACGACGAGCTATGAGGGTATGGAATACTCATTATAATGACCTGGAACACTGTGGCTTAGAAGGGAAATCACCAAATCAATTCCTTGAAGAATATCAGTTAAGCAAACCGCCAAAAGTGTTTGCCTAAAACATTGGGCGGGTATATCAATTTTGAAGCGCAGAACTCGCTTGCAAGCGTACATCACGCCCCTTATCCTTGCCCTTCTTCTCATTCTTACGCTTCCCTTCACCAGCTAAAGGGTAAGTGTAAGGAGAAGGATTAGGCAGGCTATTACCCGAATGTTGGCCGCAGGTTCTTCCGGCATGAACATAATTCGTCGCAAGAGATGAGATCCCTCGGCTGGCGCTCGGGATGACGCTCTTGTCTTCCCCCCTGCCAAGGGGGTACGGGATCAAGCATCGAGAAGGACTGAGGGGGGCCTGTTCTAGACGCATCAGCTACACTTGCTTGTTGAACCTAGCTGGCGATTATAACGTTTTCGCCAGTGTTTTCGCAATAGAAACGGCTTCTTCCTCCGTTTCCAAAGCAAAGATCAGGTCGGCATCTCCGGAAACGCGAAAATCAAGTCCGGCTGCATACACCTGATCAACCATTTCCGGCGTGAGCTTGCGGCAGGAAACAGCCAATTGTTTTTTCGATCCAAAATCTGTCGTGGTTTCCTGATAGTCAACCGATTTCACCACCGTTCCGGAAAGTTCGATGCGCAGCTCAAGCAGCTCCTCAAGATGCGCGAACAGCTGCTTGTCCTGTTCAGGCAGCTGATCAATTTGCGCGCGGTACGGTTTGATGATTTCCGCCAGCTCAGTCAGTGATTCGCTTGAAGAAAGGCGGCGATACAATTTCAACCGTTCGGCCGGATCGGCAATCAGCGATTCAGGGATGCCATAATCAAGCGGCAGGTTCACCACAACCGGCTGGATCGCCGGAATCGACTCGCCGGATTCAAGCTCTTCCACAGCCTGGCGCAATAATCTGCCATACAGAGACAAACCAACTTTCTGCACATGGCCATGCTGTCTTTTTCCAAGCATTTGCCCCATGCCTCGCATTTCAAGGTCTCGCATAGCAAGCTCAAAACCAGAACCAAGCTCCTTGGCTTCTTCAAGAATCTGCAAACGCTTGGCAGCCACTCCTGAAATGCCGGCCTCGGGATAAAAAAAGCAGGCATAGGCTTTTACCCGTCCCCGGCCGATGCGTCCGCGAATTTGGTAGAGCTGGCCAATGCCAAATCGTGTCGCGTCATGCACGATCAATGTATTCGCATTTGGCAGATCAAGCCCGTTCTCGATGATAGTCGTGCAAAGCAGCACGTCGATTTTGCCAAGATCAAACTCATTCGCGACGCGCGCCATTTCCTCGGGCGGCATTTGACCATGCACAATATCGATCCGCACATCCGTGCCAAGCAATTCCTGCAGCTTGCGTTTGATACTAACGATGGTCTGCACTTTATTGTAGAGATAAAATACCTGCCCTCCGCGCTTTAACTCGAATTCAATCGCCTGTTTTACGGTCTTTGGATTATATTCCTGAATAGCCGTTTCAATAGGCTGCCTGCCTTTTGGAGGTGTTTTGATCAATGAGATATCGCGAAGCCCTGAAAGCGAAAAATAGAGCGTTCTTGGAATCGGCGTGGCGCTGAGCGTAAGAATATGCACCTGCGAACGCAGCCGTTTGAGTTTTTCTTTGTGGCGCACGCCGAAACGCTGTTCTTCATCAATAATCACAAGCCCGATATCATGAAAGTCGATGTCTTTTGAAAGCAGGCGGTGCGTGCCAATCGCAATGTCGATCTCCCCTTTTTTCAAGGCCCGCACCAGTTCAGGCAATTTCTTCTGCTTCTCTGTTTTCCCTGTAAACCGGGAGAGCATCTCCACCCGCACGCCTTGTTTTTCAAGCCGCGACTTGAAGCGGTTGTAATGCTGCTGCGCAAGCAAGGTTGTCGGGCAAAGCAGCGCGACTTGCTTGCCGTTCAGCACCGCCTGATATGCCGCGCGGATCGCCACCTCGGTTTTGCCAAAGCCCACATCTCCCACCACAAGACGATCCATGGGCTCCGCAAGCGCAAGATCGGCATAGACTTCCTTGATGGCTTGTTCCTGATCAAGCGTCTCCTCAAAACCAAAACTTTGATGCAGTTCTTCATCGGCATGCGTGAAAATTTTGTACGGATCAACTTTTTGCAGTGAACGATTTGCGTAGATTTTGAGCAGCTCTCGGGCGAATTGCTGGGAATCCTGGCTTGCTTTTCGGCTGAGCTTGATCCAGGAAGTGCCTGATAATCTTTGCAAAGCAGGTTTTGCTTCCCCTACGTATTTATCGACCTTATATGCCAGCTCGACCGGCACATAAAGTTTATCGCCTTTGGCGTATTCTAAAACGAGATTCTCCCGCTGATGCCCCTCGATTTCGGTCTGCACCAACCCCTTGTATCTGGCCACGCCATGATCTTCATGCACCACGTAATCATTGAGCTGGAGTTTGGTTAAAAACGCACCCTGATCCCGCTCTTCGCGTTTCTTTGTCTTTCGCTGCCTGCCGAACATTTCCGCGTGCGTGAATAAGGCGATGTTTGCTTCCTGGTCGATGAATCCTTCCGCAGGCCCGCTCTGCTCAAGAAAAAGCAATGCGTCAAGATCAACGTTCTCACGCTCAAGCGCGGTTTTGGTTACTTCGGTATCAACGGAGGCAATAGCCACCCTGACATTCTCTTTTTGCAAATCGGCCAATGCGATGGCGAATTTTTTGAATTGACGATCGTATTTCCCGGCCGCCGCCAGTGAAAATGTTCTGGTTGATGCGTTTTGGCCTGAGGCAAATGTCAGGAAAGTAATGTTGTTTTTAGGAGTGATATCGCCAAGTTTCATCTGATCGGAAGCGATAACGGTTCCGTCCGGAAGCGAAGCGCGCTTGAGCGGGATCTGATCCAAAGGAAGCTCTGCCGGAAAAATAACCGCCTCGCGCAAAGCATCCCCGCTCTGTGTATTTTTGATCTGCTCGATCTTGTCCTCGTCAAATAGAAAGCGGAGGAAGGAAATCCCATTCTGCAAATCCACCACCGATCCCTTTGCCGTAAAGAACAGCATTTCCTCAGGATCGTCTGAATACCCAAGATCGGCCAGGCGCTTTTTCAACGCGACCGGCGTCAAACTTTGCCCAACGCTCAGCCGTACTTCTTCTTCGTTAAGCAATGCTAGCCATTTGCCAAGTTCTTGATACCCTTGCTTGGTTACAAGATAGATCCCCGGCTTGTTTTGGCCAAGCATATGCAGATGTGCCGGAAAATCCTGTCTGAGTGGATCAAGCGGCAATGCGGCCACATTTGCCTGTAACAAGCTTGCCATAAGCTTCAGCTGATGCGCGGCGGCTGTAATGGAGTGTTCATCGTCAAAAAGCCAATAAAAGACTCCGCCTTTTCCTTCAAGATAAAGACGGACAAGCGCATACGACTGCTGCGTGAGATTTTTCGTTCCTGCAATCAACACAAACAAATTCACTTACTCAATCCGCGATCCATGGCTTCATTGGCCAGACGGTCCGCCTCCTTGTTCTTTTCCCGACGCACATGCTCAAAGTTCACCTGCACAAATTGCTGCCGGAGATTCCAGATCTGCGTAAAGAGCAGCTGAAGCTTTGGATCCCGGACACGATACTCGCCTTTCATCTGTTTGACAATAAGCTCGCTGTCTAAACGGCAATGCACCTTTTCTCCTCCAAGCTCCTTTGCTTTCTGCAAGGCCATCAGCAAGGCCGTATATTCAGCCACATTATTTGTGGTTTTGCCTAAAAATTCGCTGATTTCCGCCAATACGTCGCCAGTATCGCCGTCATAGATAATAGCACCCGCCCCCGCCGGACCGGGATTGCCGCGCGCTCCGCCATCTGTGTAGATGAGGATATTGGCCACTTTTCCATCGCTATTGGTCATGTTGATATTGAACGTGTTAACGAGTTAACGTGTTGACGGGTTAATGAGTTGTAGGTTGGGAGTCGCTGGTTGTCAACGAATCCGCTGCCCCTTAACTCGTCAGGCAATAAATTTCCGTTTTTACATCGTAAGCTTTTCCGCTTTCTCAACAACCTGTTCTTTCAATTCTACAATATTCCCTTCCGCCAGCTTGATTTCCTCAACTTTAAGCTGAAGCTCACGATTGCCATTCCATTCATTCACATCCAGGCGAAAGACAAGATCAACGCGCTCGCCCGGACGCAATGTTTCCACCCAGTACGGTTGCTTAAAGGCAATCACTTTGCGCATGATTTTACCGTCTTCATCCGTGATCACGCAGCGTAAATGATTGTTTTCTTTGCCCACTCCCGAACAGTCAACTACCTTGACATTTCGCACCAGCAAAAGCGGTTCGGGATTGCCCATGCCAAAAGGACGCAATGACTGGAGCTGATCATAAAAATCCCAGGTAAGATCGTTAAAATGAACTTGCGCATCAATGTGAAGAATGGGAATTAAATCCTGCGGCGTAAGCACGCGCTTGGCATAGTCATTGAAACGTTCTTTGAGTTTTTCATAATAGGCGTTATCCGCGATCGTGAATCCGCAGGCACGCGGGTGACCGCCGAATTTTTTTAGCAGATCAGCGCATTCCTTTAAAACTTCCGTGCAGTCAAACCCTTCAATGCTTCTCCCCGACCCCGCAATCAGCCCGTCGAATTGCCCCATGATAAAAACAGGGCGGTAGGTTTTTTCCATGACTTTGCCGGCGATCAATCCGACCACACCCATCGGCCAGGAATCATCCTGCGCCATCAGAACGGACGGTTCATCAGGAACTTCGCCGATCTGCTCCATGGCCTGTTTGAAAATCTTATCCGACAAATCACGACGTTCCCGGTTTGTCTGTTCAAGCCCTTCGGCGAGCTTCATGGCCTCGATGTCGTCCTGGGCCATCAGGGCGGCATAGGCGGCATTCGCATGCGCCATACGGCCGGCCGCGTTCATGCGGGGACCGATCACAAATCCAATATCAACCGTCGTCAGCTCCGGCAGTTTCCCGTTTTGAAAGACTCCAGCATGGGTCAGCATCGCCCGAATCCCCGGCCGCTTCGCTTTTTGCAGAATCATCAGCCCGTATTTCACCAGGGTTCGATTCTCGCCCACAAGCGGCACCATATCGGCAACGGAAGCAATCGCGACCATATCAAGCAGCCATTTCTCAAAAGCCTCCAGCTCCTGCGCGCGCTCCGGCTTCTGCTTCGCCTCGGTGCGGAGCAGCGCCTGAGCAAGCTTGAAGGCCACGCCGCCCCCGGCAAGATCGCGGAAAGGATAGCTCTCCCCTTTCACTTTCGGATGCAAAATGATGCAAGGCGGCAGCTCAGCTTTCTGTTCATGATGATCGGTTACAATCACGTCCATGCCAAGCCCTTTCGCTTCTTTGATCTCTTCGATATTGCTAATGCCGCAGTCCGCCGTAATAAGCAAACGCGTATCCTGCTGATGCAGCAGATTGACCGTATTGGTATTCAGTCCATAACCGTCTTTTTCCCGATGGGGCAGAAAAACATCATACTGCTCATGTCCAAGTTTTTTCAGCGTGGTCGCAAGGATCACGGCGCCGGACAACCCGTCCGCGTCATAATCGCCATGAATAACAATGCGCTCTTGGCCGGCAATCGCCGCAAAAACCCGCTCCACCGCAAGGGTCATCTGCGAAAAAAGGAATGGATCATGCACGTCCGCTTCATACCGTGGAGACAGAAAGCGGGCGATTTCCTCATCGGTTCGTATTCCACGCTGAAACAAAAGATCCGCAATGACGGGATGCATATCAGCATGTTCATCGCGGAATGACTGCGGAGCGCGTTCTGCAACCTCCCAGCGTTTCATCTTCATAGTTTACCTCCACTAAATCTAAGGGTCTATTGTAACCAATCCTGCCAATGCGCACAACCCTTAGTAAATCCCCACGGCAGGAGCCGCCAGCAGCAGAATCATCGTAAAAATAATAATGGAAGACAGAATGATCCAAACGATTCTATGCAGTTGTTTCTTTTTCATATGCGTAAAGAATAACGGCCTAAAACTATCGCTTAAGTACGGCAAGATAGGCTTCAGGAGAAATATCAACTTTGCCCGCACCCATGGCCTTCATCTTCTTTTTACCTTTTTTCTGCTTCTCAAGCAATTTGCGCTTTCGCGTAACATCGCCGCCGTACAGTTTAGCGGTCACATCTTTTCGATACGCGGAGATGCGTTCAGACGCGACGATCTTTCCGCCAATCGCCGCCTGCAATTTGATTTCAAACATTTCCCGAGGCAGAACATCTTTCAACTTTTTTACGATTCGCTTTCCAACATCATGCGCTTCATCTCGATACACAATGCTTGCAAGCGATTCCACTTTGTCTTCCGCCACAAGAATATCCATACGCACGACATCGGCTTTTTCGTAGCCGTCAAATTCGTAATTCATCGACGCGTATCCGGATGAAACGCTTTTGAGTTTATCGTAGAAATCAATCAGCATCACCGAAAGCGGAATGCGATACCGCAAGACGGCGCGGTTTTCGTCAAGATAATCGGTATTTCGGTACACGCCTCTGCGCTCCTGAATCATCTGCATCAATGGCCCCACGTATTCTTTGGGGGTAATAACGTCGATTTTCATCATCGGTTCGTAGAGCTCGGCGATTTTTGTCGGATCCGGCAATTCCTGCGGACTCTTGATGATTTGCTCTTTATCTGATTCGGTCGTGGTCAGCTTATAGGCCACGCTGGGGACCGTAACGATGATATCCAAATCATATTCCCGGGAAAGACGCTCCTGGACGATTTCAAGGTGAAGCATGCCCAAAAACCCGCAACGGAATCCAAACCCCAAAGCGGGTGAACTTTCCGTCTCATAGCTCAAAGCAGCGTCTGAAAGCTTGAGCTTCTCCATCGCATCTCTCAAGGTCGGATAATCATCGCCGTTTTTACAAAAGATGCCGGCAAAAACCATGGGCTTCATCTCACGATACCCGGGCAGGGGTTCCGTAACGGAAAGATTCGCAATGGTGTCACCAACGCGGACATCTGAAACATCCTTCAAGCCGGTGACCACATACCCGATTTCTCCGGCTTCAAGCTTGTCCGCTTTCTGGAAATCAGGCTTGAAATAGCCGACTTCAAGCACCTGCAGCTCGCGCCCGGTCGCCATGAATTTCACTTTGTCGCCGGCCTTGATTTTGCCGTCGACCACGCGGATATACGCAATGGCCCCGCGATACCCGTCAAAGACAGAGTCAAAAATGACCGAACGAAAAGGTTTATCTTCTTCAACCACGGGCGGAGGCACAAGCTCCACGACTTTTTCAAGAATGTCTTCAACTCCAAGGCCGGTTTTGCCCGAAGCCGCGATAATATCCCTCTCTTCTCCCAAAAGCTGATTGATCGCCTGGCGCGTTCCTGGGACATCGGCGCTTGGCAAATCGGCTTTGTTCGCTACGGGAATGATGACCAGATCCTGATCGATAGCGAGATACAAATTCGCCAGGGTCTGAGCCTGGATTCCCTGCGTCGCGTCGACAAGCAGAACAGCTCCCTCAACAGCGGCAAGGGACCGTGAAACTTCATAGCTGAAATCAACATGCCCCGGCGTATCAATCAAGTTTAAGACATACTGTTTGCCATCTGCGGCGGTATAGTCCATCCGAACCGGCTGCAGTTTGATGGTGATACCGCGCTCGCGCTCAAGATCCATGGAATCGAGAAGCTGCTCTTTCATCTGGCGCTTGTCCACGGTTTTGGTCACTTCTAAAAACCGGTCAGCCAGCGTGGACTTGCCGTGATCAATATGGGCGATAATACAAAAGTTTCGGATCTGTTTGCTCATAATCTGTTTGACAACAAAAGCGGGGCCAAAAACCCCGCGCTGTCACGGCCCGAGAAATACTATTCCTCTTCTTCCTCCAATTCCTCTTCCGCAAGTGCTTCCAGGGATTGGTCTACGGCCGCGGCCAGATGATCTGGAATCTCATCATCAAGCGCTTCTTCCTCTTCCCAGTCTTCTTCAGACAGAGGAACACCATCTTCCTGAAACTGTTCCAGCCGATCCCCGGCCTTTGCCAAAGGATCATTTGATTCCTCGTCCCAGTGTTCTTCCACAGCCAAATGCTCATCGCGCTCGTCATGATCGCTCAAATCGCTTGGCACGGCTTTATTGATATCATCGTTGAAATAAAGCATATGGGGCTAGTTTAGGGGCTAAAAAAGACGCTGTCAATTGAGGAAAGTATACGATAAAAATCGGCAAAATTGAAGGAAAGGAGCAAGGATAAATGAACAGTAACGTTTGAGTATCAAGTTCAAGCTGGAAGAGAACGCTGATGTTAAAAGCTAATACGAGCGCTCGCGCTAATGCTGCCGCCGGAGCTGAAACCCATTTTATGAAACATGGCCGCTTTTCTCAGCCAAAATCCTTTCAACCATCAACCCCCAAAAAAGAAGATACCCGATTCCAAGAGGATGATTCAGATACGGACTAAAAGCATGGATAACGAGCATCGCAATGCCTCCCAAAATCACTCCTTGCAAAATCAGCTTCTCTTCTGACGCAAGCATTCGAGCTTGACGCAATGCCTTGTAGGACGAGCGCAGCAAAACTCCGATGACAAACA
This sequence comes from uncultured Gammaproteobacteria bacterium, assembly GCA_964503955.1. Classification (GTDB taxonomy): domain Bacteria; phylum Patescibacteriota; class Patescibacteriia; order VMEV01; family CAYQCH01; genus CAZDCG01. Next base: position 55,580 of record CAZDCG010000001.1, read on the forward strand.
AATAAGCAAGAAGGCCAATCAACCCAAGTTTGAGCCACAATTCCAGATACCCCCACTCAAGCGAGAAGGTCGTATATTCTCCGCTTGGATTTTGCGCGCGAATACGCTTGTCTTCGGTGATATAGGTCACGGTCTGCCCAAACCCGGATCCTATCACCGGATGCTGTTTGACAGCCTCAAGCAAAGGAGGAAGCAGCTGCCACCGGCTTGAAACCCCGGCTTCACCCGTAAAGGTAAGCGCCCGCTTGGAGAATAGGCTTGAATCAAACTCGCCCCCTGAACGCGGGAATGGGAAGAGAACAATGCCCGCGATCAATGCGATGCTGACGCAGAGCGCGGCCGCTGCGTGAACAACAAGCAAACCGGTTTTCTTTGCCCATTTGCCTTCTGAAATCCAGAGGATGAACGGAACGGAAATCGCAGTAACAAAGATCCCAAGCCAATTGCTTCGTGACAAACTGATCAGCGTAGATGCAAGCGTAATAACTGTTAGAGAGAAATACGCCGCGTATTTTTTCGACAATACCCCGTTTCTCCACCCTTTTTCATGCACAATAAGAACAGCCGCCAAAGCAAAGAGTATCAATGCGGCAATTGTATAGAGATGGCTTTGAAAGAAAATCCGATGAAACGGCCCGTCATATTGGATCGTGATCTCCCCGATGCGGGTATCGCGAACCCAGCGATAAACTTCCTGCAGCATCCACCAAAATTTGTGAGAGAATGCATATTCCAAAAAGAACACTTTTGCCGATTGCACCAATACGCCCGCCATCCCCATCTCAAGCAGCAGCATCACATCCCCGCGCGAACGAATTGCCTGCCAAAGAGGAATCGCCAGCAGAAAGTACATATAGGCATTCGCGTCAAAGAACACATTTGAAAACCCATTGTTTCTTGCAACGCCCACGATAACCGCCGACAGCACGAATACCCCCAAACAAAGGAGCGGACGGAATAGGCTGGATTGCGCAATTGCCAGCTCGCGTTCTCGTAGCGCCTGCCAGATGCCTAGTACAAAGAGACAGAGGAATATGCCAAGCCGCAGCGATAAAGAAAGTTCCCCTGCTCCAAACGAAAACAAATATCCATGTGATCCGATAATAAGTTCAACAAACGCAATGCCCATGCCCAGCCGCAAATCTTTCATCGAGATGAGCAGAATGCCAAACAGGATAAGCACGGTAAAAAGGCTTCCCCATTCCGGCCGGGCCCAGCCGATGAACGAGAGAAGCTCTAAGAGAATCAAGACCAAAAAGGTAATGCGAAATAACCTGGATTGAAGCACCTTCATCATGTGAGAGGTAATTTCAAACTCTTGATAAAGACATCTAGAACGTCGATATACCGCTCAGAAAACTGTTCCGTTGAAGTGAATTGCACCTGATAAAACATCTCTCCTCGTTCGAAAACATGATTGCGGTAGAGAATGGAATGATTCACTGCCGTGAGTTCAATCGATCCATGCAGTAATAAACTTTCACCGTGGTACAAAACTTTTTCATTGATCTCACCGATGGTTGTTGTTAAGGCAAATAAATCATCATGAAAATCTTCCGCGTCCCAGGCAAAAATCATGAAGTTGTCGGCAAATCCGTCAATCTGGTCGGCTGTTTGTTCAACAACAAGCGTCAGACGAGGCACAAGATCGTCCGGCTTCTGTTCCTCAAACAAGACAGCCCAGTCGGCTGGTGCCTCAAAGGAAACGCCATTTCCCTGCTTCTTGGCAGTTTGAAGAACCGGCACGCGTTTATACAAAGAAGGGTCGCATGAGACGCACGAATATGCCTTTTCAGCATATATAACCGGTATTCCTTCTTCATAATACTGCGGCAGAATTCCATCCTGAAAGTAACGATTTTCCAATCGCTGGAATCGATTCGCCGTATAGCCGTCAACAGTCACAGGACGGAGAAGGAAAATGCCGTCTGAACGCTTGTCAGCCATATACGTCAACCCATCGTGATGAACAAGCGTTCCCTTCGGGTACACAGGCTTTTCATCAATCATGTCAATCAGGCCGCCTATTGTGTAATCGAAGAAAAAAGAAACATCAATATCGTCAATTTTCTTCGCCCAATCTTCTCCGTAGAGCTCTGCCGCGGCCGCTTCTGACGGAATATTGCGCAGGACCCCCCAGGGTTCAACAGCGTAAACTTCAGGCACGGAAGGAATTTTGATCAATCTGCTTCCCGGACGGTATAGGACATTTTTCCCGAGCGGATAAGAAGCCAGCTCACCGGCAGGCACGACCTCCACACCGGAAAAATCTGAATACCAGGATTTGTAGATCTTTTCATTCGGGAATGCATGTCGTTTCCCATCTTCACCCACATAGTACACGGCGGTTGAATCCGGCCCTTTGATTAAACGACCTGAAAACACCTGCGCGCCGGCAACTGCTGGTACGACCAAAAACGCCGCGGAAATAATGAGAATGGAAAAAAGAGATTTCATACCTATGCGTCTGTTTTCTTAAAAACGGTCTTTGTCTGCTCTTTCATTTTGCTTCCCTTTCCGGTTTTCGTAAAAAGTCCTGATAGCCACCCAAGAAACAGGCTCAGCGGCGTGAAAAACAAGATCACAAGAAAAGCAAACCAGTGTTTATGCTTGCGGAAATAATATCGGAGACTTTTCAGATACCACCGCTGCTTTCGCAAAGACCGCACCTTGTCGAAGCTGTCTCCGCCAGCATGCGTCAGCGAAATATGGGCGTTATAGTAGATTTTATACGCTGAACGGTCGGCGACTCTCCTGCAGAAATCCACCTCATCAAACCACAAAAAAAAGGTCTCATCAAATATGCCTACCGCCTCGAATACTTCTCTGCGAACCATCAAACATGCTCCCATAACCTGCTCCACTTCCTGGGTTTCCTGATAGTTGAAATCTCTCCACAAATACCTTGACAAAGCGCGGCTGTCCGGGAAGAGAACATGGAGCTTAAGAATGATGAGCAGCTGATCGATCAACCCCGGTCTTCTTCTTACGGAACGCTGCGTTGAACCGTCTTCATTGAGCAGATGAGGACCAGCCACTCCGATGGCGGGGTATTCATCCATAAATGCCACAAGCCGCTCCATAGTATGGTCGACACTTTGCGTGTCAGGATTCAACACGCAAATATAACGTCCCTGCGCGGCTTCAATTCCCTGGTTTACTGCTGTTGCCCAGCCTTTATTGTCCTGGTTATCAATGATTTTTACTCCCGGAAAGGCATTCATGGCAAGCTGCAGTGTTTTGTCTTGAGACGCATTGTCAACCACGATCACTTCGAATGTGATTTCCGATATTTGTTTGAAAATGGACTCAAGGCAGCGCTGAATCCATGCCTCAGAATTCCAGGTTACGATGACGATTGATAAATCCATAGCCTCTTTCGAAGTATTCACATCAGTTTTCAAACATTACCATTTCTTTTTGATATGAGCCAGCATCATCCCGACTCTCGCGTTCCAGGAATGAAGGGAAACAAGTTCAACCCTGGACAAGATTTTTTCAGGGGTGTTTTCTCTTAAAACACGCGCGATTTGCTCTGAAAACTTCGCAGGATCAGCCGCAATGGCAAGCTCTTCATCAACATAATCAAGGCCGGTGGAAACGGTGCTGACAACCGGCTTGCCCGCAGCCAGATATTCATAAATTTTCATCGGATTCATGCTTGCAGACAATCCGTTCCGTTTATGAGGAACAATTCCAACATCAATTGACGCCAGCAAATCGCTTAATTCCGTAAAACGCACTCGGCCGGGAAACCGGACATTCGCATACGCAGCCCGTAATTTCGCCACCTGGGGTTTGACGGAATCCCAGACGGGGCCATAAAGGACGAACTCTTTATCCTGATGGCGTTTAAGAAGCTCTTCAAGCAAGTCAAAATCAATTCTTTCTTCAATGGTTCCCACGTAGCCAACCACTGGTTTTTGATTGACCAGCAATCCGGGTTGGATACGCACGGTATCAACGCCATTGGGGATCCAATACGTTGAAGGATTGCTGAATTTCTGCGTAAGCGTATCTGATACGGTAAAAATCAAATCCGCCTGTTGATCAATGGTTTGATAATTTTGTGCAAGCAGGTCCCAATCTTTTTTAAACCGCGGATGCTGAGTCCAGTCATCTACTGCATCAAAGATCTTCAGCTTTGCTTTCAAAGCAAAAAAGGCTGGAACAAACGGATTATAATTCCATAAAATCAGCTGCTCACGATTAAACCCTAACTGATCAATAGAACGATCCAATAACCTCATCGTCGATTTTTCCGGCCGCAAAAAACCTGCTCCGACAAAGGCCTGCGGCTCAATCTCGATCTCTGAAAAAATACCCTCTGCCGGAATGATTTTATGAGACCAGCCAGCGAGGCGTCCGGTATCTCTGGTAAACATTTTCATGGCATACCGCAGTGTGCGCATTTTTCCAAACAACCTCTTTTTTGGCTGAATCGCCAGAAAATCAATCAGGAGCACCTTCTTTGTTTCCGGCCTGCGTAAAATCTCCTCAACAATAAAAAAATTCCTATTAACGATTCCTCGTTTCCAATCTTCCAAATTGGACATGTTCAAGAAGACGTACTCCATATCAGGATAAAATGTTCTTTAACTGCTCAACGCTCCGTTGCCAGGAAAATTCACCCTGCAGCCGCGTTTTTGCTTGTGCGCCAAGCTGGCGTGCAAAACCGGGATCTTTAAGCAGCTCAACAACGGCTTGAGCAATCTGCTCAGGATTATTTCCGTCAATGCATAATCCGGTTTCTCCGTTGATCACGGCTTCGGTTACCCCGCCGCTCTTGCCAGCGACGACCGGCTTCCCCCGCCAACCAGCTTGCAAATACACAATGCCAAAACCTTCAATATCATCAGGCAGCTGGCGCGCCGGCATTACAAAGATATCAGCCAGCTCAAACCAGGTATCTCGCTCCTCATCATCGACACTGCCCGTAAATAACACAGCGCGCCCATATGCCTTAGCCAGGCTTTGCAGTTCCTCTTTATACGGACCGTCTCCAACGATAACATAGAGCGCATCGTCGAAGCGATGCAAAATCAACCCAAGGGCCTGAAGCATTCGATCTACTCCTTTTCTTGGAACAAGGCGCCCTACGGTGAGAAGAATCTTTTTTCCTTCTAAAGAATATTGTTGGCGCAACCGCCGCAAACGTTCTTGGTCTGCTGGTTTTGGCTGAGGCGGTATCGGGTAAACGACGCTTATTTTTAATTCTCCGGCAAACTCTCTGATCAGCTTGGAAACAGCGTTTGAATTTGTGATGATGCCTTTCGCTCCCTGCAAAATATTTCTTGCCAGCCAGCGTTTGCGCGGACTTGCCTGAGCCTGCAGCAAGTCCATTCCATGGATTTGGACAAAATACTCAATCGGCATGACCCGCGAAAGCAGCCAAACCATGGAACCGACCGGAAGCAATTGATCAGCGATAATTTGCTCAATATTCCGCGATTTGACCATGCGGGCAATGACAAAAATACCTTTCAGCCAGCTTGGCCAAACGCGCTTAAAAAAAAGCCGGCTGTTGACAATATGCGTATTGGGAGATGCAAACGGCTTTCCGCCGTTCAGCACGAAAAATACATCTGCAGGCAGACTTTCCGTGACTTGTTTCCAATACTGCGCGATACCGCCGGTTGCGGGAGGATAATCGATTGTGACAAGCAGCGTTTTTTTCATACTGTCTCCACAGGTTGTTTTCTAAAGCTTGCAATAAAGCTGCGAAAATCAGCGATCGTTACCACTCGCAAAATAATAACGCCAAATCCATAGATAATCGCGCCAAAAGGCACCAGCAGCGCAAAATGGATATAGGGCCGCAGCAGCAGGATCAGAGCTCCCATAAAGATAGCGGAAAGGCAAATGCGGAAAAAAGCAAACCGGAGGGATCGCCAGTCCACTTTGGCAGCAGAACGAACCCAGTAAATCCCCATGACCGCCATCAGCGCGTAGCTCGCCAAGGCGGCAATAGATGCCCCAAGATATGAAAAGAACGGAATGAGCAACAAGTTTAGAATGATATTGACCACCATGACTGTGCCCCTCGTAATGGTGTTTTTCTTTTGCAAACCCATGGCAGAAAGCAAGGATCCCAGCGGCCATTCCACGAATCCGAAAATAACTCCCCATACGAGAATATACATCGCAGGAATCGATGCGGAGAATTCCCGAGTATACAATTCTGAAATGATGGGATTGGCAAGCGTGCATATGCCAATCGCCGTGGGCACGGCAAGCAGCAGGAGAAACAGCATCGCTCGTTCAAAGATTTCCACCATCTTCTCTGTGTCGCGCTGGTAATAATGGCTCATGGCGGGATAAATCGCCGCAGAAAAGGCTGATGGGATGAATTGCAATGCAAAAACAATTTTGTTCGGCACCGAATAAAACCCCACGGCGGCGCTCCCCGCCATCAGATTCAGCATAACCGAATCAATTGAAGAAAAGACACGCGAAAACGCTCCCGCCATGCCAAATGAAAATGATTCCCGCAAAAATCCTTCTTTCTTGTAGGCGTATTGAAATGACGGCACCGCCCAGAATCCCAAACGAAGCCGCACGAGAGCCGTGGCATAGACGCCGATCAGCACGCTTCCCAAAAGCAAGGCTGTAACAAGGATGGAAATTGACGCTCCCATCAAGAGCCCGCCAAGCCCGACAAGAAAGACCATCAGCTGCCCCATGACAACGGATGCCGCCTCATACTTAAGCTGATGATGCCCGCGAAATGCGCTCCAGAGCGTCAAGTTATACGAATCAACCACCATGAGCGCCAGAGCGATGAAAATCATTCTCTGCACGAGCGGATCAAGAGGCATGAAGTGGCTAATGACGACACCAAGCGCAACAGTCGCCAGCGCGTAATAGGTCTTGATGCGAAGCGTATGTTGGACAATGGTTTTGGTTTGATCAGGATGCTGCGCGATTTCACGTTGAATCGAAGGCGCAAGTCCAAAATCAATCAGCACGGAAAAAATGGTACTGTAAGAAAGCGCAAAAACGTAGGCCCCCGTATCAACCACGCCAACAAGCCGTGCAATGAGCGTGAAATACGTGAACGACAAAATTTTCTGCGCGATGAATGCAGAGCTCAAATAGGCCGTATTGCGTATGATTGATTGTTTCGAGGACATAGACGCATTGCAAGGCATCTCAGATTTCCAGACGCGCAAGCGAGAAAGACAGATTCAACAAATCATCTGAGTAACAGCAATCTCTCGCTTATTTCACCAAGAGACCGATCAGCTCCGGGCTAATCACAGCAACCTTCTTTAAACCCGCAGACGGGACAACGATCTTCAACGGTACCAATGATAAAATCTGGTCTTAAGAAACCGCATTTAACACAGCGCACCAGCTTTTTTCCAGATTCAGAGTCTTCAAACCGCATAGTGGAATCAAAAGCAGTATAGCATCACGGCCATCGACAAACCACCCGGAAAACAAAGAACAGGGTCTCCCCTGTCCTTTCAAAAACTTTGCTGAATTGCGAAGCAGTTGAGAATACTCGATGCTCCAGCGTATTAACGTTTTGACCACTGCGGAGCACGTCGCGCGCGTCGCAAACCGTATTTCTTTCGTTCCTTCACGCGAGGATCTCTGCTCAAGTATCCGCCTTTTTTGACCATTGAGCGCATGGTTTCATCCTGTTCAACGATCGCGCGGGCAACCCCCAGACGAACCGCATCAGACTGCCCTTTTTTCCCGCCGCCAATGACGTGAACAGACACATCGTGCGTATCAAGCAGGTTATTTACCGCCAGAGATTCCAAAGCACGGTCTACAAGCCCTTTGTCTTGAAAGTAGTCCTGAGCGGTTTTGTCGTTGACAACGAAGACACCGCTTCCTTTCGGATAAAGACGCACCTGGGCAATCGCGCTCTTGCGTCGGCCAACAGCAGCGATATACGTTCGGTTTCCTGGTTTGAATGCTTCTTTTTCGCTCATACGTTATGCTTGTTCTTTCTTAAAAACGAGGCGCTTCATCATATGCGCGCGCAGTTTATTTGTCGGCAGCATATTGTACACAGCGTCCTGGATCACTTCTTCATGACCTCGGCGAGCAACACGCTCAGCATAGGTTTCGCTCTTTAATCCGCCCGGATGCCCGCTGTGGCGATGGTACATCTTCTGCGTTGCTTTTCCTCCGGTTACTTTCACCTGATCAGCATTGACGATCTCGACAAAATCCCCGCCATCGATATGCGGCTGGAAACTTGGTTTATGTTTGCCACGAAGCAAGGTCGCAATTTGCGACGCAAGGCGACCCAGCGGTTTGCCGGCCGCGTCAATCTGATGAGTTTCTCTTTGTACTTCTTTGACTGCCATATGATTATACGAATTCCAATTGAACAACTCTTGCCGCGTCTCCCTGTCTCTGCCCGATCTTGATGATGCGCATATATCCGCCTGGGCGCTCCTTATAACGAGGTCCGATTTCTTCAAGCAGCTTGTTTACGGCTTTTTCGTCATAGAAGAATTTCAGCAACTGGCGTCGCGTATGAAGATCTGTCTTGCGGCTGAGCGTAACATACTTTTCAACCAATGGCTTGACGGCTTTGGCTTTCGCCTCGGTTGTGCGCACTTTTTCATACAGAACAACGCTTGTCGCCAGGTTTCTCATCAATGCCTGTCGAGGTCCTTTTTCTCTGCCGAGAGTTTTTCCTTTCTTTCTATGACGCATACAAATTTCCTTTCTGCTTATTATTCACCGGGAAGCTTAAATTCCTCCGTATCAGCTTCTTTTGTCTCAGGAGCCGGCGCGGCCACTTCGCTCATGCCTCGGAATTCTTCCTCGGCTTCGCGTTGCGCCTGTTCCGGATCCATTTCAACTGAATCAGTGCGTTCCGTCTGCGGTTCAAGATCTTTTTCCAAAAGAAGATTGAAGTGATCAACAAGAATCTGAGATGCAAGCGCAACAGCTTCCTTTGGAGGGACTGTTCCGTCGGTTTCGATATCAAGCGTAACCCGTTCGAAGTTTGTCACCTGTCCGACACGAACGTTCTCCACGTTCATGGCGACGTTTTTGATCGGCGTATAGATCGAATCAATGGCGATCATGCCGATTTCCTTTTTTTCGTCGCTTCGTGATTCTGTCGGGATATACCCGCGGCCTCGGTCGGCGATCAGTTCCATTTCAAGCTCGGTTTTATCGTCAGTCAAGGTAGCAATAACCAGGTCCTTGTTGACGATCTCTACGTCGGCATTTCCTTTAATATCAGCCGCGGTAACCGCGCCTTTCCCCTTTTTCTTGAGCGTAAGGCGGACATCTCCGTCGGTATGGACGCGCAGACTCAGCTGTTTGATGTTGAGGATAATATCAACGACATCTTCTTTTACGCCGTCAATTGTTGAGAATTCATGGTCCACCCCTTTAATCTTTACGAACTTCACCGCTGCCCCAGGAATCGAAGACAGGAGAACGCGCCGCAAAGCATTTCCGATTGTCAAACCATAGCGCTCGAAGAGCGGTTCGATAACCAGCTGAGAGCGACGGCTGTCGATCTCTTTGAGTTCGAATTTATTTGGCAATGGGATCTTGTCCATAAGTTTGCGATTAAAGCGGGGATGTTTATTTTAGAATCGAGAGTAGTACTCAATGATCTGGTCTGCCTGTACGCTTTCTTCAAGATCATCTGCCTGAGGCATGCTCACAACTTTGCCTTCAAGCTGTTCAGCATTGAGCGTCAACCAGGAAGGAAGCTGTTTCTGCTTGAGTTTTTCATTGAGATCCCGGAACAATGGGGTTTTCTTGCTCTGTTCGCGAATGGTGATCACATCACCGGTTTTCACCTGGTATGACGGAATATTCATGCGCTTTCCATTAAGCATGAAATGGTCATGAGAAACCATCTGGCGAGCCTGGGCGCGGGAATTCGCGTACCCAAGGCGATAGATCACATTGTCAAATCGGCGCTCAAGCAGGCGCTTCAAATCAGTCGCGCTGTCTGCCTGCGCAAGGGCTTTTTTGTAGTAATTTACGAATTGCTTTTCCATGACGCCGTAGATGCGCTTTGCCTTCTGCTTGGCGCGCAGCTGCTGACCGTATTCAGAAAGTCGTGGCTGGCGCTTGATTCCATGCATACCAGGAACATAGCTGCGCTTAACAATAGCGCACTTTGAGGTATGGCAGCGTTCCCCCTTTAAGAAAAGCTTTTCGCCCTCTCGGCGGCACATTCTGCAGGATGCTTGTTGTGTCATTGTTCGTCCCATACAAGATAGTTTAGATTACACGCGGCGAGGGCGTGGCGCACGGCAACCGTTGTGAGGAATAGGCGTTACGTCTCGAATAGACATCACCTGAAGTCCGTTCGCATTTAATGATCGGATTGCTGATTCACGTCCGGATCCGACTCCCTTTACATACACATCCACTTCTTTGATTCCCATTTCCATGGCTTTTGTCGCCGCATCCTTTACAATCAAACCAGCCGCATAGGCGGTTGATTTCTTTGGTCCGCGGAATCCCATTTTCCCCGCGCTTGCCCAGGCTACGACATTTCCATTCTGATCACAGATGGAAACAATCGTATTGTTATATGTTGCCTTCACGTGAGCCTGACCGCGAGGTCCGGCAACCTGAGACTTCTTTTTCTTCTTTGGTGCTTGAACTGCCATAGTTATTAGGTCTTAGAGACGGTTACGCGCCCGCTTCCCATTGTACGCCGCACATTGCCACGCACGGTTCGGCTATTTGTCTTGGTGCGCTGGCCGCGGGCAGGCAAATGCCGTGAATGACGGATACCACGGTAGGTTCCGATTGTTTTTAGGCGGCGGACATTCGTCAGCACGTCTCGGCGAAGATCACCTTCAATGGAAAAGTTTTTTGAAATATAGTCACGGATCTTATCAAGATCAGCTTCTGAAATATCTTTGGTTCGGGTTTTCTCATCGATCTTAACCGCTTTGAGAATTTCTTGAGAGCGCGTTAAGCCGATACCGTAGATATAGGTAAGAGCAATAACGATGCGTTTTTCAGTTGGGATGTTTACACCAGCGACACGTGCCATAGTAGTTCAGATTTCCAATTAACCCTGTCTTTGTTTGTGACGGGGATTTTTGCAGATAACAACGACGCGCCCCTTTCGGCGGGTAGTTTTGCAATCTTTACAGCGCTTTTTTACAGATGCCTGGACTTTCATATGCGGGACTAGTAGCGAAAGACAATGCGTCCTTTTGTTAAATCGTAAGGAGTCATTTCAACTTTGACTTTGTCGCCCGGTGTAATGCGGATGCGGAACATGCGCATTTTTCCAGAAAGATGCGTAAGAATCTCATGGCCGTTTTCAAGCTGGACTCTGAATGATCCGGCTGGAAGCGATTCTGTTACTTCACCGTCAACGTGGACAAAGTCTCCTCCTTTTTTTCCAGCAGCTTGCGCTCGTTCTTCTTTTGTACGGCGGACCGGCTGCTGGCCCTTCTTGTTCTTTTTTGCCATAGGCTAGCTAATGACGTGAAAATTTTCCCTATAGAAACAAATATACCACAAGACCTCAGAAGTAGTTAGCGAGGCCTTCTGGCTCAGAATTTAACCGAAAAACACTTGTGTTTAGGGGTATTTTCAGGTCGATCACAGTATACAATAGGTACGAAATATGTCAAGGAAGCCCCCGGCAAAGTCGTGCTTGACTGGCTAGATTAGCCAGAGAATGAACAAGAATTTGCAGCTTTCTGCTTCTGTTTGAACTTGAACTCGAACTGCCGCTAATACGAGCACTATCGCTATCATTAACTCCAGCCTTAGCACTAGCTCTAGCACTAAACATCTGAAATTTCTGTGAATCTACCCCACCACCGCCTTAATACGCCGTACCCCAGCTGACGAGGCCTCCTCTTTCTTAATCTTGAATGACTTCAACTCAGAGGTATTTCTCACATGAGGCCCCCCGCAGATTTCGTAGCTGAAATCCCCCATCTTATAGACTTTGACGCGGTTTCCGTATTTCTCCTCAAAGAGGCCGATGGCTCCATTGCTTCGTGCTTCGTTGATATCCATTTCTTCAAAAGTAACATCAAGCCCTCTCTGGATTTGTTCGTTGACCATGTCTTCAACAGCCTTGATTTGTTCAGGGGTCATTTTCTCCGGCCAGTTGAAATCAAAACGTAGTCGCTCCGGCGTAATATTGCTCCCTTTCTGTTCCACCTCAGGCCCAAGGACATTTTTAAGCGCCTGATGCAGCAAATGCGTCGCGGTATGAAGCTTTGTTGATTCCGCCGAATGATCAGACAATCCGCCGGCGAATTTTTGCTCGGCTCCAAGCCGCGATAAGTCCTGGTGCTTTTTCATCTGCGCTTCAAACTCGGGAATGTCTACTTCAAGACCATGTTCCGCAGCAAGCTCCTGCGTCATCTCGAGCGGGAAACCATAGGTAGAAAACAGAATAAAGGCCTGCTCTCCGGTAATTGCCGCCTGATTGACCAGCTTCTCAAATTCCCGCAATCCCTTGGCCAGGGTTTGCTTGAATTTGCTTTCTTCCTTTTTGATCTCTTCAATAATCAGCGGCTGTTTTTCCTTCAACTCCCCATAAGCCTGCTCATACGTGGCGATATAGGACTGGGCGATTTCTGCGCAAAAATCTCCGGTGATCCCAAGCGTATGGCCAAAGCGGACAGCGCGGCGGATAAGGCGGCGCGTAAAATACCCCTGATCCTTATTGGAAGGAATAGCTCCGTCCGCAATCAGGAAGGTGGCAGCCCGCAGGTGGTCTAAAATCACACGCATCGCATGCGTAATCTCAGCAGACTGAGTATAGCTTTTGCCGCTCAGCTGCTCAATGGTTGATAACGGTTTTGAAAACACATCCAGCTTGAAGACATCCGGATTATTCAACTTTGCCGCAGCGACACGCTCCAACCCTCCGCCGAAATCAACATTTTGTTTTGGAAGAAGCTCAAATCCGGCCTCGATTTTTTTATACTGCATGAAGACGCTATTGGCGATTTCAAAGAAGCGTCCGCAGTCGCAATTGACATGGCAAGGCTGATCCTTCCACTCTGAGCGCTCATGAAGACCAAGATCAGCACCGAAATCCCAGAAGATTTCAGAATCCGGGCCGCCGGGTTCGCCAACGGGCATATCAGCCGGCTTGCCGGATCGCGACCACCAGTTCTTATTCTCAGGATAGAAAAAGATTCTGCCGTTTCCCATGCCGTTCTGTTCAGCGTTCTCCACGGCTTGCGCCTCAATCCCCTTCTTGCTGAATAATGCTTTCCAAAGCGCGACGGATTCTTCATCGCGGGGCAGGCCAAGCGCTTCATTGCCCGCAAAGACCGTTACATATAAACGATTTGGATCAAGTCCCGCGACATCGGTTAAAAATGTAAAAATCCATTCCAGCTGCTCGGTTTTGAAATAATCGCCAAGCGACCAGTTTCCAAGCATTTCAAAAAAAGTTGTGTGGCGGTTATCGCCGATTTCGTCGATATCTTGGGAGCGGAAGCATTTCTGCGAATTGGTCAGGCGCGTCCCTTCCGGATGCTCCTGGCCCAGCAAATACGGAACAAGCGGCTGCATGCCAGAACCGGTAAACAGCGTTGTCGGATCGTTTTCAGGCATGAGCGAAGCGGATGGGATAACGGTGTGTCCTCGTTCTTCAAAAAACTTGAGATAAGCTGATCGGATTTCATTTGTTGACATAGAATGCTGATTTCAGAGATCGATGCTGGTTACAGTATCGAAAATCCCCGCCGCAGTAAAGATCCGAGTATACAAGAAAAAAGAGGCGGAGCAAAGCCCCGCCCGCTTTCTTGCAAAGAAGCAAGCTATTCGCAAGCCTGATTTGTCTCGTCGATTTCAACGCCGAATTGCTCTTCGGCAACACAAGAGTTTGCGTAGTATTTTCCATCAACGCCGCAAACCGGCTCATACACCTGAATGCAGGCAATATCATGCGCGGTAATGCCGGACGGAGTCATCTTCATCATGCCAGCTGCATAGTCTCCAACCTCTGAAGGCAGTGAGAAGAGAATGACATAGCTTGCTCCGCCATCAACCGAGTTGTAGAGGTATTCCTGCTGATCTGTAAGCGGAAGCTCCAGTTTATCATAGAGGATTTCATCCTCGGGCGTTCCATAAAATCCATTGGGATACGTCAGATACACTCGTTGATCAATACCGATGGCGGCTGGGCCTGTTTCCGTCACGGGATAGCCGCCCACTTTAGATTTATAGTTCTCAAGAGATGCTTGAAGCGCAAGCATTTCGTTCAGGATTTGCTGCGAGATGGCACCGCCTTCAAAGACCACGTAGAAAGGCGATTGTTCGTATTCCTTTTGAGAGAGCAATTCCTCTGAAGAGAGATAGTACATGCCTCGTCCGAGATATCCGTACTCTTCCGTGGACAGCGGGCTTGTCAGCTCGAAGCGGTGCAAGGTCACGCCGTCTTTGCTCATAACTTGGAGCTGCCCCTCTTGAATGGCAGCTTGCACATCTGCATGCTCTGGCTGTTCAAGCGCAAGCTCTGCAAGATCGAGCGTCTCGCTGCTCTCGATAAAGGATTCGCTTAGATCCATGACGGCAAATGTTTGGTTTGAGATGCCAAGCCCAAGAGCGCGGAATACGCGCAAAGCATCATCCGGACGGCCGAGGTAATAACGCTGCAAATCAACTGGATTGATATACCATGCCTGCCCCTGGCTTTCTACCTGCAAGAGGATTTTTCCAGCCAGCTGTCGTGAAAGCGCTTCGTCAAAGTCGCCGGTTTCATTCCCTTCTCCGCGAAGCTTGAACAAATTTTCATCGCTGATGCCAAGCCCCATTTCCGACATGATGTTTAGCGCATCGACCGGACGGCCAAGAAAGGAGGCCTTGCCTGTTTCAGGATGCACGTACCAGGCCTCTCCATTGGCCTCTACCTGCAGAACGATCCGCCCTTTCAGGTTTTGCGGAGTGGCGGCGAATGAACTGAGCGGGACGAGCGAAATAAGAGCAAGGAGCAAAGCGACGAGATTTCTTTTCATAAAGTTAGGTTATAACGGCATTGCCCAAAACGGCATCACCGTCATAAAAGGCGATTATTTGTCCGGGAGCAATTGCCCGCTGCGGATCTTTGAAATCCACGCGAAGCAGCGGCTCCATGCGTGAAGACGGCTCAACTTGCACCGTTACTTCCTGCAATGGCTGATTATAACGAATTCTTGCAAGACAGGTCAAAGGGAATGACTTGATTTTGCCGTCGATCCAGTGAAGCCGGCTCGCAAACAGCCGCGTGCCTTCAAGTGCTTCCAGCCTGTCTGAAACAACCAGTTCATTTGTTTCAGCGTTCTTTGCGGTCACGAAAAACGGCTTGCTTGCAGCGGTGACTGCGGGGATATGCAGGCCTTTTCGCTGGCCGATCGTGTAGAACGCAACACCCTCGTGTTTACCGATAACGGCCCCTGCTTCATTCACAATATTCCCTGGCTGCTGAATGGTATACCGCTCGAGAAACTCCTTGAGGTTGACATCCCCGATAAAGCAAATCCCTTTCGTCGAGGGCTTATCCGCATTATGCAAGCCAAGCTCCCTTGCCTTTTCCCTGACTTGATCTTTCGTCATATGGCCAATAGGAAAAAGCGTATGGGAAAGCTGGAATTGATTCAGCGAAGATAAGAAGTATGACTGATCTTTTTTCTGATCAATGCCTGCCAGAAGTTTTACGGTATTTGAGGTGCCGGACACAGGATCGCGGCGGACATGGTGACCGGTGGCGATATAATCAGCTCCCTGCTTAAGCGCGTAATCAAGGAATGCGCCGAATTTGATGACCTGGTTGCAAAGAATATCCGGGTTTGGCGTTCGTCCCGCCGAGTACTCGCTGACGAAATAAGAAAAAACATCTTTTTTATATGCTTCTTCAAAGTCGATGGTTTCAATCGGGATACCAAGCTTGGCCGCGACATTGATAGCGTCGCGGCGTTCTTCAACCCAGGGGCAAATATTCTTCTCGTCTAATTCATCGGACCAGATTTTGAGAAAGACGCCGCGGACATCGTACCCCTGCTCCAATAACAAAACAGCCGCGATTGCTGAATCAACGCCGCCGGATAAACCTAAATAAACGACATCTTTCTTTTTCATACAGCACCATAACACCAGAAAACACCTTATCTGTCAAGCAATAATCAGATGGTTTTTGCAAGCGCAAAGCCAATCAGAATCCCCACCGCCAGCATACTGAAGCTGACGAGGATGAGAAAAAGTGCCGATTGTTTTTCAGAATTCATTGTTGATTCGATTTACGAGCAAAAATATGCATCCACGGACGTTCCGGCCCCCCTTGCCTCCAGGCATCCATAATCTCAAAGCCGGCAAAGAGAAGCATCGCGTTCAATTCCGCCGGCTGGTAGTAGTACTCCGTTTTTTGTTCGATTTTTGCCGCTCCCTGATTTGTCACGACCCGATGCCCTTCCCCTTCAAGCAGCGTACAGAACAAGCAGCCATCTTTTGCGAGCCAATCAAAACAGAGCTCAAGCCATCTCTGTACTCTGGAGCGGGGAATAAAGCTCAAGGCCTGAGCGATCCAGACAGCGGAAACGGATCTGAACGGTATAATAACATCCTCGAGCGCTTTGGTGACAACCTCTTGCGCGCGGCCTTGAACAGCTGGATTCTCCCCAAATGGCTCAATGACAATGGGATTGAATCCTGCTTTGATAAATTCAGCCGTATAAACGCCAGTTTGTGAATCAACTTCGATGATGGGCTGCTCCCGATCCGCGTACGCAAGCATCTGTTCAAGCCCTCTCGCGAAGCGGTATCGCCCCTGATTGGCTTGGTTGCTCATACAAAAAAGATCAGCAATACGATTGCCAGAAGAATGCGGTAGACTCCGAAGAAGTAAAGCCCGCGCTTTGAAATGAGTTTTAAGAGCAAATGAATGGCGGCTAGCCCGCTTAAAAATGCGAGCAGCAAGGCAGCTGCCAAATCAATCGATCCCATTCCCCCCGGCTGCTGAAAGAAATCCAGGAGGCTGAACAAACCGGCACCGGCAATAACAGGAATTCCCATCAGAAAGGAGAAGCGCACGGCCTCTTCTCTTGACAAGCCTGAAAATAATCCGCTTGAGATGGTGATTCCAGAGCGGGATGTTCCCGGAATCAAGGCCAGCGCCTGAGCAGCACCAATGAACAGCGCTCTTTTCCAGGTGAGCTGCTCCATCTTTAACTCAGTTTGGCGGTGCTGAGCCGTATATTCGGCAATCATCAGAATAATCCCCCAGATAAGCAGATTGACAGCGACAATCAGCACCCCCCGGACCTGTTCTTCAATAAACGTTTTCAGCGTAAGCCCCGCAATCACCGCCGGAATAGCGGAAAGCAGGAGCAATGCCACCAGTTTGCGGTGCGCTTTCGATTCAGGGTCAAAGAGGCTTGCGATCAACGAGCGAAGATCACGGTGGAAATAGACGAGAACCGCCAGCAAGGTACCAAGGTGAATCGCCGCGTCGAAGTTCAACCCCTGGTCCGCCCAACCGAAAAAACGCGGTAAAAGAAGCAGATGCCCGGAACTGGATATGGGCAAAAATTCCGTCAATCCCTGGACAATGCTAAGGACCATGAGTTGGATCATCGGCATAGACTAACGGAGAACCACGGTTGCCTGCGGCAATGATTCAGCCATATTTTCAAGTTCATAAACTTTCCCCGCTTCGGCCAGCCTCGGGACATTCGCGGAAAGAATCGGCGCGGGGAATTGACCGGCGCCGCTGGGATCAGCTCCAGCCGACTCTGGTTCAAGCGTAATCATGATCGTTTGAGACGAAAGATCGACAGGAAAGGCCAAACCGGGAAATACAGCAACAGGAGGATCGTTTAGAAAATCTTCTCCTGGGAAATCAGGCGATGATGCTTTTGTATCGCTGAACCCGCTAAAACGGTCTTTCTGATCCGCGCGCTGAAAACGCCCGGTTGTAAGCGTCCTGCCCCCGATAACTGCCCAGCCTTCATAGACCCAACCCGCGGTCGGCTGAGGAAGATTCAGCAAAGACGTGTTCTGGTACACGTTTCCAAACCAGACCCCGCTGCGCTCATTGATGAGACTATTATTATCCGTAGGCGTTGCGAGCATGAAGCTGCCGCGCGCAGCCGCGAGCGCATTCGCCTCGACAAAAGACAGCACCGCGCGATCTCCGGAAATTCTTCCTTCAAGAAACGGGATCACAACCGGATTGCGCGGATTGGCATTGTCATAAAGAAAAATGCGGACTGTATTGACTGATTTGACGGCATCGGGCAGTTCAAACATTCCGTCCGCGTACGCAGCGCCCCGGTTGTCGCTCATTTGCTCAGGCGTCTGATAAAGAAAGCTTGCGACCGTATGCTCATTCCCTTCCTGGTCAGTGACTTCCACCAGATACTGCAATCGGCTTTGAAGAGGCAATGTCTGTGGAAAAATCTGAAGAGCAGAGGGTCCCGCCTCCTTGATATCCAAGCGAGGTTCCTGCTTTGCGCGGTACCCTGCCGTGACATGGTAGGCCAGCGGTGTAAGCGCAACCGCCGTTAAAAGAAACATCCCCACCGTAAGGCGTGCATATCCCCTCTGCGTACAGACCCGCGCGAATAGTTTACGGATAGATTTGGTTTCCATCTTTGTCAAAAAGAAGAATAGCCGCGACCGGGCATGCCTGCGCCGCTTCAAGAATTGTTTGAGGATCAACAAGCAGCGCGCCGTCTTTTACAATGGCGATATTTTCCTCGTCCATCTCGAACGCATCAGGCGCGACAACCACGCAGCTTTCAGCGCCGATACAGAGCTCCCGATCAACTTCGATGCGTGCGATTTGCAGCTTTTCCGTATTCAGTTTTTCAGGAACATTATTGACGATATTCAATGACATAAGAGTTACAGGCTTCGTTTAATGTCTTTCCACATACTCTTAAACTCTTTTGCCATTTTTTTCAAGGGTTGCTGCAGCTTTTTGCTTTTTGAAACCTGTTTCACCACGGAATCAACCATTTCTTCAAACGTTTCGCGGTTCAGTTCTCCTTTATACTTGGCGATTTTCGTCAACAGTTGCGCTTTTGCTTTCGCATAGAGCTTTAGGCCTTCAGGCGACACCTCGCCAAAAACGCGCTTTACCGTTGCCTCGGCTTGTTTTTTGGTGACCTTGAGCTGTTTCCAAAGCCTGCCGGCTTCCCGCTCCAAGTCAGACTGCAGTTCTTTTCCTTTTTTGGGTGCTTTTAACAGACCGATTGCCGCTCCGATAAGCGCGCCAACCGCCAAAGAAACGGTAGCCACTTTTGCTGTCTTCTTTGCCCTGCCATACCCAGAAAGTTGTTTGTTTTCTTTTTTCTTCATACGCAATGATTAAAGCTGAATAGTTTGTCCTGGTTCAAGCGGCTTTGCCGAGTCCGCATTTGCCGCATTTCCGTTGCGAAGCGGAACAAGCTTTTCTTTCGACGCGCGCAACGTTACCTCCTCTTGTTGTTTCGGTTTAGACATGCCCGAAGCATCCTCTCGTGCTTTGCGCTGATCTTTTTTCTTCTTCAGACAATTTGAACAGTAAATTGGTTTATTCGGATCGGGCTCGAAAGGCACCGTATCTTTTATTCCGCACTCATCGCAAACAATCTCCGTCCTCTTTCGTTTCTTTTTGTCTTCACGCGAGACTTTCTCTCGCGAAGGTTTCGGCTGCACGGGCCGCGATGCGCGGATGGGTTCTGCAGCCTTGTTTGCCGCGGCTTCTTCAGCTGCTTCCAAAGCCTCTTCCCGGTCCATTTCCCTTTCTGCAGCATCCGATTCGTCGCGCCCGATGATATCACCAAGGTCCACGTCCTGATTCTGCGCAAGCAGCGTAGTTGCCTCATTCAACTTCTGAACAATGTCCACCGCCTCCTGATTCCCCAATTGCGCCAGCTTCTCGTATTCAGGCAGAAGTTTTTCGATCTTTTTTATTTTCTTTTTATTACGTTTTTTCCTCTTCTTTTCTTCATCTTTGACCCCTTCTTCATCCGGCGTGGCCATGCCGCTCCATTCGCGGATTTCCTGTTCGACTTTTGCCCGAGGCGACGCGTAATTTGTTCTGGTGTAATCAATAACCTGCTGCATGAAGCCGGTATCGCCCTCAAATGGAGGCAGGCCCTTCGCGCTGAACGGCTCAGACGCGATGCCGTCGATCATGAGACGCATGTAGCAGTTGTATTTTGGAATATTGACGAGATCGTCTTCTTCGTATTGCGGCGTAAATTCCTTTACCAGCTCTTCCGCGTCGGTGGCGCCAACACGGAATACAATCATGGTTCCCACATTTCCAAAAACCGCAGGCTTCACAACTTCTCCAAGCTGCTCGATATATTGATGCGCAATAATCAGGTTCAAGCGGTATTTTCGAGCTTCTGAAAGGATATTGGCAAAACTGTCGGTTGCGAAATTCTGAAATTCATCAACATACAAATAGAAATCCTTTCGCTCATGCTCGGGAATATCAACACGGCTCATCGCAGCAAGCTGGATTTTGGTAATCATCATTGCTCCAAGCAAAGCGGCATTGTCTTCCCCGATGCGACCTTTGGAGAGATTCAGCAGAATGATTTTCTGATCATCCATTGCCTGACGGATATTGATGGTTGACTGCGTTTGCCCCACGACATTGCGGATCAATGAGCTCGATAAGAATTGTCCGACCTTATTCTGAATCGGAGAAATCGCTTCCGTGAGGAATTGCTGATTGTATTTGGAGAATTCATCCACCCAGAACGCTTTCACGACCGGATCCTGAATCTTTGCGATCACTTTTTTGCGGAAATTATTGTCTACAAACATTCTTGAGATGCCAAGCAGCGTGCTGTCCGGATAATCAAGCAAAGCAAGAATGACATTGCGCAGCAAATATTCCAGACGAGGCCCCCAGCTGTCCGCCCAGATTTTTTTGAAGACCCCAACAAGCCCTGAAGCTACTAGGTGGCGGTATTGAGGTTCAACTTTTTCAACAACGTTGAACGCAATGGGAAAATCCAGGTCCGAAGGATTGAAGTAAATAACATCTTTTAGACGATTCTCGGGAATCAGCTTGATAACTTTCTCCACAAGGTCGCCATGAGGATCGACCAGAGCAACCCCTTTGCCATTGTACACGTCCTGAATCACCAGATTTTCGATCATGGTGGATTTGCCCATACCTGTTTTCCCGATCAGGTACATGTGGCGGCGGCGGTCATCGATTTTAATACCAAAACGCTGCCGGGCATTGCGGAAGTTGGTTTCTCCTAAAAAGGTGATTTCTGGATGAAGTGGAATGCGTGACATACTCGCAGTATAACATTATCCGGTCATGATTCATCTGACGGAGGTTCCTTGCGTTTGGGCGAACTTGGGATGTCGACATAGCGGACCTGTGAATCATCCACAGATGGAAGCCCCCCTTCATTCTGCTCCTTTAGATCAGCCACGCTTGCCGGTTCAGGCAGAAGCACAGATCCTCTATCGGATGCCTTCGGTTCGGTCAAAGGCTTGGAGCTTCCAATCTCAAATTCAGTAGCGCCGATATCACCAAGCGGCAGTGTAGACGGCGGTTCGCTCTTCTTGGCTCCCGTACGCTTCACAAGCGGCGCGCGGACAGAGGCCATCGGGAAATGATAAATAGTCGCCAGCTCTTCGGTATTGAGCACATATCCTCCGCTCGCCTGCGCGGACGAGAGTGATCTTCCGGCATAGGCTTCCATGAACGAATTCTGCCGCAGATAAATACGGGCTTTCTTCAAGGTGTAATTTGCCTTGGTCCAGGAATGTTTTCCCGGCTTAAACCAGTTGCGGCTATCGTCGTTGAACTGCTTAATGGCGCCCACAACCGGCCCCACGCCGCGAGCTTTATTGAAAACCTCTTTGCGGCCGACATACACAATGCGCATAAGACACTTATACACCAGCTTCCCGTTTTTTCGTTCCATGTCTTCAAGCAGCTGCTGTTCACCCGGAGTCAGGCGCTGAAGCAAAGGAGCAGAATCTTCTTTACTCTCATCGCCACCTCCGCCGCCAAGCTCAAGCCCAAGCAAATTGTCCAGCAGCCCCGTGATCATGAACGGGATATTGAAGAGAAAGCCAAGAATGCCTCCGCGTTTCGGTTCTGGCGATTTTCTGTCGACGATTTTGTCTATTTCCTGCTGCGCTTCGGCAAGCCAGTCCTCCGCGACAATCGGCTTTGCTAAAATCTGGTACCAGATCTGCTCGCCTTTCCCTATTTTGCTCATGATTTCAAGCAATGCCGCCATTGGATCAACCAGTTCACCGCGGACTTTGTCTTCAAAATCCCGATAGGTCTTGATCGGGTACGCATTCGGCCGATGAAGCAGATACTCCATGCCGTACATATCCCATTTTTCGTCTGGGTATTGTTTTGGAACATCATCCGTGTAATCGGTAACTTCGCTGATTTCAGCATCCGGATATTGCGCGTAAATGGATGCCTCTACTAAGTCCCGAAGCGCGTATGGAGCACGAATGATGTACTGGACATACCCTTCTAAACTGACAATTTCAAAGGAAAACCATTCCTGAAATTCCCCTTTCCAGCGCGCTTCCCACCAGGTTTGCGAACCATGCGCACCGGCAAGCTGATTAAAAATAGCTTCCATGCTTAGCGGTGTCTGCTCGGTATCGCGCGGAACATCAACCGCCAGGAATACAAACTTTCTATTCAATGAGTGGTGGATATCAGCCGTGTAATTCTGAAACGCATCCCAGACCTCCATCAACAGAGCGTAAAAAACTGGAATCCAGAAAATATTGACGAATAGCAAAAACATGAGTTTCCAGGTTGGCTCCTGAACCCAGGCGATAATCCAATCGGCGGATGTAAAACTCAATAGCATATCCATATTGTATCAGATTTGCGTTTTTTTGTGATACAAAAACAGCGGGATATCGTTCCCCGCTGTTTTAAAGATGTCTTCGGTCTTAGGCCGGAAGCGTATACTTGCCCTCCGCTGTTTTAGCAAAACGGTCTTTATTCATCAATGCCAGGTGAACCGTACTCTTCCCAACGATGCGCTGTTCAAGCACCCGTTTAACAATCTCCTCCCTGGTCAGCGGCATTTCAGCTTCCTGCAAGACGCGGGCGATCACGTCGGCAACAACTCCGGGCTCATACCCCCATTCAGCCAGTGCATAAATTCCCCGTCCGACAAGGACGTATTTTTCATCCAAAATCAGCTCATTGTGCACGGTAGCCGGATACGCCGTTTTATGATCGAACTTCAATTCGTTGATCTTTGCCGCGATTTCCGTGAAATGGAGCGGCTTTTTCACATGCTTCAAGACCAAATGGATCTTGTCATTCATGCGCTTTGGCGTAATCGTATTCCATTCCGCGCAGCCCCAATGGCCGAAAATATTTTGCTTGAGCCCGCGGCAAACACGCAGATGCCCGCGAAGACGATTCTCTTCCTGAATATTCAATTTTTCAACCGCCATATTGACCAGGGTGTCTTCATCAAGAGGCTCGCCATGGCCGGTTACAAGATCCAAAAGCTGGCAAAGGACATCATGCACATGCGTTTCTTCAACCGATGCAAGCTTCCAGGAACGATGATATTTATCCGCATGATGCAAGAGGTCGAAATGGTCAGCAAGCAGTTTTTCCAGCATGAACAGAAGAATAGCGCGCGCTACCTGGCGCCCAGCCCGCTCTCCCAAAGCAAGGTCAAGCAGGTGGTTTTCCTCAAGGATGCCTCCATGCGAATCAAGCAGCTGGTAGACAATGCTCTCAACCGGCTTGAGCAATTCATTGGCATTTCGATGGTTGCGGAGTTTCTTGATACCGCCGGTTTCGATCTGACGGACACGCTCTCGCGTAACGCCAAAGTGTTTTCCGATGATTTCAAGTGTTTCCGGCTCGCTGCCAAGCAACCCGAAGCGGCGGGTAAGTACCTCGCGTTCGCGTTCATTCAGGTGCTCAAACAGCGCAGATGCCAAAACATCCGGATCGAAATGGTGCAATTCCTCTGCCTGCTTGTTCTCCAACACCTTATCAAGAATTGATTGCTCGTAGCCCATACACGAAATAATAGAATCTGATAGCCGGCATCACTAGACGACAGTGCTCAGAATTTGATGTAATTTCTCAGAACGGGTCTAATATAGCATAAAAGAGGTTAAACGTCAAGAACATAAAAACTGCTGGAAAACCCTGCTTTTCAGCACGAAAAAGCCGGCCAGTTAAACGGCCGGTTTTTTCTCAATTCGCCTGAAAAAAGGCTATTTTGCTGATTTTTGCGATCTCTCGTGGATGGTGATAAGAAGCGGACTTGCAATGAAGATCGAAGAATAAGCCCCCGCCACGATACCAATGGTTAATGCTGCCACAAAACTCTGTATCGCGGTGCTGCCGACAACCAGAATAGCCACCAGAACAAGCATAGTCGTAAAGGAGGTAATCATTGAACGCGAGAGGGTTTGGTTCAGGGAATTATTGACGGTTTCTTCAAAAGCACCGCCTCTTTTGAGCAAATTCTCTCGAATACGGTCGAAAATAACAATGGTGTCATTCACGCTATATCCAAGAACCGTGAGGATCGCCGCGATGAAAGCTACGTTCAGCTCCCACCCGTAAATATGAGCAAGGATGGCATAGACTCCAAACATGATGAAGACATCATGGAACAACGTCACCATCGCGACTAAGCCGTACTTCCATGATTGCACCGGCCAGGACACCTTGCGGAACGCCCAGGCGATATAAAGCATCATGGCGATCAGTACAACCACAATAGCCAGAATAGATTTATTCTTCAGCTCTTTGCCGATAACCGGGCCGATGGTCTCAAACCGTTCTTCAATGAGCCTGTTTGCGCTATCAGAGCCTGATGGAGCCAAGCCAAGCTCAATGGTGCCCAAACCAGGTACTTCCTGCGAATCAATATTGGAGGCACTGCCGTCGTCACCGATTTGCTCGCGAAGCGCCTGGATGATCGCTCGATGCTGCTCCTCTTCGATATTCACAAAGCGCAACAGATATCCGCGCTCACCAATGGACTGGATTTGCGCTGAATCAATTCCTTGGGATTTCAACGTATCTGCAATCTGTGATGTTTCAGGACGTTCTTGTGTATAGCTGATTTCAAGCAAAGTTCCGCCTGTAAAATCAATTCCCGGCCGGATGCCGAAAATGAGAACGCCCAGCGCGCTGATGAGCAGAAGAAGCGCAGAGAGCAAATACCATGCTTTTCGATGTTTGGTTATTGACCACATAAAGCTATCCTTTCAGGTTTTTTCCGCTTGTATAAAGCGGAGTAAATCTACGAATGAAAGACCAACCAAGCACAAAATCCATCAACGACTTCGTCACCACCATGGCGCTGAACATGCTGACCATCACACCAAGCGCGAGCGTGACAGCAAACCCCTTGATAAGCGTGGTTCCAAACCAGGCCAGGAAGAAACAAGTGATCAGGGTAGAGATATTGCCATCCCGGATAGACGGCCAAGCTCGTTTAAACGCCAATGGAATTGCTTCAGCCAGCGCTCTGCCTCTGGCAAGTTCTTCTTTGAACCGCTCAAACACAAGGACATTGGCATCAACCGCCATACCAAGAGACAGGATAAAACCGGCGATTCCGGAGAGCGTCAGCGTCACCCCGATAAACTTGAAGACCACCATGGTTGTCAGACCGTAAACAGCCAGCGCAAGCACGGCCAGCAATCCAAGCAGGCGGTAGTACAAAATCATGAAAACCGCGATAAAGATCAAACCAATGATCCCCGCTTTCATGCTCTTGGAAAGCGAATCAGCTCCCAAAGTCGCGCCCACGGTTTGCTGCTGCACAAGTTCAACCGTAATCGGCAGAGCTCCATCTTTTAAGCGGCGAGCCAAATCCTGTGCTTCTTCCGTTGAGAAATTGCCGCTGATGACAGCTTCACCGGTTGTAATCTGCTGCTGAACCGTTGGAATGCTGATTGCCCGGCCATCCAGATAAATGGCAATTTCACGGTTTAAGTATCGCTTGGTCAGATCAGAAAAAATCCTGGTTCCTTCTTCGTCAAAGAGAATAGAAACTTGCGGAATCTGGGTTTGCGGAGAAAAAACGAGCTGAGCGTCAACCACATTCGCCCCCGTTAACCCTGTATTTTTCCATTCTTCCGCAGGCGGGAGAATATCCTCAGCCGTCTGCTTGTCGAATTGAATACGATGGATCGTAATCTGCTCGAACGGACGCTGATCCCGCTTATAGATCAAATGCCACCCGAACTCCGTTTCAACCGGTTCGGAAATCTGTCCTACCTCAAGGGCTTTTGCCGCGGTTTCAAATGATTCAACGGTGGCTGCTGGAGCAAGCCATCCTAGATCCCCGGAATTCTGTGAAGCGGATGGATCAGTTGAAAGCGTTTTTGCTTTTTCGCTGAAATTTGCCGTGGTGATTTCATTCGCGATTCCCTGAATTTTCGCCAAAGCTTCATCACGTGAAAGCTGCGAATCACAAGAAGCGGCACCTGTATAACAAATGAGAAGATGGCTAACGAGCATCTCGGTATCAGCAGCCTGCCGGTCATCCACGCGGACAATTTCGTAGGAATTGTCGGTTTCAATGACTTGTGAAACAACGCGTCCGATACGGGTTGCACCGATTCCTTCCACCAGTTCCGGATGGGTGGCATTGGTGATCACTCCCAAATCCCCGCCTGAATCACGAGTCGCCAGGTCTTCAGAAGTTTCTTTTGCCACGTCTTCAAATGATTCCTGGCCCGATGTCACGCGGCCATACGCAGCCTGCGCTTTTTCAAACTGTGTTTTGTTGTAGGCATCGATCTCCTGTTGTTCTTCTTCGGTCAAGGGACGAGGAGGTTCATTGTTCGGTTCACGGAATTCAAGTACGGGGGTTTCCCCGATGCGATCGATGGCCTCGTCCACAGCAACGCCTGCTAATTCGACAACAAGGCGGCTATTTCCCGCAACCTGGACAAGCGGTTCTGCCACGCCAAGCGCGTTAACACGGCGTTCAATGCGGTCGCGCAATCGCGCGATTGCCTCAGCAGCATCATCTTCAGGTCCAAGCTCTTCGATTTTCGCTTCGTAAACGAGGTGCGCTCCTCCCTGTAAATCAAGCCCAAGGTTGAACGGTTTTTCTGAAACCGTGTCGAATCGGTACCCTGAAACCAGCGGAAGCTTTGACAATCCATTGTTGACGGAGCCGATCACCTGATTATACCCCGATGGATAAACCAAACTCGCACAAAAAACCGTCAGCAAGAGGATACCCAGCATACTCCAGCGCACTTTTGCGCGTGGCGACGGATCAATGACGGCATTCCAAACCTTCTTGAACGGATGAGACAGCACCCTTTTCATTTTCTCAAACATACGTCGGTTCTTCAGAGGGATAAAAAACCAGAGGCAACCTCAAGAGGCCTCTGCGGAATAATACGTAGAGAGTATAGCAAAGCCGGTCCGCCCGTCAATCAAAGGTATTGACAGAAAATAGGAAATTTTCTATAGTGATGCCACTAGATTGATTAAGTGTAGAAATCTGTGGTGATTTTGCGATCACTGCTTTTTTTACACAGCAAAATGCTATGGCGAAGAAAAAAGCAGCGGGTTCGACCAGTTTGGGACGAGACTCGATTTCAAAACGACTAGGCGTGAAACGCTATGACGGCCAGCCGGTGGAACCGGGCATGATTCTCGTCCGTCAGCGCGGAACAAATGTCCGTCCGGGCAAGAATGTCCGAAAAGGCGAAGATGACACCCTTTACGCAACCGCAACCGGAGTCGTCAAATTCACCACAAAACAGGTAAAACGATTCACAGGAAAACTCAAGAACGCGAAATTCGTCAACGTCATCACCAAGTAGAAAACGCAAAAGAGGCCTTCGGGCCTCTTTTTTGTTTGCCTGTTCGGAGTTACGCTCTGCGCTCAGATGCCGCCTTGAGCAGACCGAGAAAGACAGGATGCGGTTTCAGCGGCCTGGATTTAAATTCAGGATGGAATTGCACCCCGACATAGTACGGATGCCTGTCTTTTGGCAGCTCTACAATTTCTACCAGATTCTGCTGCGGATTTACTCCGCTGATGACAAGTCCGGCCTGCTCCAAATGAGCGCGGTAAGCATTGTTGAATTCATAGCGATGGCGATGCCGTTCCCGAATCACCGGATGAGCGTACAAGCTAGATGCGATTGTTCCGGGGACAAGCTCGCAATCATAGGCGCCAAGACGCATGGTTCCCCCATATTGCTTCTTTTTGATCTTATCGACTTGATCGGCCATGGTGTGGATGACCGGCTCACTGCTTTCTTCATTGATTTCGGTTGTATGGGCCTCATCAAGCCCGGCAACATTGCGAGCAAATTCAATGGTCGCCATTTGCATTCCATAGCAAATCCCAAGATACGGAATATTCTGTTCGCGGCAATACCGGATCGCGGCGAGCTTGCCGTCAATCCCGCGGCTTCCGTATCCGCCGGGAACAATAATGGCATGATAAGATGACAATGTTTCGAGTTGACTTGGATCTTCTTCAAAATCTTCTGCATTGATCCAGACAATTTCAGGTTTTCTATTCACGGCCCAGGCCGCATGCTTCACTGATTCAATAACGGAAAGATACGAATCAGATAATGTAAATTCCCCGGTTTTAAAGTACTTCCCAACAATCCCCACCCGCACCGCTTGGTCAACCTCGCGAATCTTTTTCACGAAGGCTTTCCACTCATTCAAGCGGGCTTTTTTCATTTCAAGACCGAAGCGTTTCACGATTTCCGCATCTAATCCTTCTTCGTTGAAAAAAAGCGGAATCCCATAAATCGTGTCCGCATCCGGCGCGGAAATAACCCGTTTAGGATCGATGCTTGCAACCGTAGCGATTTTCTCTTTCCGCGGTTTATCAAGCATTTGCACGGATCGCGCGATAATAAAATCAGGGTTGATGCCCGACGCGTTCAAGGTGCGGATCGCGTACTGGGTCGGTTTCGTTTTCATTTCGCCGATGGCGCCCGGAACCGGGAGATAGCTGACTAAAACAAAGGCCACGTCTGCCGGATTCTTGATTTGCATCATTCTTGCCGCTTCCAAAAACAAGACATTCTGGTATTCTCCCACCGTTCCGCCGACTTCCACGATCATGACATCGGTTTGACTGAGTTCAGCCGCGCGGCGGATGCGGCGGACCACTTCCTGAGGGATATGAGGAACAACCTCCACGCACTTTCCGCCGTATTCCAAATTGCGTTCTTTTTCGATGACGGTTTGATAAACACGTCCGGTTGTCATGTAGTTATCTGACAGAATGTCCAGATCCAGGAAGCGTTCATAATTTCCAATATCCTGATCCGTTTCATCGCCGTCTTCCGTTACAAACACTTCTCCGTGCTCGGTCGGGTTCATGGTTCCCGCGTCTACGTTGATATATGGATCGATTTTGATGGCTGAAACC
This sequence comes from uncultured Gammaproteobacteria bacterium, assembly GCA_964503955.1. Taxonomy (GTDB): domain Bacteria; phylum Patescibacteriota; class Patescibacteriia; order VMEV01; family CAYQCH01; genus CAZDCG01. The sequence goes on from CAZDCG010000001.1 coordinate 84,919, forward strand.
TTATATCCGCGCGACTGCAACAGCTTAGCGATTGACGCGGAAGACACCCCCTTTCCTACCCCGGACATAACACCACCGACCACAAACAGATATTTGCATGACATACGTGCCTGAGATCAACACAATAGTGAAAGGCGGCAATGCAGCTGAGTGCTGACTGCCATTGAACGAAAAAAGACCCCGCCTTGCGGGACCCTTTTTGCAGAGCCTCCTTTAGTATATCCCTTCTGAAAAAAGATCACAATACGTTTTACCCAAGCTCTCTTTTGCGCGTTTGCACAACGTAGAACATGTCAGAAAAAACCCATTCCATTTCCGTGTCTTGTCCGCAAGATTGCTCCACTTCGATCCCCAAAGCCGTCAACTGCTTGATCTGGGCTTCATTCAGCTTCTGCTTACTACCCTGTTTTCCCGTTTCAGACATTTGCAATCCCGCCTCCTTTGCCGGAACAAATTTTGTTTCCTGAACGGAAATATGCGCATCCAGAATCTGAAACGGCTGCTTTTGCACGACGTAGGTATCAAACGGGGGTTTTTGTCCGCCATCCATTTCCATGAAACCGTAGGTCGCTTCAATAACCATTTGATTTTCATCAAGCGTTACGGGATGCCTTGTATAGACGCGGCCGCTGGCCACCGCGTCAATTGTTTTCTGCACAATAACTCCCATGCTCACCTCGGCCGGATTTTTTGACTCTTTTACCAAATAATAAAGCGATCTGGTTGAGAAAAGCGCCTTCCAGCACCTTTTAACTTCATCAAGCAGCCGGTCTGCCGGGACATGCAGAAAGCTTGGCAGCTCGCTGGCCCACAGAGCGCCTCCGTCTTGCCAGAGCGCGGAACTGCGGACTGCCACGAATTCCGCATTAATATGCGTAAATTGCTGGAGAATTTCCGTTTGCATATCCATGGGCATTTCCGTGTGGTCCACAAGCGCCTGCAATTGTCTGCTCGCAAAATCAACCGAGTGCAAATCAGCCAAATCAATTTTGGCCAGCTCCGTTCGCAATGCCACATGAATCCCCCCGTGCTGTATGAAATTGTTGAACGCATCCGAGGTAATAACGTACCCTTCCGGCACAGGAAACTTGCCCTGTGAAAGGCATGCGAGAGAATACGCCTTGTCTCCGACAAGCGCCCTATTGGTAGCGTCCACCTGAATGAGCGGCAAGATATGCATACTATTCTGGTTGAGCAGTAAAATGCTGCAGCCATCGTTTCAGCCGGCCGGCTTCAGCTTGGACTTGTTCGCCGTCATATTCCGTATCATGCAGGCGCTGCCCCCAGCCATGTTCGCGGTAATCAAGATGCAGATGCAGCCGCAATTCATCGTCTGACTCTCCTTCCACATATACGTGAAAACGGGGATATCGATTCGCGGTCAACCGGAGAATATAACTTTGTTTTCCGCTGCGGCGGTCAAGAATGGGAAAATACCCGGCCTCACGCAAAATCTGATAGGAGTTCTTGCGCAGAAAACCCTGATGAGCGATATCCATAGAGCGAGATGGCTTACTTAATTGGCCGCGCGCAGGATCTGAAGCGCCGCATCAAGCTGCGGGTCTTGGCTATTGTCAAAATCCTCTTCTGTCAGATCAATTTCAACGTCAGGTACGATCCCGGCCTCGTCAATGGCGCGCTCGCGCGGCGTAAACCATTTGGCAACGGTCAAACGGAACGAAGATCCATCTTCAAGCGTCTCATATTTCTGCACGGACCCTTTTCCAAACGTTGTCTTTCCGATAATAGTTGCCACTCCGTAATCCTGCAAAGCTCCCGCCACAATTTCCGACGCGGACGCACTGCCTTCATTGACCAGGACAACCGTCGGGATCCCTGCCAGGCGCGCCCGGCCGCGGGAATGGTGCTGACGTTCTTCGCCTGCATGATCACGCTCTCTCAGGATGATACCGTGCTCAACCCATTCGCTGGAAACTTCAATGGCCATATCAAGAAATCCGCCGGGATTATTGCGCAGATCAAGAACAATTCCTTTGATGCCATCGCTTTCCTGACGGATAAACTGATTCAAAAGATTTTCCGTCTCTTCATCAAAGGAAGACAATTTCAAATGCGCGATTCCCCCCTCAAGCATTTCCCATCGCAACCCTGTATGTTCGATCTTCTTGCGCGTAATCGTGATGGTACGAGGATCATCCGACTCGTTTTGAACGAGCAGCGTAACAGTCGTTCCCTCTTCACCGCGAATTCTTGACACGGCCTCGTCTAAGGAGAGAAAAGCGGTGTCAACATCATCAATAGACAATATGTGGTCGCCCGCCCGCAAACCTGCGAGATCTCCAGGGCTGCCGTCCAATGGAGCGATGACAACCAATTGTCCTTTTTTAATCCCCACTTCCACCCCGATACCGCTGAAGGAACCGGACAATTCCTGATCAAATATCTCCGCCAGTTCCGGGTCATAAAATTCTGAATACGGGTCGTCAAGAGCGGAAAGCAGCCCTCTCATTGCTCCGTAAAAGAGATCTGAATCGCTGACCGGCTGGTGGATATATTCTGATTTGATATTGTCCCAGACATCCCAGAAGAGCTGAAAATCCGGAGCTCCTTGATAGCTCGACGAAATCAACCCTTTTTGACGCAATTGCGTATCTGCCGCCGAGGTTCTGTCTCCAAGCGTGCGGCCGCTGCCCAAAAACCAGCCTGAAAAAAAAGTGATAATCAACGCAAAGACAATCCCGTAGCTTTTCGCCCAGGATTTTTTCGTCACCTGATTAGGTCCAAAGTAGTCGCTCATGTTGTTTGCTGGCCGCAGTTGACGCACGTATGCGCTTCTTTCTTCCGTTCAATGACGGCGCCGACAGCTTTCAGACGCTCTTCAAGAGCCTCGTAGCCGCGATCAATATGATAAATATGTTCCACGCAGGAATCGCCCTTCGCAATCAATGCCGCCATCACGAGAGTGATTCCGGCGCGCAAATCAGGGCTTTCAATGGTTTTCCCATATAGCTGGCTTGGACCGCTGATCAAGACACGGTGCGGATCGGCCATGATGATATCAGCTCCCATCTGATTCAGCTTGTCGGTGAAGAAAAGACGTCCGTCATAGACCGTCTCATGCATCATGCTTAACCCTTCGGCCTGTGTCAAAAGTAATGTCATCGGAGGCTGCAGATCCGTGATAAACCCAGGATATTCATGTGTTTTGACCTGCTGCGGCCGCAAATTCATTGATTTTTTCACCTCAACGTAATCCTCGCCTAAGCTATATTGTACTCCCATCAGATCAAAATATTTCCACAAGGCATCCAAATGATCAGGGCGGATCTGCGTTACTTTAAGCGGATTTCCACATAAGGCACCAAGAATTGCAAATGTCCCCGCTTCAATTCGATCCGGAATAATTTCTCCCGTCCCCCCGGAGAGACGCTCTACGCCCTCAATAACCAGCGTGGGGCTGTCAATACCGGTGATCTTTGCGCCCGCGGAGTTGAGGTATGCGCAAAGAGCGCCGACTTCGGGCTCCATGGCGGCATTCTTAATAACAGTTTTGCCTTGCGCGAGCACCGCCGCCAGAATAAGAGCTTCCGTCCCCGTATGGCTGACCCACTTAAATGTATAATCGACTCCCTTCAACTTGTCCGCCTTGATGCGGTACGCGTCGTGCGATAACTCGATTTTTGCTCCCATGATGCGGAGAAAATCCAATGTCATGTCAATCGGACGCCGCCCGATCGCGTCTCCGCCTGGATGAGGAAAGACGACCTCCTTAAACCGGTGAAGCAGCGGCATGATAAAAAGAAAAGAAGCCCGCATTTTCACCACTTCTTTGGCGGGAAGATTCGCAGACGTAATCCCGGACGGGTCGATGGTAACGGTATGGCCGTTGCGCTCAACCTTTCCGCCAATCGCATTGATGATATCGGCCATCAGCCGCAAATCAAGGATATCCGGCACCTGCTCAAGCGTACAAACCTCATCGCTGAGCAAAGCAGCGGGATACATTTTTAGCGCGTGGTTTTTCGCCCCGTGCACCGGAATGATTCCTTGCAGGATTTGCTCGCCTTTGATAAGAAATGATTCTGACATATACTAAAAACAAAGTATTTATACCTCCTAGAACGGAAAGGCACAGCTTTTTCTTACCCTATGACACTCCTCAAACGACGCCTGATCTTTGCTCTTCTCTTTCTTGTGTTTTTCCTTGGAGGACCGGCTATTGTGCTTTATGCCGCCGGATACCGGCTGAATATAAAACAAGGGCGCATAGAGCGCGTCGGGCTTTTGCATGTTACTACAGATCCGGACGATAGCCAAATGATTCTTGACGGAATCCTTTATGAAATCGGCAAAGAAATCGTCCTAAAAAGCCTGCAACCGAAACGCTATGAGATTATCCTGACCAAAGAAGGCTATCATTCCTGGATCAAGAATATCGACATCCTTCCCGGCCAATCAACGATCTTGCGGGAGATAAAACTGATTCAAAAATCCGATCCTGTTCTCATCAGTGAACAAAAAGAATCAAAGAGCGTCGCTGTCAGAGCAAATCAGGTGCTTTTGCAGCAAGGCGCAAACTTGCTCATACAGACAACAGCCGGCGAACCGCAAAGCGTGCCGATGCAGTCTGCTCATGAGATGCATGATCTCCGATTCAATACCGACGGCTCAATGATTGCTTTCTCACAAAACGGAACCTGGTTTACCGCTGATCTGCTTACCGAAAAGATACAGGAAATCACAACCGATTTGCCGGTTCAACAAATCGAATTCGCGAGCAGTCTGATCTTGCTGCTCACCCCGCAGGAAATCTGGACCTACAATCCGGCCTCGCAAACCGAAGGAGAACAGCTATGGACAATCTCCCTTCCGCAACTGGTAAAAAGCAAGTCCGACGGCTATTGGATCATCAGCACCGAACCCGCCAGACAGCGAAGCTTCCTTTATGAAACATCGGGCTTGAGCGGACGACCAAGACTTGTCGCAACATTGCCCTATGCCCAGACATACGAAATGATCCGCGACAGCAACGGGTTTATCACGCTGCTTGACCGCGCTGCCAAAAAAGCGGTGCTGGTTGATACGCGCATCCTCCCGCCAAGAATCGAGGTGCTTGAAGGCGTGCATAAGGCAGTTTGGAACGCGGACGGTACGCAGCTGCTGACAGCAACCGACTACGAAATAACGATTCATCATTTCACGCAAGGCAGAACGCAGGAATTGATCTTGCGCATCAGCACGCCGCTGCGCGACGTCGCCTGGCACCCTGAGGAACGCCATGTGTTTTACACCACGGATGACGGGCTTTTCCTGGTGGAACGAGACGGAATATCGCAAAGAAATATCTTCGCGTTGAATAGAAACGCGTCCTATCCGGAATTTGTAATGACAAGCAAGGAGACGATCCGGTTTCTCTCCACGCCTGCTGGAACCGTGCAGATCTGGGAACTCGCGCTTTAAAGCTCTACAAATGTATTTTCGCCGATAACCAGCTTATGGCCGCTGGGCAAAGACTGGATCTTTGAACTCACCACGCAATTTTGGCCAAGCACGCTGTCGACAATGCGCTCTTCGGTTTGGATAAAGACATTGTCCATGAGAATGGAATGTTCAATTTCGCTTCGAAGCAAACGAACTCCATTGCCAATGGACGTATAGGGTCCGATATAGGAATCATTGATCTCGCAGTTTTTGCCGATAGAAACAGGGCCGCGAACAACAACATTCGGCCCGATTTTGGTTCCTTCGCCAACAATAACGCGCCCCTGAATAATAGCGGCGGGATCAATTTCCCCTTTCAAATCAGTTTCAATTGTATGCAAAGCTAAGCTGTTTCCCCCCAGAAGGTCTTCGGGCGTGCCGGTATCTTTCCACCAGCCTGTAATTTCACTGACGGTGATTTTATGCCCCTGGTCAATCATCCATTGATGCGCCAAAGGAGGGTAATATTCCGGAACCGAACTATTCCCCTTGATGACCGGTTTTACATTTTTCATCGCTTCAAAAATAGGACTGCGGTAGAAATAAACTCCGGTCACGGCCAGATCGCTGACAAACTCCGTCGGCTTTTCAACCGTTTTGATCATGCGCCCGTTTTCGACAATAGCGACCCCGAACCGCTGCCAATTATTCACCCTGGTTACCAGCAAATGCGCTGAAGCATCAGACGCGAGAAAGGTATCCATGTATTGTTTGATTCCGCCGGAGAGAACATTGTCGCCCGCAGAAAGGAGAAATGGACTATTACCGATAAGCTTTTCCGCCATGATGATCGGATACATCATGCCGTTTGGCATTTCCTGCTCGATATAGTGCACCTTGATTCCCCAAACCGAACCGTCGCCTATGGCAGCAGGAATTTCTTTGTCGCCTTTATTCACGTTCACGATGACTTCTTTGATCCCGCAAGCAGCAATATCGTCGATCACGCGGAAAATCATCGGCCGGCCGGCGATGGGAATAAGATGTTTATTCAATGTATTGGTGATCGGACGTAATCGCGTACCGCGTCCGCCCGCAAGAACAAGGGCTTTCATAAGAAGTTATCCAATCACATTTCTCATCGACAGGCAAATCATGGATGTAGCTCTTTTCGCGCAAGCAGAAGAGCCGCCAACGTGAAGGAATCCTGTATGGTACCGGCTTCAGCCATGTCGTAGACATCTTTCACGGGAAGCAATTCTACGCACATCCCCTTTTCCGAGGCCTCCGGCTGGGGTTCCTGCTGTTTAAAAGCATGGCGCGCTAAAAATAAGTGGGCGACGTCATTAGTCATGCCGTTTGATACGTCAAACGTTGCGATTCGTTTAAACTGTTCCGCAGAATAACCTGTTTCCTCCAAAAGCTCCCGACGGGCGATTTCTTCCGGTGTTTCATCAAAGCCACCAGTCCCTCCGGGAACCTCCAGCGAATCTTTTGAGGTCAGATAACGGTATTGTTTTACGAGCACCAATTCATTGTTTTCGGTTAATGCCAAAACACCAACGGCGAACGGAATCGAAACATAATAGTATTCAAACGGCTGGCCGTCGTCTCGGATACCCTTATCGCAAACATAGGTATACCACGGATTGCGATGCAAAACCTCGCGCTTAAGAATGTTCCAGCGCGATTCTTTTTGCCTTGGCCTCCAATTGGATAGATTTTCACTCATGCGTGTATTGCTCCTGATACCAGCGGGCGTATTCCCCTGATTTTATGGATTTCCACCAATCTTGATGCGTACGATACCAATCAACCGTTTGCTTAATCCCTTCATCGAAGGTTACGGAAGGCACCCAGCCCAATTGCCTGATTTTGAACGAATCAACCGCGTATCGGCGATCATGTCCGGGACGGTCGGAAACGTACTCAAGCAATGAGCCGTCCGCGCCACATAGCGAAAGCAGCTTTTTAGCCACGTCAAGATTTGTTAACTCTGGATCCTGCTCCGCGCCGATGACATAGTTCTCTCCTTCTCTGCCCTTATGCAGCACAAGATCGATAGCTGAGCAATGATCCTCCACAAATAACCAGTCGCGGATCTGCTGGCCGTCTCCATAGACCGGAAGAGGTTTGCCCTCGATAATATTGGTGATGAATAGCGGAATAAGCTTTTCCGGATACTGATACGGACCGTAATTATTGGTGCAATTCGTCACAATCCCCGGAAAACCGAAAGAGCGGTGCGCTGCCTGCACCAAATGATCTCCTCCCGCCTTTGAAGCTGAGTACGGGCTGCTTGGACGATACGGCGAGCTTTCGGTCGCTTTTCCTTGCTCCCAGTCACCGAATACTTCGTCTGTTGAAATCTGAATATACCGTTCATGTCCGGCTTCCTGCGCGGCTTTGATCAAACTGTATGTTCCGCGCATTGCCGTATCGATGAACGAAAAAGGCTCTTTTAATGAGCGGTCCACGTGGGTTTCAGCCGCAAAGTTGATGATGGCATCGACCTCGGAGGCCAGCTCGCGCACGAGCTTGAAATCGCCGATATCTCCCTTAATAAAACGATAACGCGGATTGTTTTCCACGTCTTTGAGGTTCTCAAGATTTCCCGCGTATGTCAGCTTGTCAAAATTAAGCACATGGTACGATGGATACCTTGACAGGATATATCTGATGAAATTCGAGCCGATAAAGCCGGCTCCACCCGTGACCATCAGTTTCATATTATGACCTCAAATAGTTCTCAAGATGATGATAGGCAACAATGCTCGAGCTGTCCGCAATCCCTGCCGATCTCACCAGTTTACTAAGCTGTTTGAGTGGAACAAATTTCATGTCCACGATTTCATCGCTGGCTTCATGATGCTTGATCGGCTCAAGCCCTTCGGCCACAAAGACATGCCCCTTTTGATTGGAAATACCCGGAGCAATAAAAAAGGAGGTCAGGCGTTTCCATTTTCTTGCACGAAACCCCGTTTCTTCTTCAAGCTCTCTTTTTGCTGACATCAGCGGAGTTTCACTTCGCTCTCTCCAGCCTTTTGGAAATTCCCAGACATAGCGGGCAAGCGGGTAGCGCCAGCTCTTAACGATATACACTCCCTGCCTCGCGCGGTCAAGCGGACAGACAACCACAAAAGGATCCGCAATCACGGAAAAATAGTTGGAGGATTTGCCGTTTGCGCGCAGAAACACGTCTTTGCGAACCTGATAGTACGGGTTCTTATGAACAACACGGCTTGTGATAACCTTTTTTGGTTTATGCATGTTTATCGCGGTCCAAACCTATTAGAGATTTTGCCTGATCGCATTGGCAATACGGCTGACTTCATCTTGAGGCAAATCGCCTGATCCATGCCAGGCTTCGTATCCGTCTCCGTCAAATCTGGGGATGATGTGAAGATGCACATGATCGATTGTCTGCCCCGCAAGATCGCCATTATTGCACATTAGGTTAAAGGCTTCAGCGCCCACCGCTTTCATGATGGCCTTGGAGAGATATGGCACAACGCGCATCAGCGAGGCAGCCGCGTCATCCGTCATTTCCGCGAGGCGGTCCGTATGCGCTTTTGGAATGACCAAAGCATGACCGGGGTTGACAGGTTTGATATCAAGAAAGGCAAGCACTTCATCGTCTTCATAAATTTTTGCCGAAGGAATCGCGCCGGAAATGATTTTACAAAAGAGACAGTCATTCATAGCAGAGTGATAAGGATTAGAGGAGCAGGGATTCCAGTTCTTTGACATTGCTCGCAAGATAATCAGGCTGAATGTCGCGCATCTGTTCAGGCGTATTAAATCCCCATGTTACGCCGATCGTTTTTACCCCGGCCTTCTTTGCTTCTTTCATGTCGCTGACGGTATCGCCGATAAAGACGACCTGCTCAGGTTCAATCTGGTATTCCTCTAAGATCAGCTTTATTTTAGCATCTTTATGGATAGAAACCTCAGGCCCCAAAAAGGCTGAAAAATAGGTGTCTATGCCTTCCTGTTCAAAACGTGTGAGCACCATGGAGATAAAGGTGGATGTGATGATCACCATGGGGTAGACCTTGCAAAGACGCTCAAGAGCGGCCTTCATGCCGTCAAACAGCTGTTGATTCTCGTAGGGGGCGATAAATCCGGGCATGGAATGAACATCCATTTTCTCTTCGGCTTGTAATCCCGCTCGAGCAAGAATCTGTTCCCAGGGATTTTCCTTGATCAGCTCGCGGTATTCGTCTTCGGAAATCTCCTCGCCGGTTTTTCCTTTAATAAACTGCCGGGCATTTTCATACCCATGGCGGAAAGAATCAACGATGGTACCGTCGACATCAAATATCAGAAGCTTAGGTTTCTTCATAGGATAAGCAGAGGACCAGACAAACCTGCCTGGTCCTTGATTAAACGATCTTGCACCAGTCTACTTGATTACCACTCTTTCTTCAATTCAAGCTCAATTTCCATGAGACGGTTGTATTTTTCAACGCGTTCGCTGCGGGACAGGCTGCCGGTTTTGATGAATTCGGCATTCACGGCCAGCGATAAATCGGCAATGGTGGTGTCTCCTGTTTCACCCGAGCGATGAGAAATAATCACTTTATAGCCATGCTTGCGGGCAAGCTTGATCGCGTCAATTGTTTCCGTCAACGTGCCGATCTGGTTGACCTTGATGAGAATAGCATTGGCCACTCTCATCTCAATTCCTTTTCGTAAACGCTCCGCATTGGTGACGAATAAGTCGTCTCCCACAATTTGCACGCTCTTGCCAAGTTTTTTTGTCAGCATGGCCCAGTCTTCCCATTGCCCTTCATGAAGCGGATCCTCAAGAGAAATGATTGAATACTTTTTGATCCAGGCTTGCAGCATGGCAACGATATCTTTGGCATTTTTGTACTGCTTCCCTTTCTTCCCAGGGATTTTATAATCGAAATCGTAGCCTTTGCCTTCCTCAAAAAACTCGGACGCAGCCAGGTCGGAAGCGACAAAAACGTCTTTTCCTGGCGTAAATCCCGCTTCTTTGATCGCTCTAACAATATAGGAAAGCGCTTCTTCATTGTCTTTGAGTGTCGGCGCAAAGCCGCCTTCGTCTCCAACAAGCGTGAGATATCCATCCTTTGCAAGAATTTTTTTCAACGTTTGAAACACCTCAGCGCCTTTCCATACGCGCGCGGCCATATTGGGGCCTTTTGGCACAATCATGAATTCCTGAATGGACAGCGTATTATTCGCATGCTGGCCGCCATTCATGATATTCATCATCGGCAAAGGAAAGCTGAATCCTTTGGCCTGGATACGATAAATGGATCGAAGATGCTTATAAAGCGGAACCTTTTTCTGCGCGGCTCCCGCATGCGCGCAAGCAAGCGAGACGGCCAGAAGCGCGTTTGCGCCAAGCTTCTTTTTATTCGGTGTGCCGTCAAGCTCAATCATTTTTTTGTCGATTTGGCTGAGCTTGCGTACGTCCATTCCTTTGATTGCTTTAGCAATTGGACCATTCACATGCTTTACCGCCTTGCCAACGCCCTTTCCCGCCAATCGCTTTCCACCGTCGCGCAGCTCCCAGGCTTCAAAAGAACCGGTGGAAGCTCCGGATGGAACGGAAGCGATTCCTTGCCCGCCTCCGTTGAGAATGACTTTGGCTTCCACGGTTGGAAATCCGCGCGAGTCAAGAATTTCCCTCGCTTGAACTTTTTTGATGGCAAAAGGCTGGCTCATAGAATGTAGATACGGATAATGACAAAAAGGGAAATCAGCGCCCAGACAATGTTAAGGAATGCCGGCTGGTAGGCCCTCTTTCGTAAAGAGATATACACGATCGCCAGTGAACCGCCGATATTGAGAATGAGATAGATGGCAGAACGGGCGGATATCCAGTCAAGGCTGGTTGCCGCATAACCGGTGAGAATGGCAAGCGCCCCTGCCCAGCCCAGAACCTCCGCGCGAAAACGCGCGCTAGTAAATTTCATACTCGATGGTTGCAATCACAACCACCTCTTCTGATCCGGCTTCAAACTCTGGAGCAGGTGCGGCGGAATCAAGAGCTTTCTCTGCTTGCGCGAAATCCAGGCGATACATCGGCTGCGGCACCCCGGCGCTTGATTCAGAGAAAGAGACGATTTTTCCAAGAGAAACTCCTGTCAGATCAGCTAATTCCTGCGCCTTCTCTCTCGCATTTGCCAAAGCTTCTTCTCTTGCCAGCTGTCGGTATGATTCCGGTTCGTCGATGGTAAAGGACAAGCCGCTGACTTCATTTACCCCATTCTGGCTTGCGATGCGGATCACTTCGCCCGCATTGTTGAGATCGCGGATCTTGACCTGAAGGCTTTGGCGGACTTCAAAACCGCGGAATTCACGCACCCCTTCGATCCAGTCGTAAACCGGAGATACTGTATAGGCTGTTGATTTTAGATCTTTGCTGTCGATGCCGGACTGCTTGAGCTCGTTGACAAGTCCATTGTACTTTTCAATGTTTTGCGCCTGGGCCTCTTCCGCATCGCGTCCTTCCGTGACGATCGAAACGGTGATCTGCCCAAGATCAGGGATTGCGGTTACGCGCCCTTCGCCCGTGATGGTGATGGTGTCACGCTCGGTATCGGGCCGGCCGATATAGCGGTTTTCTTTAACAGCATTCACCGACAAAATAGCGATATATACGGTTGACGCGAGCAGGAGAATTCCCGCAAGCACAGATAAGAGCTGCGCGAAAGGCAATTTTTTCATAGTTTTGTTTTAACGCTTCCTTCAAAGTATACCAGACAAACGAATTGTAAAAAAGAAGGAAAATGGTAGTATAGAGAAGACGCACAGACGTTACAGACGCTGAAGACACCTCAGACGGATGGCCGGATTGTCTGTGACGTCTCAAATAGTCTGTGATGTCTGGAATGTCTATTATATGAGCCTCATCGAACCAGCCATTTTGAAAGGAACCCGTGATTTCGCCCCGGAAGAGATGCGCAAGCGTCTTTTTGTAATTGATACCATGCGCGAGATTTTTGAACGCCGCGGCTATGATCCGATTGAAACGCCGGCCATTGAATACGCCAAAACCATTCTAGGAAAGTACGGAGACGAGGGCGATCAGCTGACCTATACGTTCAAAGACCATGGAGGGCGTGCAATCGCGCTGAGATATGATCAGACTGTTCCTACCGCCCGATTCGTGGCCGCGCATCAAAACGAACTGCCTTTTCCGTTCAAACGCTACCAGATCGGACCGGTTTGGCGCGCGGATAAACCGCAAAAGGGCCGCTATCGTGAATTCGTTCAGTGCGATATCGATATTATCGGCGCGGAAAGCCTGCTCGCCGACGCGGAAGTCGCCCGCGTGATATTTGAAGTCTTCAGCCGGCTGAAGGTGAAGGATTTTGTCATCCGCATCAACTCCCGCAAAGCGATTAATGACTTGCTTGACGCCTGCAAAGTGAAAAAAAACTCCCGCATCGACGTAATCCGGCTGATCGACAAATTAGACAAGGTGCCTCTCAAGAAAATTCAGAGTGAGCTTGAAAAAACCAGCATGACAACGGATCAAGTTGTAAAGCTGACTGACATGGCGCTTTCTGAAAAAACCAGAAACCGCATTGACCAGCTCCCCGACGGAGAAGGAAAAAGCGAACTCAAACAACTTTTCGTTTATCTTGAAGCGCTTGGCATCCCCGAAGAGCATGTCATGGTCGATCTGACGCTTGCCCGAGGGCTTGATTACTACACAGGAGTCATTTACGAGGTGATCGTGCCAAATTCCGGCTTAGGTTCGCTCTGCGGAGGAGGACGATACGATGATTTAACCGGACTCTTTTCCGAGAAAAAATTCCCTGGAATCGGCGTTGCCTTTGGATTGGATCGGATTGTTGAGCTGCTCAAAGACCGGGGATTATTAGATGATGCCAAGCTTTCTTCTTCAGAAGCGCTTGTCGCACATTTCCCTGACACGGTAAAAGAAAGCGTTGCGGTTTTAAACGAATTGCAAAAAGCAGGTATCCGCTCAGAGCTCTATCTCGAACCAGTTCCTTTAAAAAAACAATTCAAGTTTGCTGATAAAAAGCAGATCAAATGGATGCTTCTGCTTGGAAGCAATGAAGCCAAGCAAAAGAAGGTGGTCCTTAGAAATATGGAAACCGGAAAGCAGGAATTGCTTACTTTGCAAAAAGCCATCAAGATCATGCAGAAATAAACGATCCATCCAAAAAGCCCACAGGAACCCTGCGGGCTTTTTTGTTGTTTGCGGGACAAAAGTTCTAGCTCTTCTTCAGCTTCTTCCCTACTTCAACAGCCATTTCCACCAGGCGGTTTGAGTAACCCCATTCATTGTCATACCAGCCGATCACTTTGACGAGGTTGCCTCCGACCACCTTGGTAAGGCTTAGATCAACAATGGTTGAATGCGGATTGCCAATGATATCGCTTGAAACAATCGGTTCTTCCGTTACTTCAAGGATGCCTTTGTACAAAGGATGGTTTGCCGCTTTGCGAAACGCATTGTTAATTTCTTCTTCGGTGGCATCGCGCTTGAGCAAAAAGGTGAAATCAGACAACGAGCCGACGGCAACCGGGACGCGGATGGCAAGCCCGTCAAAAATTCCTTTGAGCTCAGGGATGGTATGCGTGGTCGCGATCGCGGCCCCCGTGCTTGTGGGAACGATATTCTGGGCGGCAGAGCGCCCTCGGCGCAGATCGCTGTGCGGACCGTCAACCAGCGCCTGGTCGGCCGTATAGGCGTGGATGGTTGTCATCATCGCCTTTTGTACGCCAAAGGTTGCGTGCATGACAGCGGCGATGGGCGCGATGCAATTGGTGGTGCAAGAAGCATTGTCGATAATCAGTTCATTGGCACTATGCTTATTGTCATTGACCCCAAGCACGTATGTATTGACCCCCTCGCCCTTGCTGGGAGCCGAAATAATCACGCGTTTTGCTCCCGCTTTAACGTGAAGCCCTGCTTTTTCTTTGTCTCGAAATACCCCGGTGCTTTCAATCACTACGTCGATGTCGAGATCACCCCATGGCAATGCGGCCGGGTCTTTTTGCGAAAATGCTTTGATCGTTTTTCCATTGATCGCAATGCTTCCTTCGCCCGCTTCCACTCGATGTTTGTATCGTCCGTAAACCGAGTCATATTGAAGCAAATACGCGAGTGTTTTTGTGTCCGCCAGATCATTCACCGCGACGAATTCCACGTCGTCGCGATCAAAGCCAGCTTTTAGCGCATTACGCCCGATGCGACCAAACCCGTTGATGGCAATTCGTATCATAGTGAGTTGATAGTGTTTAGGTTTTCGTTTTTAGGATGCTCCCCCCACTCGCTTTTCAGCTTTGTAGATTTCCCCTGTAAAATCGTATAACAAAAGGAGCCGAAATGGCTCCTTAAGTATATCACAATGCGTTTGTTCTTACTGCAGATTGCCGACGCGCACAATGCCTTCCGGGCGTGCTTCATACACACCAGGTGTCAGCACGTCTTTGTAATCACGGAAGGATCCGTACAGGGTGAAGGTAATCGCGTAGCTTTCGCCGCCAATGCGGTTATCGTACATCAGCTTGGTCGTTGGTCCAGGGTTTGGAATATTGTCCAGGTATACCGTGCCGTACTTCTCGCCAAACGCCCCATATTGGGATAGCTGGCGGTAAGAACCTTCGCCAAGGGAAATTGCATGGTTTTGCGGAATCGGATACCCATGGACTTCCGCCACATATTTGGACAAAGCGTCTTGAATTGAACGAACAATACCGACAATGCGGGCGGCCTCGACGTTCACGTCCAAGGTTGACGGATCCCATGTTTGGTTGCCTGAATCGACAACAGTACCGCGATTGGCAAATTCCTGGTTATTCATCAGGCCTTCCATCGCGCTCCAATGATAGGTTCCCTTTTCCAAAAGGCCATGCTCAGCCGTTTGGATATCGGACGGCAAATCAAAATGCATCAGCAAATTGCCATTTGATTCGATCTCTGCCTGGAAGTGGTCAAAGTAGAACTTGAAGAATTCCATGGAAAGATCTGACCACACCCAATAGTGGTCCGGGCGATTGGAGAGCGTGAATCCGCTTGCGTCCATGTAAATCGGCTGATTCCAACCAAACACATTGGCAAACCATTTGATTTCAGGAAAGTAGCCGTGATCGCGGTGAAACTGCTTATACGCAGAGCTAAGACTTGAAACAAATTCCCAGGCAAGCTGCGCATTCGCGAACTCAACGGAACCGAGGTTCGCCTTCACTTCGTCGATATTAATGCGAACCGGCTGCGGCACAGACGGTGCGGACGGGGTTTCGACAACGACGGGAGCTGAAGCTGGAGGAGTATTCACGACCGGTGTTGCCGGCACAAGCTGAAGATGAGAAAGCGCGATTGCATTGATATCAGCAAGCGTTGCTCCAAGCGCAATCTTCTTTACATGCTCGTAGGTTGATTCTCCCGTACCAAGATAGTAGCGGAAACCGTCATGCGGGTTCACAAACCAGACTTCACCCTTTTGCTCTACGGCGAGAAGGAATTGTCCTTTCAGCCTGTCGCGCAAAACGGCATTCTCCCTTCCAAGCGCCTGTCCCGGCTGGGGAAGCTTGTTAAGATTTTCATTGCTGATGCCGATCATATTGTCTTTGATCAGCTTCCAGGCAGCCTGCGCGTGAGCGACATGAACGCGCTCGCCGGTTTCAGGCAGGACATACCAGATCTTGCCCCGGTCCTGGACCGAAAGCAGGAAATACCCCTTCAGGCGTTCAGCCTGCGAGGTCTGTGCGAATGCGGGCAGTGCTGAGGTAAGACCCGCAGCCATTGCAAGCATTGCCAATAGTGCTTTTCGCATAGTGAATTTGTTAATCGGCTTAATCGGTGGACTTTAGCACAAAATCTGGAATTAGTCAAGAGCAAAAACAAAAGCCCCGATGCGGGGCCCTCGTTTTGTCATCAGTGGCTGATTACAGTGAAAAACGGCTAAAATTAGTCAAAGTAATATTCTCCCCAAGGACGGAAATCGCCGATTGAATCAATGACTCGATGGTTTTCTCATCATCTTTGATAAATCGCTGTTTGAGCAGAACCTTTTCTTCATAGAAACGGCCCATCTTCCCTTCAACGATTTTATCAAGCATTTCTTCAGGTTTTCCTTCTTTTCGAAGCTGTTCTTTATAGATTTCCTTTTCCTTTTCAAGAATGTCTGCTGGAACATCTTCGACGTTCAGGTATTCAGGATCAGACGCCGCCACATGCATGGCAATGTCTTTAGCCAGGTTCTGGAAGAGCTCGTTGCGAGCCACAAAGTCAGTTTCGCACTTGAGAACAATCATGGAGCCGACTTTTCCGCCCGCGTGAATATAGGCTTCAACCAATCCTTCATGGGTTTCACGGTCCGCCTTTTTCGCGGCTTTCGCGGCTCCGGCTTTGCGCAGGATTTCAATGGCTTTTTCGATATCTCCCTGCGCCTCTTCGAGAGCGCCCTTGGCAGCCATTAAGCCTGCACCCGTGCGTGCGCGAAGCTCGGTGACTTTCTTCATCGCTTCGTTCATATGGATTTTTGCTTAAGAACATTATGCCTTAACGGTTTCTTTCTTCTTGGCAGGAGTCTTCTTTGCCGCAGGTTTCTTTTCAGCGGTTTTCTTGGCCGCAGCTTTCTTCTTTGGCTTCTCTTCGGCGGGTTTTACAACCTTTGCCGCCACGACTTTGCGGTTGTTCAAACCTTCTTTTACCGCTTCGGTCAATACGCCCATCAAAAGGTCAATCCCCTTGGTGGCATCGTCATTTGCGGGGATCATATGCTTCACCCCGCGTGGGTTCACGTTTGTGTCACAGAAAGCAAATACAGGCACATGCACGACATTTGCCTCCTGCAAAGCGGTTTTTTCGGTGCGGATATCCACAATAACAATCGCCTGAGGCAATTTTTCAAGCGTGACAAGACCTGAAACGAAAGTAGCAAGTTTTTCAACTTCTTTCTGCAGAAGCACCTGCTCTTTTTTGGTGTATTTTGCCCACTGGCCGGCTTCCCGCTGTTTGAGCAAATCAATATATCGGCGGATCGTCTTTTTTACTTCGCCAAAGTTCGTAAGCAAACCGCCGATCCAGCGGCCGCGCACATACGGCATGCCGACTTCGGTCGCGTACTTCTCAACAATCGGCTGCGCCTGTGACTTTGTTCCGACGAACAGAACGGTTCCTCCGTCGGCAACGATTTTCTGCAAATGCTGCGCTGCTTCTTCAAGCTTTTGCGCGGTCTTTTTTACGTCGATGATGTGACGGCCATTTTTTGCTGTGTAGATGTATGGCGCCATCTTAGGATGCCAGCGAGACGACTGGTGGCCAAAATGCACACCCGCTCGGAGCAACTCCTCCATGCTAGGGATCTTCATACCCTTTTTTCACCTACGGCTCGCGCTGTGGGACCTTAAGGCGTTTCTAAAATGGCTTTAAGGCAGGACCGGCAGCGAATCAAGAACCGTATGTTTTTTAATGAGTTAACAAAAGCCAGTGCCAGTTACGGCATTGGCGTGCAAGAACTATACGGGAAAACGCCTTTTTCCGCAAGGAGTATATTGACAAAATAGGTAAAAAATGCTAGAAATAGACGATGCCGTCTTATCAGTTCCCATAAACGGGGGCGGGACGTCATCTGTTCGAACCGAAAGGGGCATGCGGTGTTCTTCCTGAAAGGACGAATACCCAACTGATGTTGGGCTTTCGTCACCGCACAACTGAATCTCTCATGACTTCCGGTCACTGAGAGTCCTCCAAGGAGTGCGGTGACACCGCATTCCAAGGAGATTCTCATGGCCGACTTCATCACCCGTCGCATCAGCGCCCTGGTCAACCGCGTCAACAGCGCCATCCAGGGCCGCGGCCAGAACGAGAGGAAGGTGTCCGATGACCTGATCAACGCGGCCGCCCGCCTCGTGGAGCGGGCCAAGGCCGCCTTCACCCCGCTCGAGTCCAACGGCTGGGACATCGAGCAGAGCATCTACCAGCAGCCGATCGAGGTCTCGCACGAGGACCTCAACCAGTCCGAGCCCGCTCCCGTTCAGGAGCTGGTGATCGAGGCCACGGTCCCCGTTCTGGAGACCGCGCTCGAGCCGCCGGCTGACGAGATCGAGGAGGAGGAGCCGATCGCTGAGACCGAGGACTCCGAGCACGACGAGGGGGTCTGCGAGATCACGACCGTGGTCATGCAGGCCCACTGCGTCCAGCGCAGCACGTTCCGCTGCGGGATGTGCGGCAGCACGCACTTCGGTGCCGACATGGTCGGCGCCAGGGTGAACGCGTTCGCCGCGATACCCAACGACGAGATGATCATCGCCAAGAGCGTGTGCAAGCACTGCTGCGACAGCGATGACTGGGGATGGCTCGCCGGCGTGATCAAGTACGCCGGCCACGCGCGCGCGAACAAGCTCGAGCGCTGCGTGAAGCTCATGGAGTCCGCGCTCTTCGGAGACCCCGAGAAGAGCGACGCCTGCCGCATGCGGTACCTGGCCAACAACGACCAGCCCGCGCGCGCCCACAAGGCTCTCGAGATCCTCGAGCGCCTCACCGAGAACTGCAGCTCGCAGCCGACCGTCGAGAAGGACGAGCGGATCCGGCAGCTGCGGAACAAGGCGGAGCTCTGGGCCACCGAGCAGGAGGCCCAGCGGCTGGCGGGCAAGATCCGGCACCGGATCGAAGCGGGGAACTTCAAGCGCGCGTACAACACGCTCAACGAGGCGCGCAAGCAGTTCCCCAAGCAGACCAAGTCCTGGGACAAGCTGGAGTCCGAACTCAAGGACGCCCAGTCCAGGACCGAGCAGGAGGAGATCATCGCCGACCTCCGCTCGAGGATCGCCAAGGCGGCCAGCAATGACGACACCGAGACGCTCGTCGCGCTGATCGCTCACGGAAGCAAGATCGCTCCCCATCTCGACTGGGAGCAGATCGCGCTCCAGGCCATGTAGGGTTCAGCTCGCGAGGGCTGTTCCCGCTCCTGGAGATCGTCACCACCGACGGTCTCCAGGACGAAAATATTTTCATAACTATTTGTGAACATATTTTCGTTCCACGCTCTTTTGTTCACCACCATGAATCGGAGAATCACTTGACCAAGAAGCCCATGTTGTTCGGCGCCAGCCTGGCAATCCTTGCCTTGGCTGTCTACTTCGCCATTCAACACAGCAGCCGGGCGACCACGGCCAACGTGGTTCCCCCTACCCCCAACCAGCCGAAGGAAGCGCCAGCGACATCTGCTCGCCCCGTCTACACGCAAGACGAGATGAGGGCATTCCTGGGCAATGTGCTCATGCCGTTGCTTCACTCGGCCAGGCAGGAGTATCCGGTCGTTTCGGTGCGAGAGTCCATGGAAGGGCTCATGGCCAGGATTGAGCGGCACGAAATTCTCCTGGTGATCCAACCGGTCTACATGGGCGGAGGGCTGGCGCGCTCAGGAATGTCGCAGGATGGCAGGCCGATGCTTGAGATCATCCTTCCCGCGGCTATGCAGTTCCACGAGGAAACCGGGCGCGATACCGAGAGCTTCCAGGATGAGATGATCGCGACGGTGCTGCATGAGCAGTATCACATCGATCATCACTTCAAAGCTCCCCTTCCCGCGACACAAGCCGAATCGGAAGCATGGGCGTATACGATTCGCGAGGTCTACCTGCCGATGTCCAAAGCCGGCCGCCTCAAGCAGGTCGACAGTACGGCAGGTGCGGGTATCCTCTCCTATCACGCTTGCGGCGGTGATACGAATCACCGGGCATGGCAGGCGTTTATCGGGACAGTCACGTCCCCCTACTAAAGCAGCCCGGTTTCTCTTTTCGCGGAGGAGCCGGGCTGCGTTCTTTCATTAAAAAGTCATGATGATATTGATCAAGAAGTTTCTTTGATCTCGGGAAAAACTTGCTTATTCCCGCACCACGGACAGCACCAGTCTCTTTTTTCTTCAGGCGCATCACCAACGGACCACCAGCCTTTACAAGAACCGTATTGAAAGTGATGTAAAATTTCTTTCGAGCGGGACATATCAGATTCCGTATTGGCTTTCCATTTCTTTTCCGAACCGCTCATCCTCTTCATCTGCCATAGCTTCTGCTTTTGTCGCATGCACGATCCCGTCAAGATGATGAGGAGGCCAATAGATTGTATAAATCTTCAAAGGCTCTTCTCCCGTATTAATGAAGTTGTGCTTCACGCCGGGCCGCACATTCACAACGTCGCCGGGACCTACCGGAAATTCCTTTCCATCAAGCACGCCTTTCCCTTCTCCCTGATGAAAGAAGAGAATTTGTTCGGTATGCTCATGCACTTCTTCGCCGATATCTTCTCCCGGCTGAATACACATCACAACGAGCTGGGAATTTTCAAATGTCTTCGCCACTTTGCGATAGGACTCGTTCTCTTCTGTTTGCTTGATGATATCAACGGCAGATTTCATAGTAAATCAAATCAGATTTCAAGCATGATCTTTCCCTCAAAGCCTCCCCTGTCTTCGTACTTCATACGCTTGCGCTCAAGGATATCTTCCATGGAAAATCCTTTTTCTACGGAAATTGCGTCAAGCACTTCAAGAATATCGGCAATTTCCTCCGGCTGTTCTCGTGTGAGATACTCGTTCACTTCCTCAAGCAATTTCTCGCGCAAGGCTTCGGCATACTCCCAGTCGCTTGCCACACGGATGACAGGTTCTTTGCCTTTTGAGCGGATGAGGTCAGGAATTTTGTCACGAACAAGCTTTGAAGATTTCATACACACTTATTTTCCCAAATTATTCAACTTCCCAAAAATATTCGCTAAGGATTTTGGATCCATGCAATAGTTCTTACCTTCTTCGCGTTCAAATGGAGTAAAACGCCTTACATTCTTTCCGTCTACTTCTATCTCGTCTTCAAACATGGCTCTTGGTCTTGCCCATATCTTGCTTTCATCGTTGATATCTTGATAGACGATTAAATCCTCAAGCGTTTCCGTATGCTTGGCAATCGCGACAATCCGATATTCATTGCCTTTGTAATGACGAAAATAGGTTTCAGGCATATCAGTAATGATGAGGATGCAGGAGATGGACCAATGCCATCATCACCGCTTGTTTATTGTACATGGTTCGATCCATTTTGCCATTGCTCAGCAGCCAGATCCCGCCTTGCGCCGTGCCGATTTTTTCATGCTGAGTAATCCCGGCCTGGCGAAGCGCCTGGCTGCCGTCAAACTCGCCTGAAACAATTAAATCCGTCACTTGCTTTGGCCATTCATAGGCTGAAGATAGACCAAGATGGATTTGCCGGCCGTCAAAAATGGCGCAGGCGGCCATTTCCATATAACCGCTTTTGGTCGCGGGAACTTCAATCAGCCCGCCCTCAATGCCAAAGCTTAGATCCGCTCCTTCAAAAGCGGCTCTAGCCCGATCAGCGGCTCCTTTGATCACGGCCTCCATGCCGATGGGGTGGCCGAATTCTTCAACTGAAACATCCACGCCAACAACTTCCGCGTTTTCAAACTCAGGATGACCTTGCAGAGATTGAGCAACCGCATTGATTTTCGTTTGATTTTTTGAGCCAACATGAACGCGCATAAGGGAGAAAGATCCTTACAACTGATCAATCTTTGCGGCGAGGATAAAATCATTTTCAGAAAGCCCTTTGATCGCATGCGTGCTGAGCAGCACATCCACCTTATTCCAGCGGATCGTGATGTCCGGATGATGACCTTCAAGTTCAGCCAAATCGCCAACGAGATTGACGAATCCAAGCGCCTCGGCAAAATCGCCGAACCGAAACTGGCGATGAATAGACAATCCGTCTTCAGCAAGTTTCCATTCAGGAATCTCAGCCATCAGCTTCTCGGCTTCTTCGCGAGGCATGGGAGGAATTCCCCCTTCGCAAGGCACGCAATGTTTTTGTGTGAGGGTGGACATATTCTAAAGTTAACATTACTTGACAAAAGCGTATTTATACGCTTATCATTTATTTAGATCACCACGAAAAGCGCCCTTCAAGGTTCCGTCCTTGCGGGGTTCTTTTCTTTTCAGCCTTTTTTCAGGTTTGCCCATACATATGCTTTTCATCTGGATTCCCGCCTTCGCGGGAATGACAGAGTGCTGCCCCCTCTCCTTGCGAAGGAGAGGGGCCGGGGGTGAGGTCAAGCTCCGTGACAATGCTTGAATTTTTTTGGTGTCCCGTCTTCTTTTGTGGCACCACAAGGACAAGCATCATTTCTCCCCACGTTCTTGAATTTCTCATCTCCCGCGTGCAAATGCACTTCAGCATCGCCTCCCTGCGCTCCTTTGCTCTGCGTTTTTGCCGGCGCGGAGAATTGCAAAGCTTTATCAAGCACCGACTGCTGTGCCTGCAGCTTTGCGCGGACTTTGAAGATGGAGTTCACCACTTGTTTCTGCATTTCCCGCAAAAGACCATTGAACAAGTTGAAAGACTCCTTCTTGTACTCCACAAGCGGGTCGCGCTGGCCATATCCGCGCAAGCCGATGCTTGTTCGTAATGAATCCATGGTTTCAAGATGTCCGATCCAGAGATTATCAATCGTTCGCAAGAGCAATTCTTTTTCTACCTGTCGGAAGGTTCCTTCAGTGCCGACGTTTTCATCAAGCATTTTTTCAACGCGGTCGTATTCCTGTTTAGCTTCTTCAAATAGATAATGAGCCAGCTTCTTTGGCGCGCCGTTCAGCGACAGGAATTCCTCCCCTTCTGTTTCAGGGCGAGCAAGAATCTGTTCATAGGTCAGCTGCTTTTCCGCAGGCAGGCCAAACATTGCCCACATCGTCTGCCAGATCTCCTCAAGATTCCAGGTTTCAGGATCATCTTGGGATGTATGGATGGCAACGACCTCTCCGATTTCATCTTGGATGAGCTCAAGCACTCGGGTTTTGGTGATTTCAGGGTTGTTTTCCGCGTCGATAAGAATTTCACGGCGCTTGTCATAAATCACCTGGCGCTGCTTATTAAGCACATCATCATATTGCACGACATGTTTGCGCGTATCGTAATTATGCGTTTCCACGCGCTTCTGCGCTTCGGTAAGCGAGCGGCTGACAATCTTATTTTCAATCGGCTGATCTTCCGGCAATCCAAGCGAATTCATCATGCCTCGCATACGGTCTGAGGCAAAGACACGCATCAGGTCGTCTTCCATGGAAACATAGAATTGCGACATCCCCGGATCCCCCTGACGGCCCGCACGGCCGCGCAGCTGGTTATCGATACGGCGGGATTCATGGCGTTCGGTACCGATCACATGCAAACCGCCAAGCGCTTTTACTTTTTCCGCGTCCGCCTCATTCTTTGGATTGCCGCCTAAAATAATGTCCACGCCGCGTCCGGCCATATTAGTGGCAATGGTCACACTGCCCGGACGGCCTGCCTGCGCGATAATACCTGCTTCTTTTTCGTGGTTCTTGGCGTTTAACATTTCATGCTTCACACCTTCGCGCGTCAACATGCCTGAAAGCAATTCATTCTTTTCGATGGAAGCGGTACCGACAAGCACAGGTACGCCCTGCTCATTCAAGTGTTTAATTTCTTCCACAACAGCCTTGAATTTCCCTTTTTCCGATTTGTAAATGCGGTCAACCTTGTCTACGCGCGCGATCGGACGATGCGTCGGGATGACCGTAACTTCAAGGCCGTAAATCTTTCGAAATTCCTCGGCTTCGGTAAATGCGGTACCGGTCATGCCCGCAAGCTTTTTATACATGCGGAAATAATTCTGAAACGTAATGGTCGCCAGCGTCTTGCTTTCACGCTGAATCTGCACGCCTTCTTTTGCTTCAATCGCCTGGTGCAATCCCTGCGAATAGCGGCGCCCCGTCATCAGGCGGCCGGTAAATTCATCAACGATAATGACTTCACCGTCTTTAACCACATAGTCTTTGTCTTTTTTAAACAAGGCTTCCGCACGCAAAGCCTGCTCGAGATGATGGATAGACTTGATGCTCTTCTGCACGTAGAGATTGTCCACCCCAAGCGATTTTTCAACCTTGGAGATGCCATCCGCCGTGAGCGTGGCGCTACGGCGCTTTTCGTCCACGTTATAATCCTGATCTTTTACCAAGGTCTTCACGATCTTGGCGAATTGATAGTACTCATCCGTTGATTCGGTGTCTGGCGCTGAAATAATCAATGGGGTACGCGCTTCGTCAATTAAAATGGAATCCACTTCATCGATAATCGCGTAATGCAATTCACGCTGAACAAGCTGCTGTTTGGTCTGCGCCATATTGTCGCGCAGATAATCAAACCCAAATTCGTTATTGGTTCCGTAAGTGATATCCGCCGCGTATGATTCCGCGCGCTGGCAGGGTTTCAAATACGTTTTTTCGATTTCAACGCCCTCGTCGCGTGTTTCATCTGTTGTTTGCGTTGCTCCTTCTTCGGAGTAAATGAATGAACTGAAATGCCCGATCGCCCCGACCGTCATCCCAAGCGCGTGGTAAATCTGTCCCATCCATTCCGCGTCACGCTTGGCAAGATAATCATTCACGGTAACCACATGCACGCCTTTGCCAAGCAAAGCGTTAAGATAAATAGGCGATGTGGAGGTAAGGGTTTTCCCTTCACCGGTTCTCATTTCAGCGATTTCACCGCGATGCAAGGTGATTCCGCCAATCAGCTGCACGTCATAATGACGCTGGCCAAGCGTTCGCTTGGATGCTTCGCGCACGGCGGCAAAAGCTTCCGGCAACAAGTCATCAAGTGTTTCTCCTTTGGCCAGACGCTCTTTAAATTCCTGCGTCTTTCCTTTCAATTGTTCGGCGGAAAGTTTTTCAAATTCTGGTTCAAGCGCATTGATTTTATCTACCAGCGGCTGCAGCTTTTTAATGTACTTCTTATTTGCGTCACCGATCAGCAGCTTTTCAAGAAATTTTTTCATAGATTCAACAAAATTGCCTTCTTTCAAGTATTTATGGGCTGATTTACCTTAGCAGAAAGCATGCAATGTGTCATGCGAACACTTGACAAAATACCTCAAGCTTATTATAAAAAAGTCCGTTCTTCTCCCTCTCTTTCTCCAAAAGGTTCTTTGTCATGAAAACCCCGCAGCTGCCTCGTTCAGGATTTGACGGCAGGAACACAACCCTGAAGCCGGGCGACCTCATCCACTATCACGAAGGCATGCCTTACTTGGAGATCATCCGCGACGGGATCAACCTGCTGAACGCGCATGGTACCCCCGAATTCAGTCTTCCTCTGATCCCCACGCAAGACGAGATGTCCGATTTCGTCCGCCTGCTCTGCGAGATCACCAGCACAACCTTCGAGCAGCTTCCGTCTGAGCTGATTGGCAGCCGCGAACGGCACCGCTTCCAGATCAGATGAGCACAACCCCGCCTCTACTGGCATCTTCGACGGATGTCACGAGGCGGGGTTCGCTAATTTCTTCCCGCTTGAAATGGCATTATTTTCCCGTATTTCTAAGAAAACTTGACAAAGACTCTTGACAATATTTTGAAAAAATCCTATTGTTTAGCGCGCACTAAACCCGATGAGAAGGGAATATCTGAGTGGATCATAAGACGTATCTGTCGCAGCTGCGTCGTCTTCCTATCACCAATCCGGCCAGCGAGGACCTGACTCTTGTCTGTCCTCATCTCCCTCCTGATCAGGCCGTCGAGTCGTTCAACGAGCGAGGATTGATCGCATGCCCTCCCGTAAGGGTTTCCAATGTCGTTCAGGTGGTCGCCCTGCGGCCAGCTGAAGAGATGTTCCGGGACGAGTACAAGGACAACCAGAGAATCCGGGTCAGCGAAGGCATCATCCCTCCGAGGCTCGAGATCGCCTTCGTGTCCACCATGAACCTGCTGCTCCCCCACGCGGAGGAGGCCAGCCGATACGCGAAATCATGCTGGCCGGACCAGCTCGTACCGTCCGGCCCGAGGGGATCAACAATCCGCATCCGGATCGATGACCCAGCTGAGATGAACGAGTGGGGTCTGCCAAAGACGGTAAGAACCGTCTTTCTCGCGCTGAACAGAAGCGTTGAGGAACTTACACAGCTAAAGACCCAGCCGCTTAGCGGGCTGGTGAACAGCGCGATCAATGGCATGACCGTCTGCGAGATCATTGGCAGTGAGTATGCCAAGGATCGCAAGACGCTTTTTGCCAGCAACTGCGCTCGCTGTGGTTCGGGGCTGCACGCGGATAGCTGCCTCGGCTGCAAGCGAACGTTTGCGCGCTGCCCCGGCAAGCCGGACTGGAACATGCCTCTGCCCCAGAAGGTTTGCGATCTGCTGGCAAGACTGGGCCATGTGTTCGAGGTGAACCCGCAGATCGCGCATGCAAAGGAGATCGAGAACTTCGAGCAATCCAGGCTCGTCCATATCCGGCTCTAATGCCAGAGGGGCCGCCGTCCATTCCCGGACAGGCGGCCCCTCATTCGTTTCATCTGGATTTGATTAAACCATTTCAACCTCTTCTTCAAGCTCTACACCGTACACGTCTTTTACTTTTTGTTTGATCATTTCCGCGTATTCTTTTACCGCCGCGGCATTTCCTGTTCCGGTATTCACCAGAAAATTGGCGTGCTTTTCAGAAACCATAATGCCTTTATGCGGATCACGCTGCTTAAAGCCGAGTTGTTCGATAATCCAACCGGCAGGCACTTTGCCGTTTTGAATAAACTCAGGGTGATGCCTTTCAATATCCGCAAAAAACTGCTCGGTCGGCTCGCCCGTGCTTGCGGCTGCCAAAGCCTTTTCGCCGGGAACAAGCTCGATATTCTTGAATAAACAACCCGCGCAAAGCTCGCCCATGGGCTGGTCTGTTGTTTTCTTTTTGAGCATATCTTTCATCCGCTGGGTAGCTTCATTGGCCAGTGCAGGTGTTAATGTGAACACCGCGTCTAAAACAATTTCTTTGCCGCCGTGTTTTTTTACGCGGCTTGAACGATAGGAAAATTCCAATGCTTCATTGGACAACGTTTTCATTTCTTTGCCGTCAAAAATACGCGCTGAAACAAGGGTATCTTTGATCTCACCACCAAAAGCACCGGCATTTCCCCGAACCGCGCCCCCCACGCTGCCAGGAACAGCAATACACCATTCAAGGCCGGTCAACCCCGCCTTGGCCGTTTCTCCGGCAAGCTTGGCCAGCGGCAAACCGGCTTCAACCCTGACGGTTGTTCCTTCAATGTGAATACCTCGGTTTTTAGGATGCAGCACAATGCCCCGGAAACCGTCATCCGGCAAAAGCACATTTGCCCCTCCGCCGAGAATAAAATACGGGAGTTTGTTTTCAACGATAAATCGAAAAGCCTCGACAAGGGCATTGGTTGTATTCGGCATTAAAAAGATATCAGCCGTTCCACCGATCTTAAACGTGGAATGCTTAGAAAGCGGTTCGTCGAATTTGACCTGGCCGGGGAATTTCTCTTCAAGTTGTTGTTTGATCTGAGGTGTCATAATTGTTGTCGGGCGCAGGGCTCTGTCCCCGCCCGGTCGCGCCCTACGACCGTTCATTGTCTGGCCAATCTAGCTAGTCTAGCAAATCTGTCAGGCCAGCTCCTCCGCCAATCGGTAAATGTCGCCAGCTCCCATAAAGAGAAGCACGTCATCTTTTCTAACGATTTGGCTGAGCTTGTCTTTCAATTCAGCAAGATTCCCGCCATACATGACCTTTCTTTGCTGTTCGCGGCGAAGGTCGCGTTCTTTGATTGCGTCAACCAGCATATGCGCATTCATTTCCTTGTCGGAAAGGACTTCGCGCCCGGCAACATCATAGATATCAGGAATGATAACCAGATCCGCTTCATCAAAGGAAGCGACAAAATCATTGAAAAGAGCTTTTGTTCGATGACGGGTATGCGGCTGAAAAATGGCGATAAGGCGGCGATCTCCGTAAAAATCTCTCGCCGCTTCAAGCGTGGCATGCACCGCTGAGGGATGATGCGCGTAGTCGCTGATCACCGCAGCCATATTGTACAGCCCAAGAATCTGAAAGCGGCGCCAGGTGCCTTTAAAGTGTGCAAACCCCATGGCGATTTGCTCAGGCGATACGCCAAGATGCAGGGCAACGGAGGTAGCGGCAAGCGCATTATAGACATTAAAGCGGCCGGGAAATGGAAAATGCCATTCGCCTAATTCCTGTCCATGCGCGGAAATATCGACCACCTGCTTGCCTTTGATGGCGCGCCGGTTTCTTCCCAAGACATCCGCCGTCGTGCGCATGCCAAATGTCTTGACCTGGCAATTTGGCAACGTGAGTTTTTTTACCCCCTCGTCATCATGGTTGTAGACAAGAAGCCCGTCATTTGGCAGCTTATCAACGAGTTTTTGAAATGCACTATAGTAAGCTTCTTCCGTGCCGAAATAATCAAGGTGATCCGGCTGCATATTGGTAATCACCACGATTTGCGGATTGAATTCCAAAAAATGTTCTTTAAACTCATCCCCTTCAATGACCAAATACTCCGAAGCCCCTCCGCGGAAATTGCATCGCCATTCATTAACGATGCTTCCAACCATGACGGTTGGATCACAACCCGCATTGGCCAATACATGCCCAAGCATTGCCGTTGTAGTTGTTTTCCCTTTGTTTCCGGCAATGACAATGGTCTTGTACTTCTTTGAAAGTTCCCCCACCGCTTGAAAATTTGTCATGGTCGCAATATCAAGCTCCTTAGCCCTGACTAGCTCGGGGTTATCCTGCGGGATGGCGTCATTGTAGATGACAAGTTCAATATCTTCTGAAACAGTTGATGCCTCATGTCCCGCAAAGACCGAAGCCCCTTTTTCAGCCAGTTGATCTGTCACAATATTGGAATGCAAGTCTGAACCGGAGACCACAGCTCCGCGCGCAAGAAAAAAATGTGCGACGTAGGAAATCCCAATGCCGCCAATTCCGACAAAATGCACGCGTTTTTTCTCTTCAATGCGCATAATCAAGAAGCCTCACCATACAGCATTTTATTGATTTCTTCAACCATATGGTCAAGCGCGCTTTCTCGATAAAATTGCGCTATCGAAATAGAATACGCACGCTTGCGTTCTTCATCTTTCACCAGCTTGAGCAATTCAGCAGCAAAAAGTTGAGGGCTGAGCGTCCGCTGGTCAAGAATGAGGGCGCCATCCGCTTTCTTCAGCATGTCCGTATTATCTTCCTGATGGCTGCCGGGGATGGGTATAATCACGGCCGGTTTTTTTAGCGCCGCTAATTCAAGCAGAGTTCCAATCCCCCCTCTGGTCACCACGATATCCGCGCGATGATACGCTTCTGCCATTTCTTCAGTCAAAAATTCCTTGGCGAGATACCGGCTTGCCACGACTCCACCAGCTTTGCCTATTCCCGTAACATGCAAAATATCCGCGCGGGCAACCAGCTCGTCAAGCGCACCCCAGACAAGTTCGTTGATGGCCTGCGCGCCCGTCCCGCCGCCAAAGATAAAAATAAGCGGACGCTTCCGAACGAATAAACCGAATGCATTGGTTTTGGGCGAAAAGATTTCTTCTCTCACGGGCGCGCCGGTAAGAACCGTTTTCTCCGCCGGGTAATCCTCTAGCGAGGGTTCAAATGTTAAAAAAATTTTTTTGCTGAAAGGCGCCATCAGCTTATTGGCAAGCCCCGGACGGATATCAAGCTGATGGATAATAGAAGGAATGCCCATCAGTCGGCCCATCCAGACCAAAGGAACGGCCACAAATCCTCCGGCACCAAGAATGAGATCAGGCTTGACTTGGCGCAAAATCTTTCGAGCCTGCAAACAAGCCAGGAGCAGCCGAAAGGGCAAAAATAGATTTCGCAAACTGAAAAATCGATCGAATTTTGCCATGGTCAAATCGCTGAACGGAATATGGCGGTTGGCAATCAGTTTGCGTTCGGGCCCCTCTTTTGTCCCCACCCAGGAAAAAGAAAGATCCGGATCTTTTTTCAGCGCGTCATAAAGCGCGAGCAACGGAACAACGGGGCCCATCGTCCCGCCGCCGGCAAAAAGGATTGTTTTTCTTTTTTTGTCCATATGCACTTACGCGCGACGCAGCCCGCGCACCGCCCGGCGGACAACCTGCTTGCTGCCTTCAGTCGTTTGCCGCGAAATATTAATAACAATGCCCATGGCCGCGAAAAGGACGATTAAAGAAGAACTTCCATAACTGACGAATGGCAGCGGCAAACCGGTGATCGGCAGCAGCCCCACCATGGCCGAAATATTCACAAAGCTTTGAAAGCCGATCCAGCTCATAATCCCCGCCACCAAAAGTTTGGCAAAGACATCAGGAGCATGCCGAGCGATATGATAGCCGCGGAAAATCAATCCAAACAAGACAAGCAAAAACATGGTGACAGCCAGAAAACCAAGTTCTTCAGCGATAATGGCAAAAATGGAGTCGCCGATCACTTCAGGAAGGTACAAATGCTTTTGACGGGAATAGCCAAACCCAAGCCCTAGCAAGCCGCCGGATCCGATGGCGAGCAGCGCCTGGTTGATGTGATAGCCGATTCCCTGCGGATCAAGTTCCGGATGCAAAAATACGGTAAACCGCGCCGCACGGTAAGGAGCGGCTTTGATCAGAATCCAAAGGAACGCCAAACCAAGCGCGCCCAATGCGGCAAGATGCTTCATATTCGCGCCGGCCACAAAATAAACCATCAGCGCGATCATCACGATAATCGACATGGTTCCCACATCCGGCTGCAGAAAAATCAAACCGATGACGATTCCCAAAGAGATCAAAAAGGGCATTAATCCGTCGGAAAAATCTTTGATGACTTTTTTGTCGCGTTTCTCAAGCCAGGCGGCAAGATAAATAATGAACGCCAGTTTTGCGACTTCAGAGGGTTGAAAGGTAATCGGCCCAAGGCTCAGCCAGCTTTTTGCTCCGCCATAGGTCGCGCCAAGCCCGGGAATAAAGACGGCTAAGAGAAGGATAATGGCACCGACAAAGATCGGAAAAGCGAATTTCTTCCAGAGACGGTAATCAATCAAAGCCATGGCGATGCAAACAAAGATGCCGGGAATAAATCCGTTAAAGAGCTGATGCTTTACATAGTAGAGACTGTCGCCGAAACGCTGAAATGCCACCGCCGTGGAAACGGATGAGAGCATGACAATGCCAAAAAGCGCGACAAAGGCAAATAGGCCAAGGAAAAGATAATCAGGCGCGCGATGATTTGATGCTTTGCGTAAACTCACATGCTTGATCTTAGCTGCTGTACGGCTTGGTTGAACTGATCTCCGCGGTCAAATTCATTCTTGAACAGCCCGAAGCTGGCGCAGCCGGGAGAAAGCAGGATTACCGTTCCCTCACCCGCCAGAAGATAAGCCTGCTTGACGGCATCCTGCATATTGGCTGCCTGAACCTGTTCAATTGATTCTGAAACAACCTGCCTGAAGCGATCCGTTCCCTCGCCAGGGAGCCAGACAATTGCTTTGACGCGCTCTACCTCTTGAGCGGCCTGCTCAAAATCAAGTCCTTTATCCGATCCGCCGGCAATCAGCACGATCGGACGGCCCTGCATGGCCTTTAATCCGGCAACCAGCGCCACGGGAGTAGTTGATGTGGTGTCATTGATGAAGGTGCGTCCTTTCAGCTCATCGATGAATTGCAGACGCCCTTCAAGAGAACGGAATGAACCGATTTGCTCCTGCAGCGGCTTGAGTTCGGATTCCACCTGCCGCACGGCAGCGACCGCGGCAAGGATATTGTCGTAATTATGCTCGCCGCGAAGCGGAACCTGATTCACGTCAACAAGCTCGGTTTCTTTACCGTTCAGCCGCTCTATGACTTTGGACCCGCGCAGGAAATAACCTTCGAGCTCCTGCGAACGGTCATACCACCGGACCTTCGCTTGCGTTCTCTCGCCGATCTCTTTTGTAAAATCATTCGTATGGTTGATGATGGCCACCTGTTCAGGCGTTTGGTGCTTGGTGATCACTTCTTTTACCGCCGCGTAAGCATTCATATCGCCGTTATAACGATTGAGATGATCAGGGTAGACATTGAGCAAGACCGCTATATCCGGACTTTGCTGCTTGCGGTCAAGATATTCGAGCATGAAGTTGGACAATTCAAGCACCACATAGTCATCTTCCTTTACACCGTCAAGAAATTCCAGCGGTGATTGCTTGGCGATATTGCCCCCAAGCCAGACTTTTTTCGGATAGGCTTTCAGCAAATGGGCGATCAAAGCCGTAGTCGTGCTCTTCCCCCTTGTTCCCGTAATCCCGATGATTTTGGACGGACATTGCGAGAAAAAAAGATTCATTTCCGTTTCAACGGGAATATCATGCTCAATAGCGAGCTGTACAAAACGAGATGTTACCGGCACGCCTGGGTTTGGCACGACCAGATCAGCTTTGAGAATATCCGCTTCATCATGGCCGCCAAGCTTCCATTCGATCGTGCCTTCATAGTTGATTTTTCGCGCGTACACCTTCACGCGCTCCACCTGCCGAGCAAGCTCCTCCTCCCTCTTTAAATCTGTAATCACCACATGCGCGCCTTGGCGTAAAAAAAAGCATGCCGCGGCATAACCGCTGCCGTGCTCGTACTGGCCAAGCCCCAGGATCAAGATGGTTTTTCCTTTATAGTTCATACTCCCATCATTTTAGCAGATTCATCAACCATTGCACGGTTTAAAAGACACACAGACTCTTCAGATTTTACAGACACACAGACAAGGACATCTCCTCCATAATTGGTTTTTGTCTGTAAGTCTTAGAAGTCTGTGGATCTGTGATTCTTTATCCCTATAAAATTCCTAATCTCCACCCTCAACTCTTCCGGATCCCGGCGGTATGATGCCCAGGCAGGATCCTCAAATGTGCAGATACCGCTTAGCTCAATCTGGTGTTCAGGCACCCCCATCTCTAGGCAAAGCAGCTTATTGGCCAGCGGCAGATCAAGCCCGTTCCCCGCTTTTGTGTCCGTTATGACGGAAGTCCCTGGAAATAAACGCTTAAATTGGCTAAGTCTGTCATCCTGGACATTAGAAATGTCGTAGCAATTCCCGCAAATAGACGGCCCCGTCGCCATGAAAATTTCGGATGGATCAATATGGTATTCATGCTGAAAGGCTTTGACGGCCTCCTGAACAATTTTTTGGCTCGTCCCTTTCCAGCCGGCATGAACGACCGCGCAAGCCCTCTTTTGTGGAGCATAAAAAAAGACCGGTACACAGTCGGCTGTTCTGACGGCCAAAAGACAGCCGGGGACGTTTGTAATCAACGCGTCCGCGTCTTGCTCATCTGTTGGTTTTTGTCCGGATGAAATCGATATAACCGCTTTTCCATGCACCTGCCGCGCGGCGTAGATCGATGTATTTGAAACACCTGTCTCTGCCGCCAGACAATCCCGCCAGTCCTGTGTGCAAGCTTGTTTCCACCTCTTGGAGGTACTGCCATGAATCAGCTCGGGGAATTGAGAGAGTAGTTTTGAGGTCCAGACCATATGGGGTAAACGTACCAAATGTTTCCAAACGAGCCAAACGTTTCCAGAGCCGTCTAAATCAAGAACAAGTTCCACAAAAATCCACCCGTTAACAATATCATCGAAATTGATGCGGTTCCTTAAATCCCCCGATTTTGGTTTTCAAGCGTGTTTTTAGTACAACGGCTCTTCTAACCGTTTGTTCTCCATAACGGTCATTGAGGATATCTTGCGCACGCACAAGACGGTCGCGCCGGCGCTCCTCTTCAAGAATCGGAAGCTGCTTTCCACCTTTCTTCAACAAAGTTGTTCCAACTCCAACCAGGCGCACAGCTCGATTGATTGTCCATCGTTCTAGCATGGCCTGCGCGATGCAATAAACATCGTAGCCGTCGTCAATAAACCGCTTTAGTGTTTTTCCCTCATGCGAACCGGAAAAATCATCCCAGCGCAAATAGACCCACACATGGCGTGCCTGGTAGCCATCGCGGCGGAGACGGCGGCCGACTTTCTCAGCCAGACGCAGCAAGATACGATAAACTTCGTCGCGGTCGTAGGTGTCTTTTTCAAGCGTATAGGTATGCCCGATGGATTTTGCCTCTTCGCTTTCATTCACGTAAGGAATTTCGCTATGGTCGATTCCCCTGCCCATTTCCGAAAGCATAAGCCCGTTATTTGGACCAAAGACTCTTTGCAATTCCTGCACAGGATAATCGCCAAGCTGGCGCAAGGTACGGATTCCCATATCAAATAAACGCACCTGCAAACGACGGCCAATACCGGGAATATCGGTCAATTCCACCCAGTCAAGCACTTCTCGGACCTGGGCGGGGGGAATCATAGTGAGCCCGTCCGGCTTTTGCATGCTTGAAGCTAGCTTGGCCAGCATGCGGTTTGGCGCGATCCCAACAGAACAAGTGAGGTAATCTCCGACTTCGCGGTGCAGATCCGATTTGAGTTTTCTTGCCACAAGACAAGCTTGCGCGTAGGTTTTCACCCAACCGGTCAGATCCATAAACAACTCATCGATGCTGTACACTTCGATCCGGTCGGTAAAGCGTTTCCCAATATCGATGAATTTTTGCGTAAGCTCCTGATACTTAACCGGATCTCCGTCAATGAACATGAGGTGCGGGCAGAGCCTGAGCGCCTCAGAGGTAGGCATGGCTGTTTTTACGCCGAATGCTTTCGCCTCCTTTGAAGCGGCTACAATAACACTTCGTGATCCAGGCGATCCGCCAATTGCGATGGCTTTTCCGCGCAAAAAAGGATTGCACTGCTGCTCAGCAGTTGCAAAGTAAGAATTGAAGTCGATGTGGAGAATGATGCTCATTCACTACGAATTACAAATGGCTACAAATCTACAAATGAACAGCTACTCAATTTACAGATTTGTAATGATTCGTCATTTGTAGTGTTTTCAAGGATTGACCCAATGAATAAAAGATGCTATTTATAAGTGTCGGTTTATCGTTAGAACCTACAACAAAGAGAAGGGAACTAACCGTGTCCGACAAGAGGCTCCGTGGGCTTGAGCGTCGGTGGAAGGAAAGCGGCAGTATCGAGGATGAGGTTAAACTGCTACAGGAACGTGTAAGAATGGGGGATCTCACCCAAGAGCGACTCAGGCTGGCGTCCTATTGCGGCCACCCTGCGTCCCTTGCTGCCCTAAACATGATTGGACCCACCTCCCCTGATTCTCTCGAAACGCTGGAGGAGTGGTTTAGAGGGCTTGAGGCCTGGGGAATCGAATCCCACTTAAGAGGCAGCCTAGCTGTTACAAAGCTCGTGTTGCCCTACTTTGAGAGAAGCACCCCGGAAGATCTCCGCCCCCGACAAGCTATCCAGTCTGCTATAGATTGGATCGCCTGTCCGTGTGAAGAGCATGTAGAGAAGACAAATTCAGCATCCGGAAGGCTGATGAATGATGATTTCTGCGATAGCTGGATTGGCGCCCCACCCCGCTCCAGGCCAGTCGGCATGCAACCTGGCGAACTGATGCTGATGGCGATATCGGTCAACTGGGAAAACAACATTCCACAAGAGGTCGCTTGTATCGTTTGGGATGTCTCTTATAGCTTTTGTGATGACGAGAATCCGCTTGAACGGGTCATCCAAGCCATTAGAAACACACTTCAACTGCTGAACAGGATCAGCAACGAGACCCAAACGGACGCATCATGCAATGTACCCATGATTCATGACTCCATCACGCAAGTCCTGACCCCCTGGGCCCTGGGATATCGGGATCCGGTTTTCGAACCAGACTTCCTTCCTCCCCTGCCAAGAGAAGGGACCTAGCCGCGAGGCGATGGTCCCTTCCCGACACGAAGCATCAAAGCTGTTTGATGTCTCGTGTCGGACAACGAACAGAGAAAAGGAAGGTAAATCGTGACAAAAGAACCCGAATTCCACGAAGGACGCCTTGTCCTTGACTTCGATCACTTCTGCCTGGGGCACACCCCTGAACCGCCGGGTTGCTGCCTCAACAGCTTTCGGGGTGAAAGGGACGTAGACAAGGTCCTTGGCGTGAAGCAGGAGAACGAGCGGCTTGGACAAGAACTCAAGGCCAAGTACCGTGATTACGAGGGGACGCTGTTTGACGTGATCATCCGCCCTCATCTCGATGAGCGGACCGGATCAATCCGTTACGCCGTCTATTACGAACACAAGGAGGATAAGCCTGATGTGGATGATGAGTGACCCCCTTGCGAAGGGACCTAGCCGCAAGGCGATGGTCCCTTTCTTCATTCCTGATAATGTTCAACAAGCAGCCACGTCAGGGTTTCCGTGTGGAATTCAATTCGGAAAAATTCTGTTTCCGTTGCCAAGGAAAAAAAGAAAATGCGTTCACGGCCGTCAAAGGTAGAATGCACATTGGTCACTTTTGCAATCGTGTAGGTATGCGCTCCCCACTTGAAGGCCTTTGGCTGAACACGCTCTCCATCAAACACGGCCAGCACCTTCACAGGATCGTGATAATGTTCGTGAAGCATAATTATTCAACAAAAAACACCCAATAATCCTCGACGAAAATTGGATGTTTTTTGTTTTACCTGTCGGAAAAGCAGGGTACAGATCTAAACGAGAAAAGAACACACTTTGAAGGGAAAGGAATTCCACTGGTTCTTAAAAGAACCTTATTCGCCCGGGAAGGGCGAGCCGGCATAACCAGACGACACTGTATTCCATACCCATGCACCGATGTGACCGGATATGAGAATCAATAAATGTCTTTGGATATCATCTCATCTTAGCCGTCCCCGCATAAGAAAAGACGATGTTTTTACGCCAGCACAGAGCAATTTTGATGTGAAGGATCTGTAACCCTGCCCTGCCGGCAGGAAGCAGGAATTAGTGCGACAGAGCGTAGACCATGACGCGATCAAGCATACGTCCCATTACACGACGATAGAGCGACTTTCTTTTTCTTCGTGACATATTTGTTTTTGCGCCCGCAGAGGCAAGGAAGCATCATTTCCACGCCGCACAGTCGTATGACTCTAGTGCTGGCGGGTCACCCCCTATTTTGTGAAATAAGGATGGCGAAATCAGGACCTGCTTACCTCTGACAGGCTTTTTATTTAATAAGAGTTAATAAGTTGTGTTAGATACCCAGCGGAGAAAATGTACGGATCAGTCCTTTGACCACGCCTTGGATAATCGGATCTTTGACGTAAATAGGCTGCATGGTGGAATTGGCTGGCTGTAAACGGATTTTGTTCTGTTCCCGGTAAAATCGTTTCAATGTGGCGTAGGTATTATCAAGCAGGGCAACAACAATATCTCCGTTTCGAGGACTTGGATTGCGCTGGACGATGACATAATCGCCGTCAAGAATTCCGTCTTCAATCATGGACTCTCCTTTCACCTTCAGGACATACGAATTCGCAGGATCGTCAACCAGAGTAATTGGCACACCAATTGTTTCTCTGGTTTCAACCGCTTCAATAGGTGAACCGGCAGTAATCAAACCGACAAGAGGAAGAGTAACCGCCTGAGGAGCAGGAAGACATTTCGCTGTTAATTCGATAGAACGAGCTTCATTGCTGGTTGTGATATACCCTTTCTCTTCAAGCGCCTTCATGTACTGATGGATGCTGGCTGGTGAAGAAAGATCAAAAGCGTCAGCGATTTCTCGATAAGACGGCATATAGCCGTAGTCTGCAGAGAACTGCATGAGAAAGTCGAGAATCTGCTTTTGCTTTTTGGTTAAACTTTCGTTCATATGAGAAGTTGTAAATGATGGTGGGTACGAATTACGAATTTACAAATTTCTTTTTAGTATCTTTTCGTTTAATAAGAAGCTTGTCTTATTTGTAAATTTGTATCAGATTTGTAATTTGCACCTTCTGCGATTCGTGATGTTTGTATTGTATACGAACAAAACACGAACGTCAAGTGTTGCCATAATTAGCTAAAATCGGAGATTTGTTCATATCTTGTTCGCTTTATCCACAGGTTAAGATCTTTTCCTTTTAAGGGCCAAGAGAGGTACGGCAAATCTGGCCATCGAGAACTCCCCCAAGAACATCTATCCTTTATCCAAATCCTTCTCCCCCCTCTTTTCTAGAGGGGGTGGAGGAACAAACTCCTTCCCCCTAGAAAAGGGGACTGAATAAAGCGTGGAGTAAGAGAAAACATAGCAAGGGGGTTCTTGCGAACGTCCATACCCGTCGTCTGAAAATCTGTGCGTCTTAAACGTCTAACAAGTTTGTGCGTCTATAAAACAAAACGCCCTGGTTTTTGCCAAGGGCGTTTTTCATAGGTGTTTTGTGTTACATCTGCTGCCCCATGCTCTCTTCTTTCTTTTCCGGACCGCAGCAGCTTGCCATGCACTTCTTACATTTGCAGCCGAAAATAGACAGGATACCAGCCAAACCAACGAGAACGTAGACAACACGTTCTACAGCCGGCCAGGAACCGAGCAGCCACATAACGGCGTTAAATTCGAAGGCTCCAACAAGCCCCCAGTTGAGCGCACCAATGATTACCAACGTCATGGCAATCATATGAACCGTGCATCCTTTTCTCATCATCATAGGATTGAAAATGAATTTAATAGTAAAAGGATTCTTCCCTAAGTATAGAGGAAATCCAGGAGCGAGGGCAATAAATTTGTCAATAATTGTGTTAAACGTCAGCGAGCCGGCAGAACAGACAGACCTGTTGGGTCTGAACGTCCTGCCGGCTCGGCATGGAACTTGTGCCCTACTGCATGTAGGGCGTGAACTTGTCGAGCCAGGGATTGGCTCCGAAGTTCACACGCACCCACATCCCCTCATTACCACCGTTGGAACCGTACCAGACGGACTGGTTGATGTCCTGTGGGTAAACCCAGTTGGACCTGTTCGTGGTTCCGTCATGGAACCCGACCCACTGAAACACGGGGATGTTGAAACTGCCCGTGTACTCGACTAGGTGCAGCCCCCACATGTCACCGAACTCATCGGGGAACACCTTCATTGTGGACGTACTGCCTGGGCTGTTGTACAGGGTGTACGGTGCCCCGGCCCAGGTAGGCTTGCTGATATCCAGCTGGTTCGTGCCGTTGCGGATGCAGTACCGCAGAGCCACGAGGACGGGCACGACTCGCTTGCCCGTAGCCGCATCGAGGTAAGGTTCGCCCAGCCGCGTATGCGTATCCACGAACATCCGGGTGGTCCCATTGTCCGTGAATTCGCTCTGCAGCGGGTTGCCCATCACCACACGTCCCTGGAAGTCCACCGAGTTGCCGTTGTAGGTGGCCACCACGGTGAACGGACCTTCGATGCTAGCCGCCTTGTTCTCCGGAACCACGAGACGCCACAGCTGCCCGGCTTGGTTATTCACGAGCAGAACCCGATCCGTTCCGCTGGTGATCTGCAGGCTCAGATTGCCGTTGGCCGTGACCTCGGTGAAGTCCGTGCCGTTGTAGGCCCAGACCCGGATCTCGCTCCACTCGCCCGGGCTCATGAACGCCCGCATCGAGATGAAGAGGGCGTTGGCCGGCGGGTCGTCCCCAGTCGAGGCGATCGACACGTCCGAAGACATGGTCACCCCGTTGGGCCGCTCATTGGTGTCGGTGAGGCCGATGATCATCGGTCCGGGAGCCCAGGCGCGGATGTTGGTCGAGATGTTCTTGTCACGGAACATCACGCGACCGATGGCATCGACCACAACCTTGCCGTCCTCGAACATCTGCCGATCGGCAACCAGGAAGCGGATCAGGTTCACGTCATTCGTGTTCCCGCCCGTCGCCAGGTTGATCGACCGGTCGAGCTGGTTGGACCAGACACCGACATCCACGTTGCCGCCGCTATTGGTCAGCGTGATCGATGTGGCCAACTGGTTGCTCGCGTACTTGTTCCCTCCCGTCTGACCGGGATTGGATCCGGACGGAGGAGGAGGCGGAGGTGTGCCCACGACTTCGATGGCGTCGGCGAAGGTCTTCGTCACGGTCGCGCCGTTCTTGGTCGCCTGCACCGTCAGGTCGGACTTGCCCGTATTCCCGGTATTCGCCGAGAACAGGCCGTTCTGAGTGATGGAACCGATACCCGTATTGACGAGCGTGTAGACCACCTCGCTGGCCTCGAAGGTGACGAACGTGCCGTCCTTGAGCTTACCACGCGCGTTGATCTGCTGCTGGTTGCCCTTCACCACCACGGTGTTGGCCACCACGAGCTCGACGGAGTCGAGAGGGCTCTTGCTGCC
Organism: uncultured Gammaproteobacteria bacterium; assembly: GCA_964503955.1. GTDB lineage: Bacteria > Patescibacteriota > Patescibacteriia > VMEV01 > CAYQCH01 > CAZDCG01. Next base: position 125,307 of record CAZDCG010000001.1, read on the forward strand.
CGTATTGGTGTTGTTGCTCCCCGAGTTGTTCGGGGGCGTCATGGGCTGCAGATCGCCCTTGCGGCGCTTGGAGCAGCCGGCGACGAGCATGCCCGCCATCAACAGGATCGCGGCACTCACCACGAGGTTGAATCTGAAGAACTGCATACATCCCTCCTGGAAGCGGGCCGAACGAAAAATCCCCCGGCCGGACCGGCCGAAAGGATTTCCCCTGAGATATCCATACCACCCTCTGCCCCACAAATGGCAAAGCTGATGGATGGAACATGGCAAATTAGCAAAAAAGAGAGATTTTGTCAAGAGACTAAAAATGTCGGGCGCGGGGCTCTGTCCCCGCCCGACTGATCGCAAACAGAGCCTGCGACCGACACTATTTTAATGTTTGGAGCCAGTCTAACCCCTAGCCGCTTTCATCACAGCCTTAGCTACTTTTTCGGCAATCCCCTTTTGGAGCGGGTTTGGAATGATCAGCGACGGACTCGGCTTTTTCACCGCCTTTGCCAAAGCATGCGCGGCAGCGACTTTCATCTCTTCCGTGATCTGCTTGGCCCTGATATCTAGAGCACCGCGGAAAATCCCTGGAAATGCCAGTACATTGTTTACCTGATTAGGAAAATCGCTGCGGCCTGTTGCCACCACTCTGGCTCCGGCCTTTTTGGCCAGATCTGGCATAATTTCAGGAATCGGGTTTGCAAGAGCAAAGATAATCGAATTCTTATTCATGGAGCGCACCATGGTTTGCGACAGAATATTTCCTTTGCTGACACCAATAAACACGTCGCGTCCAGCCAGCGCCTCGGCCAGCCCCCCTTTGATATCTTCGTTATTTGTTATATTGAGCAGTTGTTTTTTCACAGCAGAAAGATCTTTGCGTCCGCGATGAATGATCCCCTGGCTGTCGACAAGCACAATATCTCTGGCTCCCTGGCTATGCAGCAATCTGGTAATCGCCACGCCGGCGGCTCCAACGCCATTGATCACAAAGCGCGTCTCTTCCATTCTCCGTTTTGTGATCTTAAGCGCATTGATCAGCCCGGCATATACCACAATAGCCGTTCCATGCTGGTCATCATGAAAGACGGGAATATCAAGCTGCTTTTTCAACTCTTCTTCAATGTAAAAACAATTTGGCGCGCCGATATCCTCCAGGTTAATGCCGCCAAAGGTTGGGGCGAGCGCTTTGACGATCGCGATGACTTCGTCTGGGTTCTGGGTATTTAAGCAAAGGGGAAACGCGTCCACGTCTGCAAATTCCTTAAACAAAACGGCTTTCCCTTCCATCACCGGCAAAGCAGCTTCGGGCCCGATATTGCCAAGTCCAAGCACCGAAGAACCGTCGCTGACAACGGCAACCCAGTTCCGGCGAGAGGTATACTGCCATACATCCTCTTTTTTTTCGGCGATGGCTGAAGAAACAGCTCCCACGCCGGGAGTGTACATGAGAGACAAATCCTTTTTCGTCTTGATCGGTGCTTTCGGCGCAAGAGCGATTTTTCCCTTAAGCTTCTTATGCAGCTTCTTGGATTCTGAAGCAAAGTTCATACAGCAAATGTTTTTCAGTGGATAAAAAAACTGCCCACAGCATAGCACAGTTAAAAAATAATGCACTTAGCGTCTATCGATTCTGCGGACGATTATAGCGGCCCATGAGCTCAGCCCTCGCAAGCACCTTGCCTTGCATTGCAATTTCCACGTCTTTTTTCGACGCGGTTGGCGGTAGATCAAGCTCTTCGCTGAGAGCATAGAGCCTGAAATAGTAGCGATGCTCACGATCCGGCGGGCAAGGACCAACATAGCCGCGGCTGCCTGAAGTATTCTTACCAATAACGCCTTGCGGTTCTTTCCCCTCTTCAATAAAGGTTGTTGATGGTGGAATATTCCAGACAAGCCAATGATCAAACATCTGATCGGCACGAACATGCGCGGGAACATCCGGATCATCCATGATCAAAATCAGCGATTTTGCCCCTTCGGGAATCCCTTGAATCCGCAGCGGCGGATTGATATTCTGCCCGTCGCAGGTAAATCGCTCCGGAATCTCTCCTTCATGCTGAAAAAACTCGCAGGTCAACTGCATAAAGCCGGTTAACGAGTTAACGGGTTCACGGCCTAACGCATTAACAAGACAACTCGTTAACCCGTGAACATGTATTCATACTAGTACACCACCGGCGGCCTTTCGATTACCGGAAGCTGATCCTTTTTCATGCGCTCGAATTCTTCTTCATCAATTTTCCAAGTGAAACACTGATCCCCCCCCTCATGCGAGAAATTGTCCCCTTTCGCCAGATAGTGCGGGTAGCCGTAATATTCCCTATTCTCTTCTGATGGCAAAGCAAAGGTGGCGCAGAGTTGAAACTCAAGCCGGCCAAGCGGCTTATATTCGTAGAGTTCGTCTGTGAGCGGATCTTTTGGCAGCTCCCTGAAATACTCCTCTTCAAGCGATGCAAGCTGCTCAGGCAATGCCCCTTCTTTCTGCCAATAATTGACAATTTGGTTTTGCAGCTGCGACAAATCCTCCACGCGATGATTGTCGATGCGGCGCAGCCTTTGCTGAGCCGGCGAACCGATTACCGTAAAAGCAACCACGGCAAAGCCTGCGATAACAAGCACAATGAGAGCAATAAAGAGTTGGAGTTTTTTATGCCGCATATGCTTTTTCATCCCAAAGATAATAACCAAAGATGGAACCGGCAACGAACAGAACCGTCAGCAGCTTGAGAATGAAGCGCAAAGTCACTTCACCATTCAAAAACGTATTTACCAACACCACAAGACTTCCGATAATAATCACCGCCGCGACAAAGAGTGTGAAATACACAAGCCAGCGGCGAATCCATAGCTTGCGGCGTTCTTTATCTTTTTTATAAGACTTGGCAAGCGCCCAGGCGGTAAAAAGGTACACAGGAAAAACAATAATTAGAAAAGAAAGCCCGCCTCGAATCAGCCCTCTGGCGGATTCTTCCGAATAATAGCGCTCAAGAACATCCGGAATCCACAAATTTACCAGCTGGAAAATAATCACTGTAAAACTGATCGCGCTCGCGTAAAGCGTGAGCATGGAAAGCAAATGCAGAAAAAAATCCTTGGGCGTCACTCTTGGGCTATTATCCGCCATACAAAAAAGTTTAAAGATTAAACCCTAAAAAAGCTCGTATCTTCCTCTATTGTGCTTGAGAAAGCCTTCCCTGGTCAAACGGGATAGCATGCCCTCAAACCAGCCCCCGTCTTTCGACTCCACATAACTGTGATCTACCAATGGAATAAGCTGTTCTTTTCTCAAAGGGCGTTCCGCATTCTTAACCGCCTTCAGGATTCTGCCACGATAGATACGATCCGGATACGTTTTACCGGAGTGAATACGTTCTTTGCCTTTTTGGATGGAACGCTTTGGGATAGGCACCTTACCGCCTAAAAAGCGCGGAGCCATTTTGCATGATCTTCTCAAAGGACACCGCGCGCAATCCGGCTCCTTTTTGCAGACCAGAGTCGCGAGGTCAAAGATCGCCTGCGGAATATCCTGATAGCGCTTTGTGCGGCTCAATATGGCAAGACCTGCCTGTTCAATACGCGCGTCATCCTTTGCGGTTGCAAACGGCTTTCCCAAAGAAAAACGCCCGATGACCCTGCGAATAATACTGTCGACAGGGAAAACCTTCTCACCTTGCGCAAAAAGTGCCACCGCGGCTGATGTATACGGACCAACTCCCTTAAGCGCAAGCCACGCTTCCCTGCTTTTTGGAACACCGTGGTCCGCCACTTGCTTGGCAATATCGCGCAAAGCAAGCGCGCGGCGATTATAGCCAAGCCCAGACCAGGCATGGATCACTTGTGCATTAGATGCTTTCGCAAGCACTCTCCAATTTGGAAATGTTTTTAACCACGATCGATAAAAGCCTCTCACGCGGTCAACCTGGGTCTGCTGCAGCATCATTTCGCTGACAAGAATTTTGTACGGATCGGTTGTTTTCCGCCAAGGCAGATCGCGTTTATATTTGTCATACCAACGGATCAGCAGGGTTGGCTCGGAGAGCGGCATACTCACTTTGAAACGACAATCATGGCTGTCGCCCGCTTTTGAGGCAAAGGAACATAATCGCCGGAGGGATAATCCATCAGCGAATCGCGCATAACCTCGTATGAATAGCGGTAATCCTCTCCCTGCCTTGTACCCGGCTCATGCGTGATAAATTCCCCGGTTGACCAATCAAACCCCGTTACAACGATCATATGGCGAAGCGGACCGCCCGCGGTGAAGTACGGATTTTTCAATGTTCTGCCATTCACGTTCACCACAACCAGATTCCCTTTTCTTAATTCCTCTCTGATATCTTTGGGCGAGATATCGTTTACCACGCGGACATTTTGATAATTGAGATATTCTTTAAATAAACGATTTGCCGTGTCTTTTGCCGACGTATCGATGAAACTTCCGTACCGTTCTTTTTCCCAGTCGGACATGGCAACGATCTGCTCTCTTGCTGACTCTGGAGAAAGTGCTTCGCTCTTTGCCCAGGCAACCGCCATGAGAACGGAGGATTCTTCGCATCCTTCTTGCTGGCGCAAATCATCCCATTCTCCAAGCGGCGCTTGCGCGACAAAAGGAACCGACTGGCGGGAAATCATCTCAACTCTTCCCCCGTCCTCAATTTCAAGCAATTGCCGACGAGAGATGCCAAGCCCAAAGGATTGCATAATCGCAAACGCGTCAGCAGGACGGCCAAGATAGGTGCGTTTGAGTGAAACGGGATCTACATACCACGCTTCCCCATGCGACTGGACCTGCAATAAAATGCGGCCGGATAATCGCCGTCTCAATGCAAGATCCCCCTCAAATGACTGCTTTGCTTCAGGAATCAGCGCGAGATTGGCATTGTTGATACCAAGTCCCATCACCCGCATCATGGCAAGCGCGTCTTGCGGGCGGCCAAGGTAATAACGCTCAAGCGTGAGTGGATGTACATACCAGGCTTCTCCGTTTTGTTCAACGTTAAGCAAAATCCTACCCGCAACAGAGGCTGCCATATCATTGGCGGCATAGGCTGAAAAGATCATTCCGCTTGAAAAGAGAATTGCGGCCACGGCGAGGAGGAGAAAAAAAATCTGTTTCATCATATTCAGCCATTGTAACACAGCCGCCCCGCCGGCTTTCTTCCACACCCCTTACGCGAAAAATCCCTGCATGGTTAAATATGCGCCGACCAACAAAGAAGAAACAACGGAGACATAGTAGAAATTTCTATTGATATATTTTTTGAACAAGCTATACATCTGGTCAGGAAAAGCAAGATACGCCGCCCCTTCAAGCACAGCTCCCCATCCGAGAAGAGAGATAATGACCTCAAGCGGTGTATCCCATTCGTGATGCAGCAAAACAATCACAAGCCCCAAAGCAAAGATGAAAGCTCCCGCAACAAAGAGCAGCGCATCGTTCTTATAAAAATGTTTGAAGGCTTTACGATAATGCGCGCGTTGCAGCGCCATCGTGATACCGACAAAGAGGCCAAGTGTTCCAAATAATTGCGCGAAGAACATGGTGAAAGGATTCATAGAGGATTGTTAATGTTTGTTTTGATTCATTTTAGCCTGATATCGTGGAAAATACGAGATCCGAACAAGAACCCCCTTTCCAACTTTTATTTTCATGCACGCTTTATGTAGTCCCGCTTTTCTAGGGGGAAGAAGTTCGTCTATTTAGCGTACGAAGGGACCGCCTTAGCTGAATCAGCCGAAGCGGTAACGGGCAGCCCCCTGACACTCTTGCCAAAATCGCTATTTTCTGTTAAAGTCTGGCCAAGCAAAAACTAATTTGAGAAAGGTTCTCAATTTTACGAAAATGGCGAAAAATAAGGCCTTAAACGAAATTGTCGCTGAAGACTATAAATACGGGTTTAGCTCGGATATTGAAACCGACTATGCCCCCAAAGGACTCAGCGAAGACATTATCCGGCTGACTTCAAAGAAGAAGAATGAGCCTGATTTCATGCTGGAATTCCGCCTGAAAGCCTATCGCCATTGGCTGACCATGAAAGAGCCTGCTTGGCAGAATGTGTCCTACCCTCCCATCAACTACCAGGACATCATCTACTACGCGGCTCCCAAGAAAAAGAAGGAGCTAAAAAGCCTTGACGAAGTTGATCCTGAAATCCGCCGGACATTTGAGAAGCTTGGCATTCCAATTGACGAACAAAAGAAACTGAGCGGCGTGGCTGTTGACGCGGTGCTAGACAGCGTGTCGGTTGTTACAACCTTTAAGAAAAAGCTAGAGGAACACGGAGTGATTTTCTGCCCGATCAGCGAAGCGATTCAGAAATACCCGGAGCTTGTGAAAAAGTATCTGGGCACCGTTGTCCCCTATCATGATCATTTTTTCGCGGCACTCAACTCGGCCGTTTTTACCGACGGTTCATTTGTGTATATTCCAAAAGGCGTGCATTGCCCGATGGAACTTTCAACATACTTTCGCATCAACGCGCAAAATACCGGCCAGTTTGAACGCACGTTGATTATCGCCGAAGAAGATTCCTACGTTTCGTATCTTGAAGGCTGCACCGCACCTCAGCGCGACGAAAATCAGCTGCACGCGGCCATTGTAGAAATTATCGCTCTTGACAATGCGGAAGTAAAATACTCAACCGTACAGAACTGGTATCCAGGCGACAAAGACGGCAAAGGCGGCATTTACAATTTCGTGACCAAGCGCGGACTTTGCTACGGCGATGATTCAAAAATTTCCTGGACGCAGGTGGAAACAGGTTCCGCGATTACTTGGAAATACCCAAGCTGCATTTTGCGGGGCAATAATTCCATCGGAGAATTTTTTTCCATCGCTCTGACGAACCACAAGCAACAGGCCGACACCGGTTCAAAAATGATTCATATCGGAAAGAACACCAAGAGCAGCATCATTTCCAAGGCCATCACCGCCGGACAAAGCAAGAATACGTATCGAGGCCTGGTGAAAATGTCTAAACGTGCGGAGGGCGCGAGAAACTACACCCAATGCGACTCCCTGCTGATCGGACATGAAGCCAAAGCCGATACGTTCCCGTACATGGACATGAAAAACAGCAAGACGACCGTTGAACATGAAGCAACTACCTCGCGCATCAGCGAAGATCAGCTCTTCTACCTGCAACAGCGCGGCATGACACCCGAGCAAGCGGCCGGCATGATCGTGAACGGCTATTGCCGCGAAGTGCTCGACCAGCTCCCGCTTGAATTCGCCGCCGAAGCGCATAAACTCCTCGAATTAAAACTTGAAGGCACAATCGGATAACCGCCGCCCGCTTCTCCCCTCCCTGCCCAGGAAGGGGCTGCAATCAATATGCTCACTATCAACAATCTTCACGCAAATAAAGACGGCAAAGAAATCCTGAAAGGGATCAACCTTGAAATTGGCGCGGGCGAAATCCATGCCATTATGGGACCAAACGGCTCAGGTAAAAGTACGCTTGCTTCGCTGATCACCGGCATGGAAGGCTATGACATCACGCAAGGAGAGATCCTCTTTGAAGGAAAAAACTTGCTTGACATCTCCGCGCAGGACCGCGCGCATGCGGGCATCTTTTTAGCCTTTCAGCATCCCGTTGAGATCCCCGGTATCAATAATGAAACGTTTTTGCGCACGATCGTGAATGAACAGCGAAAAATGCAGGGACTTGAGCCGCTCGATATCATGGCATTCAAAAAAGTATTGAAGGAAAAAGCCGGTCTTGTGGGACTAAGAGAATCGTTTTTGAAACGCTCGCTCAATGAGGGATTTTCAGGCGGAGAAAAGAAGCGCAATGAAATGCTGCAAATGTCTTTGCTTGAGCCAAAACTGAAAGTGCTTGATGAAATCGATTCGGGTCTTGATATTGACGCGCTGCAAGCGGTGGCGCAAAGCATCAAGCGCTTGCATTCCAAAGACTCTTCAACCCTTGTCATCACGCACTATCAGCGTATTTTAGAGCATCTGGATGTGGATTTTGTGCATGTGCTGGCAGATGGCAAAATCATCAAATCCGGCGGCAAGGAACTTGCGCAGGAATTGGAAGAAAAAGGCTATGACTGGCTGCTGCCAAAAGCACCTTTGCGCGTCATGAATAAGTAAAAATATGAAACCTGAGCAATTTGATGGAATCATTCTTCAAGAGTCTACCATTCGCGTCACAGAGGATACGAAGCAGCCTCTGATTCTTGCTCATGGTGGAAAAATGACCGTGCACGTGCTTTCCGGCATTGAATGCGAATTGATCCAATTGGCACCAGCCGAGCTTGAAATCAATCTTGGCTGCCAGGCGCGGTTAACGCATTACGCGGCGCAAGGAGGATCCGTCAAAGTCACACAGCAGCAGGATTCGTCCTATTCCGCCGTTCTTGTAAATACCAACACCCCCATGTCTCAGGATCTGGAAGTGAAACTGCAGGAAGAAGGAAGCGAGGCTGATATCATCGGTCTGCTGACAGCAGACGGAACAGACAAAGTGCGCCAGCAGATTCGCATTGAGCATGCCGCTTCTCATACCCGCAGCAATCAATACGTCAAAAGCATTGCCAATGAACGCGGAGAAATCACCATGCACGCCCGCATTGTGGTGAACAAAAACGTCAAACAGGTACAGGCAACCCAGCTGAATAAAAATATGCTCCTTTCAGATCAGGCGCTTGTACACGCGGAGCCGTGGCTTGAAATCGATTCAGACGATGTTCAGGTGGCGCATGGTTCGGCCACGGGCCAACTTGACCAGGAACAGCTTGCCTATCTGACAAGCCGCGGTATTGAAACCGAACAGGCGCAAACCATGCTTAAGCAGGCTTTTATTATCGAGCTGGCTGAGCTGATCGCCAATGATCGCTTCAGATCCCTTGTTCTGGAACAAACTGTATGAAACAAGATGACGTAAAAAATGATTTTCCCCTTTTTCAAAACGAGCCAAACCTCGTGTACCTTGACAGTGCGGCAACAGCGCAGAAACCGCAGGTTGTTCTTGATGCCATGAACGCGTTTTATACGCGCGACAATGCAAATATACACCGCGGAGTGTATCAGCTCAGCCAGCGTGCAACGCATGCTTACGAAATAGCCCGCAGCAAAGTCGCCAAACTGATCAATGCGAATACCAATGAAATGATTTTTGTGCGCTCCACCACGGAAGCAATTAATCTTGTAGCTTCCTCTTTTGGCCAAGAGTATGTCCATGAAGGCGATGAAATCCTGATCAGCGGGATGGAACATCATGCCAATCTTGTGCCCTGGCAGCTGCTCGCCGCCAGCAAAAAGGCAAGGCTCTGCGTCATCCCGATTCAAGACGACGGATCCATCAGCCTTGAAGACGTAAAACGATCGCTTTCAGACAAAACCAAATTGCTTGCGATCACGCATGTTTCAAATACGCTGGGGACCATCAACCCGGTAAAAGATATCATCCGCCTGGCGCATGAAAAAGGCATTCCGGTTCTTATTGACGGCGCGCAAGCCGTGCCGCATATGCGCGTGGATATTAAAGACCTCGACGCGGATTTTTATGCCTTTTCAGGGCACAAAATGTACGGCCCGACCGGTATTGGCGCGCTATACATGAAAGAACAATGGATGGAAACTCTGCCTCCGTATCAAAGCGGCGGAGATATGATTGAGTCGGTTACCTTTGAATCAACAACCTTTGCCAAAGGCCCGCAAAAATTTGAAGCCGGCACACCCGCTATTGCCGGAGCGATCGGGCTTGGCGCGGCTGCGGATTATCTCATGCGGCTTGGATTAAACAATATCGCGTCCCATGAACAGGCATTAACCGCGTACGCCAAGCAGGAACTTTCTAATATCCCCGGTCTGCGCTTCATCGGCAATGCGCCAAAGCAAGCAGGAATTATCTCTTTTGTCATTGAAGGCATCCATCCGCATGATATCGGCACCATTCTTGATCAGCATCAGATCGCCATTCGTACAGGACATCACTGCACGCAGCCGCTGATGGAGCGATTCAATGTACCGGCCACATCCCGCTTCTCATTTGGTGTTTACAATATGATGGAAGATATCGATAAGGCAGTGGACGCACTGAAAGAAGCCATCAAGCTCCTTGGCTAACTGCCCTGCCACACCTTAACCCGTGAACACATTAACTCGTTAACCATGCTTGCTGATCTATATAAAGAACTTGTCCTTGAACACAATAAAAACCCGCGGAACAAGCGGAAGCTTTCTGCTGCCTCGCATACAGCCGAGGGATACAATCCGCTTTGCGGAGATCATCTCTGGGTGGAAATGCACATCAAAGATGATCAGATTGATGAAATCGCCTTTCAGGGAGAAGGCTGCGCGCTCTCAACCGCGTCGGCATCTATCATGACAACCTATTTGCAAAAAAAATCGGCAAGTGAAGCAGAAGCTAGCTGCAAACAAGTCACCAATGCATTTACGGGAGAAGGAACCTTGCCCGAAGAGCTTGAAGCGCTCTCAGGAGTGAATGCCTTTCCCATGCGGGTTAAATGCGTAACTTTGCCATGGCATACAGCCAAGGCCGCATTGAACAAATCCCAGCAACCCGTGAAAACGGAAGAATAACCTTTTTACCTCATCCTTATCCTTTGCCTAACAGAGCCGAGGCAAGCAAAAAGAGGAGAATTGACACCCCTTTCTTTGAGCGGTAAGGTCCGTGCCACTGGAGGACATCGTGCATGAGATCACCCTTATCGGGGAAGCCGGCGGCATGCGTAATGCATTTGCTTCCGGCCTTAAAAATGGATTTATCCAAAAAGGGCTGCACCCTGACATGATCAGCCGCGCCTATGGCTGCTCATCGGCAGTTCCGCAGCTCGCCTACTTCCTTACCGGCGATTGCGCGCAGACGCGCCGGATCTGGCTGAGGCTTACGGATCGAGCGCTTCTCAATCCGCGGCGAGTTTTCAGCGCCAAGCACGTGGGCGATATTGACCGGCTGGTCGACCATCACTGCGCGACCCTGAAGATACCCAAGCTTGACGAGGTGCGCCTCTTCGCCGTCCTGGCACATCACAAATCCGCCGAGCCGCATTACCTGCGCGTGACCAGCACGAACGCACGCGAGGTACTGAAAGCGGGCTGCGTGGTCCCCACGCTTGGCCGTCCAATCTATGTCAGCGGAGAACGCTACATTGACGGAGGGGTTCTAGACCCGCTCCCCGTCATTCACGCTTATAAAGAGGGCGCGCGCAGGATCATCGTTATCAGCAACCGGCCGGCAGGCTATGCGCCTCGAGGAGCCATAAGAGAGCTGATCCTTCCCTGGCTGCTGTTTTGCAACCACCCAAAGCTGCTTGCGCGCTTCTCCCGCCTTTGGGAACACTACAATCAAACCATCGAGTTCATGAAGCGGCCTCCAGCCGATCTCGACCTGCTTGTGATACGGCCCGACCACCCGCTTCCACCCATGCTCACACGCAATCCGCGGCTCGTCCGCCAGGCCTACAACGCAGGCCGGCAGATCGCAAGCCGAGAATGGCCGAGAGTGGAGCAATTCCTCTCGCCGAAAAAGAGCCCCGCCTGACGGCCCGGGGCTCTTTGATTTTGTACACAAGATATGACAAACCGCCCTGCGAAAACAGAAAAGAAGCTCTCGGCGTATGCTATACTGTAAGCGGCCGGGAAGAGGTCAACTATGGAAGGCAATTACTCAGCATGGGATATCAATATCCCGGATTTTTATGGTTTGGAACACGATCGCGACAAGCGTTTGTTCCTGATCCGTTTTGCTGTTCTCGCCCCCTCAAGTCATAATAGCCAGCCTTGGAAATTTCGTGTTTCCGATCAGACAATCGAAATCCGCCCTGAATCAAGCCGAGCCCTGCCGGACAGCGACGCAGACAACCGGCAGCTATTTATCAGCCTCGGATGCGCCATGGCCAATCTCCTCATTGCAGCTGAGCATTATGGATATGCAACTGAAACTTTCATACAAGAGGCGGGGGCAGCTAGTTTCATACAAATCACCTTGCAACAACAAGACGACCGCCATTCGCGCGCATCGCAGCTGGAGCTGATCTACGCAATCTCTGAGCGCGTCACAAGCCGCGATAAATTCACGGAAACGATCATACCGGATTCGCTGCAGCGGTTCTTGCAAACAGCCAAAGAACAGGATCTTTCCATCTTTTTAATCGATGAGCAAAACGTCAAGGAACAGATCGCGGATTGCGTCATGCGGGCGACCGATCAAGCCATGGCAGATAAACAATTCCGTACCGAGCTTTCTCAATACGTTAAACCCAATACGACGAAGGATTTTCTCGGAATGCCTGCTTTTGGGATGGGCATTCCCACCCCTCTGTCACTGATAGCCCCTCGAATCATCAAACATTTCGATGTAGGCAAACTCTCCCGCAAAACGGAAATGAATCTGCTGAAATCACATACGCCGTTTATGGGGATCATTGCCTCTGAGCAGGATACGCCAAAGGCATGGATCAAAACCGGAGCATTCTATCAGCAAATAGCACTGCGGGCGCATGCAAACGGGCTCGCCACGCACCCGCTGGCCGCGGCCATTCAAATTGGCGACCACTATAAAAATCTGCAGACAATTCTTCAGACAACCGCGCGCCCGCAATTCTTCTTCAGGCTTGGTATTGCCAAATCCTTCCCCCATCACAGCCCGCGCATACCCGCAAAGGATGTAATCGAATCCGTATGAACAGTTTAACCGCTTTACCTGAATACGACGGACATAAATATGTTCTGCGCTTCCAGGAGCCGCAATCCCAGCTGGTCGGCTATATTGCCATTCACCGAAGCGATGCCTTGCGCCCCGCTTTTGGCGCTACCCGCTTATGGCATTATGAAACCGAAGAAGAAGCCCTGGCGGACGTTCTCCGGCTTTCAAAAGGCATGTCCAAAAAATCGGCATTGGCAGGATTGCGCTATGGAGGCGCCAAGGCGGTTATTATCGAACCGAAAGGAGCATATAATAGGAACAGACTCCTAAAAGCATATGCGCATGTTGTCAACGATCTTCACGGCCAATTTATTACCGGAACGGATGCAGGCATGACCAGAGATGATGTCATTGAAATGCGTAAATATTCGCGCTATTTCGTGGGGGTAAACGTGGATCCGACAAATTATACGGTGTTGGGCATTTTATCAGCAATAAAAACAACGCTGAAATTCCTCTATCAGGACGGATCGCTTCAGCAACGTAGTTTTGCGATCCAAGGAGCAGGAAAAATCGGGGGGGAACTCATCCGCCTCCTTTACCCCCAAACAAAGGCAATCTACGTAAGCGAAATTGACAAAACAAAGGTTTCAACATTAAAGGATCGTTACCCGGAAATTCAGTTTTGCGAGCCAGACGATATTCACAAAATGCCCGTTGATATTTTTTCCCCTTGTGCGCTGGCATACGCCATCAATAGAAAAACCGTTGCGGAAATCCAAAGCAAAGCTGTCGTAGGAGGAGCGAATAATCAGCTTGAAAATACCACATTAGCGGATGAACTCAGACTTCGAGGCATTCTCTACGCGCCTGATTATGTCGTAAATGCGGGAGGATTGATCAGCGTAGCGAGCGAATACGAATCGCATCACCTGTCTCCGCCTATCCTTGAAGAAAAGATTGGAAAAATCAGCTCTCTGCTGGAGCAGCTCTTCCGCGAAAGCTCCACCCTCAGAGCTTCAACGGTAGCAATCGCGGAACAGATAGCTCATCAACAGATAAATAGTTTTGAACCTTATCGATATAACTGACCTATGAACAATATCCCAGATTCGATCGCTCCTGATTGGTGGAAAAGCGAAGGAGGATTCTTCGGAAAACTGTACGCGCAAGCCGATGACTCATTGGAAGGATTTCTCAACCAGCCGCTCAGCATGAATCAACGCTTAATGGATGAAGTTGAAGGAGTCATGCGGCTGACAAATACCCAACCCGCTTCCCGGTTGATGGATTGTCCATCCGGCTACGGGCGCCACTCCCTCGGGCTTGCCCAAAAAGGGCTTGAGGTCACAGGCGTTGACATCAACGATGAACACCTTGAACTCGCCGAACAGTCCCGTCAAAAAAGAGGAATCAAGAATGTTCGTTGGATAAAGCGCGACATGCGCGATCTTGATTTCGCAGAGGAATTCGACGCGGCCATCAACATGTTCTATTCTTTTGGATTCTTTCAAGACGAAGCCGACGACCAGAAATCAATCGAGAATTTCTACCGCGCACTCAAACCGGGCGGGAAATGGCTGATGCACACGTTTATCACGATTCCCAAAATCCGAGCCGGCAATTACAAAAAGCATGATGTCAGAACGCTCACATCTGGAAATAAGCTTGAGCTATACCGTGATTTTGATGAGACGACCAAGAGAGAGATTGGCACCTGGTCTATTGTGAAACCGGATGGCAGCCGGGAAGAACTCGCGCCGTATTCAATGAGAATCTACGACACAACGGAATATGAAGCGATGACGAAAAAAGCAGGTTTTAGCAAATGTGAGGCATTTGGTGACTGGAAAGGCACTCCGTATACCCCAGAATCCGAATTGCTGATTTTCGTCGCGACAAAATAAGTATGGATTTTACGAAATCCTCAACCCAGCTTGATACAAAACAAGGATGGGAAGAATTTTTCAAGGAAAAAATTATTGATTTTCCTGATCTTTCTGATACAAACGCTTTTTCACAAAACGCGTTGATGCTGTTCCGAAAAATGGCAACCAGTGTACCTGCTTATAAGGATTTCCTTAAAAAGCAGAGGGTCGCTCCAGAAAAAATCAAAACGGTTTCCGACCTAAAACAAGTTCCGTGTATCGACAAAGCAAATTATCTGAACCGGTATCCCCTCGAAGCCTTGTGCTGGAACGGCGATCTTCGCGCCCCCATTATCTCATCAAGCTCGGGTTCATCTGGCACCCCGACCTTCTGGCCTCGATCAGAGGAAATCGAACTTGAAACAAGCATTATTTACGAGCTGTTTCTTACCCAGATTTACAAAATTCACGAAAAAAAAACCCTTTTGATCAATGGGTTTGCAATGGGAATCTACATTGGAGGAAGTTTCACATTAAACGCCTGCATGCGTTTAAGCAAAAAAGGCTACCCACTCTCCATAGTCACCCCTGGGATCAACAAGAAAGATTTCCTGAACAGCCTTGAGCGCCTTCATCCCTACTTCGATCAAGTTATCCTTGGAGGGTACCCACCCTTTATTAAAGATATCCTCGATGATTGCAAGCAACAGGGCTTGGAGATCCCCTCAGGAAAACTGAAACTCTTTCTCGCAGCGGAAATGATCAGCGAAACTTTCCGTTCTTATTTGTATAAGCACGCATGCATAGACAATGACGCATACTACTTCAATTCAATGAATCTGTACGGAACGGCTGACGCGGCCATTGCTGGACATGAAACCCCACTCACCATTTTCCTGAGCCGCCTTCTAGCAAACAACGCAGAACTTTGCAGAAAAATTTTTGATGTTTCGTATGTTCCGTCTTTGAATATGGCCTACCCATTCTTCAAACACATGGATCTGCTTGAAAATGAGTTGCTTATCTCAACGTGGAATAATGCTATTCCCCTATGCCGGTATAACATTCACGACAAGGGGAAACTTTTCACCTTGGAGGACATGCTGCAAATCCTAGATCAAGCACAGATTTCCAAAGCAGAATTGGAACAAAGTATTGGAAACACGTTCCTTCTTCCTTACCAGTATGTGGCGGTTTATGGAAAAAGTGATAATACCGCATCTCTGTACGGCCTGCTGATCTACCCCGAGACAATTAAAAAAGCTCTTTTTTCTCCAGAGTTAAATGATACCATCACGGGGAAATTTACGATGCAAACAAAACTTGACGCAAAGCAGAACCAATTCCTGGAAATCCACATTGAATTGCTTCCAAACGCGACAAGATCTCAAGAAATGGAAGAAAAAATTGTCGCCGCAATCGTGCGCACATTAATCGAAGATAATGCGGAATATCGATTCCTTCAAAAAGATCACCCGGAGCGATACAAACCCATCATTCGCCTCCACCCTTACGGAGAGCCGGAATATTTCCCGGAAGGAATTAAACAAAAATGGACGAGATAATATGACTCTAGAGCAGCACCTCAAACGTTTCACGCAAGATCAGCGATTTACTCCAGAATTTTTCGACTTGTCCAAAAGCATAGACCGAAAGAGATTGGCAGCATACTTTGACCAAAACTTGATTGTCGAAGTAAACGATTCTTATACGGACCAATTAGAGGAATTATTTCAAATAGACAATCCCAGATTAGTTCATGCACAAGCGTATGAAACCTCATTGGCTGAATTTCTTGAGGAAATAGAATCGCGAGCCCCGCTTTACCAACAAGGTAAATGGGTCTATTTCCCATGGAACAGAAAATTGATCCATATTCTTGATGAACCATTTTTTCAAAAAGTCCGGTTCTCAAGAAACCGTAATTATATCAGCCGTGACGAACAAGCAAATTTCTACCACAGCTCTATCGGTATAGCAGGCTTGAGTGTTGGAAACAGCATCGCAACGACCATCGTAATGCTCGGGGGAGCAAAACATATCCGATTGGCTGATTTTGATGAGCTTAGCTTATCAAACTGCAATAGGATCCGCACGAGCATTGAAAACCTTGGAATTCCAAAAATTATTATCACGGCCAGACAAATCTACGAACTCAACCCGTACGCAAACGTGCAGATATTCCCTGAGGGGATCACCGAAGAAAATATTGAAGCATTCTTGAGTTCATCGCCCCCCCTCGATATCGTTATCGACGAGCTTGATAACCTCGCCATGAAATACTTGTTAAGAATGAAAGCGAAGGAAAACAGAATTCCCGTACTTATGGGGACAGATAACGGTGACGACTGCATTATCGATTTGGAACGATACGATCTTGACCCCACACGGGAGATTTTTCACGGCCGCCTAAACGGTGTAGAATTCAATGATCTAAAAAATCTCACAAAAGCACAAATAGGAAAAATCGCGGGGCGCCTTATCGGCATTGAAAATATTTCCTCGAGAATGATGGAATCTCTTCCCGAAATCGGAACATCGCTCATTTCATGGCCCCAGCTTGGAAGCGCGGCTCTTATGAATGGAGCTGCTCTGGCCTACTGTGCTCGCAGAATTCTCAACAAGCAGCCAATTGCAGACGGCAGATGTTTCCTTTCCGTTGAAAAAGAGCTTTTGCCAGCCAAATCATATGATGCAGAACTGCAGAAAAGGAAAAAACTAGCTAGCCAATTAATGTGATTTTTGTGACAGATGCCACATCAAAGCTATTACAAAAATGGGTAACATCTCCTGTGAAAGAATCTACTTTCAGCTCGGGGGGGACCATCATCAAGTATATAAAAACAGGGAACGGTCCTGCGGTATTGATGCTGCACGGAGCCAATATGGGGTGGAAGCAATGGTTTCCAAACATTGATCATTTAGCGAAATCTTGCACCATTTATGCTATCGATCTTCCAGGGGCGGGCGAATCATCTCCTATAAATTACGATGAAGTATGCTTTGAAAAAAACTATGTACAACCCGTTTCATTTTTCATGAAGAATGTTCTCCCTCCTGATTTTTCAATGATTGCGCATTCTTTCTCAGGATGGTTATCTATGCGTCTCATTGAACGGGAGCATATACCACAAAGCCTCGTCCTCATAAATCCGGTCGGCTTCACCAGGAAAATCCCTAAAAAACACCTCGCTTTATCATCCCGGGCGTTAACACAGCTTCTTGTGAGGACGGTAATGAAACCGACTCAGAAAAATATCCGGAAGTTTTGCCGCGATGTTTGCTATAATAGTAGTACCATCCCCCCCGAGTTTATCAATGCTTATACGGCAGATCTTCGTTTCGACAACCACCCCTTTTGCTTCATTCACAGCTTGATAGGATCAATGAAACTAAAAGAGGAACTGCTGATTCAGCCAAGCAACTATCTCCCACAAGTACCAATCTTACTTATCCATGGCAAATATGATCCGTTGGTTTTGGAAGAAACGATGACGAGAGCCAAAGAACTCCTTCGTCCACGGCGCTTTTACCAGTTTCAAAAATCAGGCCATGTCCCCTCAATTGAAGAATATCAACTCTTCAATTCTCTTGCATCGAGCTTCATAAGACAAACATGCAGTTCATAACGGAAATAATCTCTCTTCCTTCCTTTAGCCTGAGTTTTCTTGTCATTTCGGTATGCATAAACTTTATCCTAGCAATATTGGTCTTAAAGAATGATTATCGCAGCGACACAAACAGGTTGTACGGCATCCTTTCCATTTTTCTGTCGATTTGGCTCGTAGTAATTTTTGGCTCATCACGTTCAGATTTATCCCCCCAGAATGCTCTTTTCCTTGCAAGATTGAGTCTGTTCATTGCAGCTCCAATGACGCTGACATTCTTTATATTCGCCCATACTATCCCTTCGGATCGAATACAGCTCAAGAAAAAATGGCTGGCAACAAGCGTACTAGTCACTCTTTTTATCATGGCAGCATGCTTTACGCCGTTTCTGATGATTCTAGGAGAACAGAATGGAATAGAGCCATCGTGGGGAATGGCCGGCTTTGGTACATTAACTATTTTCTACAGTTTAAGCGCTGTTTTTCTCCTCACAAAAAAGCTCCTCACATCTCAAGGGATCTTACGAAAGCAGTACCAATACATCATGCTTGGGCTGCTCCTTATGACCGGATTTATCACATCCACGATTTTTTTCCCCGTCCTGCTTGAAAACAATCAGACATACCTGCCCTTAGCCCCGCTTTACGCGCTGTTTTTCTTAGGCGCTACCGCGTATTCCATCATTCATCATCAACTCTTTGATTTAAAAATCATCGCGACTAAATTTTTTGTTGCGATTCTGTCAATCATCTTTTTTGCAAGGCTCTTCGCGACAAGTGACGTCGACACATTTCTATTTGAACTCTCCATCTTCCTCTCTACCGTCTTCTTCGGCTATCTCCTGATAAAGAGCGTAAATAAGGAAGTCGAGCAGCGCGAGCAGCTGGCAAAGCTCAACCGCCGCCTAAAGCGCTCCAATATCCGCTTAGAAGAATTATTAAAACTCAAATCAGAATTTGTGGGTATTGCTTCCCATCAGCTGCGAACTCCCCTGACCGTTCTTCGAGGACTGCTTGATATGCAGGTAAACGGCGATTTCAACAACCTCCCGGAAGCAAAAGTAAAATCCCTTCAAATGGACATGCTTAAAAGCGCGGTTCGTCTCAACAGTCTCATCAGCGATCTGATGGATATGACGAAAATGGAAGGCGGCATCACTTTGCAGATTAAAGAAGTCAATCTATGTGATTTGCTGTCTGAAATCACGCAGCAGCTCTCGTCAAATTTCAAGCAAAAAAATCTAGAAACCAGCATGGTTTGCGTCAATGAAATCCCGCCAATTGAAGGCGATCCTAAATACCTGCATGAAGCCTTCTCAAACCTCATCGACAATGCCGAAAAGTACACTCAAAAAGGAGGCATTTCTATCCGCGTGCGGAGAGTGGGGCCGGAAGTCGTGGTTAAAATTGTCGATACCGGTATCGGTTTAACCGCGGAAGACAAAGCCAAACTGTTTAAAAAATTCACGCGCGGCGAACGATCCACGACCATCCACACCGAAGGAACCGGACTTGGACTCTATATCGTCAAACGCGTGATCGACGCGCATAACGGCCAGATCAGCTTCGACAGCGAGGGAGCCGGGAAAGGAACGACCGTAACGGTCACCTTGCCGATCAAATACGAAAACTAGGTTCCGTTTTCGTAGGGAATTACCCTTTGCACGTCTTCGCGCAAATTATCGCTTCTGTCAAGATCCCGCTCCGGCAAAGACGCGTCTTTATACGCGATTGCCTGAACCAGCAGAACAAGAATGACAAGCAATCCAATCACAAGCACAATAGACCAGCAAGTAACCCATTTGAGTTTATCGCGTTCTCCTTGGCGCATAGTTGACCACCTCCAAGGATAGAACCACAACCTGCGGCCTTTTCTTGCAAAAGCAAAATCCCCACACTGCTCGGAGACTAGGATTCGAACCTAGATTACCAGGGCCAGAACCTGGCGTCCTACCATTAGACGATCTCCGAACAGCAAGGGGATTCTTGTTTGTACAAAAAGCGGCCTTTTCAAAAGCCGCAGATTGATCCTGCAAGGGCTAATGTACCAAGAAAAGGGCTCAGCGTCAATCCATGACCGATCCGCCAAAAGCGGCGGCCAATTCGCTTAGTTCCTGCCCCAACTCCTCTTTTTCTTCTTCTTTCAATTCAGTAACTTCATCATTTGTCTGGATCAGATCCGCATCAACAGCAAGGCGGAAGTACACCTGCTTGCTTAGAAGCTTCTGCGCGACTTCATTGAGAGAAGAACGATGGCGCAAGACATGATCATGATGCATTTGAAATCGGAAAGCTATTTCAGGTTCTCCCTGCTCCCCTTTTCGCAGCATCGCGGTGCGCAAAACGATGAAAACGGAATGGAAATGATCCGCCATCTCTCGAAGAAATGCAGGCCAAATTGCTTCCACTTCTTCATACAAAGCCGCGTCCTTCATCTCAACCGGCGGCTGCTCTTCTATAAGAGGAGTTTTTTTCTCCTGTACAGGCTTGCTTTCTGTTTTTTTCGGCGCGGCTGCAGGCTGCTTTGCCGCTGGTTTCACCGGCTGCTGTGGTGATGCCGGACGCGGAGCAGGCTGATGAGCGCTTGGCAGAGGGGCTGGCGACGAGCTTGCCGGCTTGGCTGACGGCTCGCTGAGAACCGTGCTGATTTCAACCGCGGCCAGTTCAAGCGGTATCTTGCCATGGTCATAATCTTTCAATTGAAGATGCCGCTTCATTAAGATATCAAGTATTTTTAACAAATCAGCTGGCCGTACGCGGGAAACAATCTGCTGAATCTGCTCAAGCTGATGCGCCCCCACCTCGCCTGCGAACGCGTCAGGATCGCTTTGAGTGCTCACAAGCAGCAGCTTATGGCCAAACTCAATCAAATCTTGGCAAAACTGGCGCGGCCTGAATCCTTTGGTTTCAAGCTCCGCCAGCTGCTGCAGGGCCTGCGTGATTTCGCCGTTTGTAGTCGCCTCAAAAAAACTGATGATCTGCTCAGCATTGCTCATCGGCAGAATGAGAGCAGCCTTTTCAGGGGTAATCTCCCCCTCAAGGCTTAACACCTGCCCAAGCAAGCTGATGGCATCGCGGACATGTCCTGAACTTTTCTTAACAATGCTTAACAACACCTCATCCGCTACGTTTCGTTTTTCTTTCTTTGCAAGAAGAGCGAGGTGTTCCTTAAGCAGCTGCGCATCCACGGGATGAAAGTCAAAACGCTGGCAACGAGAGAGAATGGTCGCCGGTATCTTATGAATTTCCGTTGTCGCCAGAATGAATACGACGCGCTGAGGCGGCTCTTCCAATGTCTTTAACAGCGCGTTGAAAGATGAAGTGGAAAGCATATGCACTTCATCGATGATAAACACCTTAACCTCGTCTCCCTTCACCGCGACTCTGGCATTGGCAATGATATTTTCCCGGACATTATCAACGCCCGTTTGCGATGCCGCGTCCACCTCCACAAGATTCAAAAAAGCTCCTTCCTGAATCGATACGCAGGCTTCGCATTCGCCGCAAGGGTCCGGTTCCTTCTCCTTTCGTTTTTTGCAATTCAACGCCTTGGCAATTACGCGCGCCATGGTTGTTTTCCCTACCCCTCGCGGTCCGTGAAACAAAAAAGCGTGCGGCATTTGCCCCGTGCTTATTTCATGACGGATCGTTGTTTTTACATGGTCCTGATTGACAATCTCATCAAAAGATTGCGGCCGGTATTTGCGATAAAGCGTGACAGAAGACATGGTTGCGATCCTTAAAGTGCCCTAAGTATAGGGGACTCATTGACGAGAATCAAGCAGCAAAAATCCCCTGTATCCTCAGACATAAAAGACCAATAGACTGTCCGCATGTCTATTGGCCTTTAGGGTCTATTCAGTCTGATACGTCTGCACCTAAAATTCTCCACCGCCTGAAATAATATTATCCACGGCCGCCCAGGTGCTTTGTCCGCCCTGAGGGACAAGGATGATCGCCTCATCACCGACGGAACCGCGATAGTAGGTGACCGAAGCAAGCAAGACTTTATACAGCCGATTTTCCACCAGTACCCGGTACTCGCCGGTTTCTTTGTCTTTTACCAGCTTGCCGCGCAAGCGCTCCCTGTCAATTGGTTTGATTTGTTTGTAAATAAACGCACCATCTGAAGAAATAGTGAGCTTAAGGATATCACCCTCCACCAGCTTGGATTTTGAAGCGTAATTTGCCGGCACGGAATACCGTCTTCCATCAGGCCCGATCATCTGGTAGCCGTCAAACACCCCTTCAATGATATTTCCCTCTTCGCCCGTTTCGCTTTCCGGAGTCAGCTGCAGGCGGTCTCGATCTTCGTCGGAAATTTCAAGATTGCCGCCTTCAATTTCCCGGACCATGGTTTCAACCTGTTCCAGACTTTTCTTGATATTGGCAAGAATTTTGTGCACGGCTTTTAATTTCGCGTCTTCCATACGTTGTTTTTGCTGTTTGTTTTGTTCTGCAAGTCTGCTATTTCAAGAAAACTATACCACAAAACAAATACAGTGCGCGAGTGGAAAAGTTTTCAATTACAGATTTTCAAATGGCGACGGTCTTTTCGCCCCCTGCTTTGCCGCATGCACGCGGTCTAAAATTTCCTGTTCAACTTCCAAGCGGGACCGGCCGTATTTAAGACGCGATAATTCCGCCATGGCATTCTTAATGGCAAAACCATGCCCCTCTTCCCAGGCAGCGCTCTTCATGGAAAATGGCCTGAGCGTCTGATTATTCACCAGCAATTTCACGTAGAACGAGAATTGCTCCATATTCAGCAAATCATATTCGTTAAAGACAGGCGCCAATTCTTTTGCAAAAATCTCCGCGTCTTCCACGCCGACTTTGCTGACTACCATTGTTCCGACATTTCCAAAAACCGCGTCTTTGATTTCTGAATCCCCCCCCTCAACAAGCTGGCCAACATATTGATGAGCAATGACCAGATTAAGCAAATACTTGCGTGCCTCTGAAAGAATGATGGCAATACTGTCGGTCGTAAAGTTTTGGAATTCATCGATATACAAGTAAAAATCCTTTCGCTGCGATTTGGGTTGATCCGTGCGGCTCAAGGCCGCCATGAGAATTTTACCCACAATCACCATGCCAAGCAGATGCGCGTTCAGCTCACCAATCTTTCCTTTGGACAGCTTTACCAACAAAATCTTTTGCTGGTCCATGAGTTCGCGGAAATTAAAGGCGCTCTTCTGCTGGCCGATAATCGGGCGCATAACATCGTTTGAGACGAATTGCGTCAGCTTGCTGGTGATATAGGGCACCATATTGGCCAGCGCCGCTTCCCCGCCCGCTTTTTCAGCTTCATTACGCCAGAAATCCACCACCACCTGGTTGCGGCATTTGGAAAGTTTATATGCCCTGAATTGTTCGTCTGAAAGCACGCGGGAAATCTCCATCAAGGTCGATCCGGATTCAGGATCATCCATGATCAGCAGCATGGCATTACGCATATACTGCTCAAACATCGGACCGCCCGTTGATTTCAGGTCGTATAGCTTGTCAAAGATTTTGAGCATTTCATTAATCACGAACGTTTTCTGCTCAGGGTATTTGGGATCATAATCAAGCAAATTCATGCCAAGCGGATACTCAATATCGGCAGGATCAAAAATCACCACGTCTTCCACGCGATGTTTGGGGATCCCCCCCAGCACATCGTCGATAAGGTCTCCATGCGGATCAATCACGCAAACGCCTTCGCCGGCCTCGATGTCGCGCCTTGCCATTGAGGTAATGAAGTATGTTTTCCCCGCCCCGGATTTACCAATCACGTACATGTGGCGGCGGCGGTCTTCACGCAGCATATGCACGGCCGTCTTTTTTCCTCGATATTCGTTATAGCCAAGCAATATCCCTTCCTGCGGCACATTAAGCGAAACAGGCGCGCGCTTTGCTTCAAGCCATTGGATATTCGTTGTTTCCGTTTGCGGCAAAGGGAAATGATAGAGGCTGGCCAGCTCCTCCGTATTAAAGATCATTTTATTTTTCGGATTGAAATTGCGAAAAATAAAATCTTCGATCAGACGCTTCTGATTCTTTGGCTTGCGCTGACGGAAACTATTGCCGTATTCATAAATATTGTACTGGGCAAAAGCACCTGTGATCGAATCCAAATAGGCCTGCGCTTGAAAAGACTGGCCGGCGGAAACAACCACGCGGATATTCGCTTCAACGCCTCCCTTGCTGGCTTTTGTTTCGAGCCGTTTGATCATTTCCTCTTCAAGCGGTGAAAGCTGATACGGCTGATCATCTTTTTTGCCGGATGAAAACATGCTTGAAATAAAGCCGGAAAATCCGCCGGAAACCGCTTTTTTCGCTTCTTTCAAAGGCTTGCCTTGCCGCATGGCAGACGCAATTTTTCTCCCCCACTGATGCCATTGCCTTGGAGCGGAACGAACAATGATTTGAATCGCCGCGCCGTCAAGCCCCTGGATTTGCGACAAAGGATGCGTGAGCGCGTTTAATGGATCCGATTCAAGCTCCTGATACGTTTTTATCGGGAAATACGGCTCGCGCTCAAAGGTGAGCGATGTCCCCATGGCATATCCCTGCGGATGAAAGATATTGTAATCTTCCGCTTCCTCGATATGCGCCTGCGGCCACTGCGCCTGAATCTGCTGCTCAATAAACTTATGCAGATATTGCGGCGCGGCCACATAGAAGGAAACGCGCTCATTGTGAACGACAATTTCAAACGAAATGGTATCTTCGCGGCCAAAGAACCAGGCTTTCAATCCGCTTTGCGGTTTCAGTCCGCCAATCGCGCTGAAAAATGTTTCCGCCACCGAAATGGATTCGCGCACGCCTTGCTGCGAATCCTGGGATTTCGCCTCCCCTTCCTGCTTAAGGCTTTCTTTTGGCACGAGAATCTGTAAAACCCGTTTTTCGTACTGAGCCGGCAAAGACCTTCCTTTGCGGGCAAGCGATCTAAGGACGAGGAGAACGATGATGCCAAACGCAACAAGGAGCGCGATGAGCAGAATAAGCAATACCGTGGGATCACGGAAAAATTGCTCGGCATTTGCCTGCGAAGCCTGTGTATTGACCGACACAGGCAATTGGAAGAGAAACGAGAACATGTGTTTTTATAATTGATTTCTGCGAGACTGATCCAGCTCTTTTTTCAATGCGAGAATTTCATCGGCTTTCAGCTTGGCTTCTTGTTTTAGAAAATACTTATTCACGCCTGGAATCACTTTGAGCCATCCGAACAGGAGCTTGAAGACTTTTCTTGATCTGAGGCGAACCTTGTAGATCATGCTCTCAAGCTCTGCTGCCGTTGCTTCGCCGCGTTCTTTAAATTGCTTTTGCACGTCAGGAGGAAGCTGAGCATATACATCATCCAGATCATCTTCCATAATATCTTCAATTCGCTCAAGCGTCTCACTTTTTACATGCTCACGTCCGGGCACCGTGGCCTGTGTTAAAGGCAATGGCGCAGACGGCTGCGGTGCAGGCTGTTCATCTTGTTTGCTTGCCGGCTGTTCCGTCGGAGTTTTTGGCTGCTCCGAGCGCAGACCACGCTCAACAGGTGAAGAAGGTTCATTCTTCATGTCTTCCGGTCGATTTGTCAGAGGCACTTTTTCAACCATAAAACGGCGAACAAAAGCAGATAACTACGGGCGCGTATTCATCCCTTTTTGGCCGACGGAACCGGTTTCAAGATAGAAACGGAAGGCAAACTCGGTTCCCGCCTCATTGGTTGTATAGAATAAACATTCTGCCCCCGTCTGATTCACGGGGTCGGTGATCGGAGTGCTGATCAAATTGGCTCCAAGCAAGGCAGTATTAACCGCGTCGGTTCCTGTCAAGCAAAATCCTGCCGGAGCCATTGGATAGGAAGCGCCGGTCTGATTGATGTATAAATCAAGCGCCTTGACCAATTGATCAACATCGGCTGAACGTTTCGCGTCTCTGGCTCGCGCCTGTACATTCGTAATCGTAAAGAGGACAGCCGCCGACAAGAGCGCGACAATGGAAATCGTAATAAGCAATTCCATCAACGTAAAGCCCTTCTGATGCATATTTATTGTTGATTATGGATAGTGATTTGCGTTCCCTCCGGCACAACCTCAATCCAGGTAGCACCAGGCGCCAGCGCAACCGGCTGGCCGTCTTCCGTGGCGAAAAGAAGCGGAGACGATTGGGATGCTTTCTCCCATTCTACCTCAAATTGGCGGCCAAAGCGAAATAAGGAGGCCTTCCCTTTGCCAGATGTTCGAACGGAACGGCGGCTTTCTTCATCAATCACCTGGATATCGGTATAAAGAACGAAGACATTCGCCGCCTCCACCGCTCTTTGGTCCGCATCAAATTGCTGTTCCTGTCCCTGGTGGCGGATAAACACGTTTTTGGATTTGTCATACACCCATCGCGCCAAATACAGATTTGATGGGCCGGAAAACGGAATATCTACCGATGCAACCTCCGGCTCCCGCGTATCAGGCTCGTCCATATAACTGAAAACAGGAAATGTTTGCTGATCAAATTTACGATGAGCAAAGGCCTGATCCAGATTTTCAATTGACGTATACACATTGTGAGGAGCGTAACGGTCGGATGATCTCCAAAAGAAGCTGCCAAAATAAAATTCATTCAGCGACGGAACAATAAAGGCATTCAGCATGGACAATGCCTGGGGACTGCCGCCCACATGCGCGTACATCACGCCAAGCCCTGCCGCCCAGTCCACGTAATATGGCCGGGCTGAACGCACTGGACCGATCTTTTCTGTCGTTTGCTTATTGTCATAAACCGCCATAAAGCGCGGAATCGATCCTTCCACTGGCGCCTCAAACACCAACCGGGCATCAGCCAAGCCGCTTAATGGCCAGGCTTCGGCGCTGTTTTCGATCATCACGGCGAAAAAGCGGTCAGGTTGTTCCTCTTCAGGAATAAAGATGCCGTCGGTCAACCGGCGGACGCCCCCTTCCGGGATGACGGAAGCAGCGGAAACTTCCTGTTCAATCCGCTGATATGTTTGCGAAGAGTCCGGATTCTGATGAAAAATAAAACTGAACGCGAGCAATCCGCCAAGAGCCAAAAGCCCGCCAAAGAGCATAAAACGTTTATCTTGTAATTGATGCATAGTAATGCTCAGTATAAACTAGAAGCGCCCGCAAGAACAATGCGGGCGCTTTTTGCGATAATAGATTGAGACCAAGCTTTATTCTTTAGAGGTTTCCGCAGCCGGAGCAGCAGGTGCAGCCCCTTCAGCGGGAGCTGCTTCCGCAGCTGGCGCAACAGGCTCAACCTCGAGTTTTGGCATGCTCACCGTGGCAATCAATTCCTCCGGATCATTGAGCACTTTCAATGTTTCAGGAATCTCGATATCGCTGACAAGGATGACATCCTCGATGGTTTTAAGCTTGTCGAGGGGCACAGCAAGGGATTTTACCAAGTTTTTAGGCAAACAACTTACTGCCAATGTCGTAAGGCTTTTCACCAGAGAACCGCCTGATGTTTTAACAGCAGGAGCTTCCCCAATAAATTCGAGAGGAACTTCAACTTCAACTTCGGTATTGACATCGATCGCCTGAAAATCGGTGTGGATATAATCTCTTGTAACGGGGTGGATCTGAACTTCGCGGATAAGCACATCAACTTGTTTTCCTCCTTCAAGACCCAATTCCACAACCTGGCTTTCACCGGCTTCGTTATAGACTTTTTCAAATGCCTGATAATTTACTGCAATATTCTGACTCTCTTTTTGGCCGAAACCATAGAGAATAGCAGGAATCATGCTTTCCTGGCGCAGAGAGGCAACTTTCTTGCCTGAAACAGTTCTTGGTTGAGCTTGCAACGTGATTGCCATAGATTTACTTATCTCGTTCAAACAATTCGTTTAGGAATGTTTTCGGTTTGTTCGTAAGCGTTTCAAAAGCTTCAAATACTTGAGCTTCTGAAATAGCCGGAGCGTCTTTGAATTTTTCGACATCCGCGGAATTCAGATCAGTGATGAGCCCTACGGATGTAAGCCCGATCTGGCCTTTGACGATCAATGCGACAATGGCGCTTTGACATTTATGACATTGAATATGCACCAGCTGCGCTTCCGCTTTTTCCTCAACAATATTGGCCTGAAACGGCTGATATTGTTCCGAGCACAGTGGACATTTGGAGATCAGACGCAATCCTTCCGGAGAAAAATGGTACGAACCTGAAGGAAGATCGATTGAATCCATAGGTCAAAAGGCAATCCCTGCTTTAATGGCAGGGAAACATCATCTTTCGATGAAGTGCGCTCATTATACAGGTGAGAAAAGAATTGTCAATAATACCCCGTCTGTGGTCTATTATACCACGGCTTGCCAGACGGACCAGAGGTTGTGCCAAGCGTTCCCGGACCAGGCTGGCACTGAATGCTGATTGCTAAAGCCCAAGCTAGCGCTAGCTTCCGTGCCCCCCTACAACTCATTAACTCGTTAACCGCAACTCATTAACTATATATATGCACACTCTGCGCCAAACCAAGCATCATGAACACAGCCACAAGATAGGATCCTCCGGCACTGATAAGCGGCAATGAAATACCCGTGACGGGTATCAAGGCAAGATTCATTGCCATATGCAACATGGCCTGCCCTACGACCGCAAGCAAGACTCCGATCGCGATCAGCTGGCCAAAGTCGCTTCTGGTATTTCTTGCAATATGAATGAGCCGCCAGGAAATAATCACCAGCAAAGCGACAAAGACAAAAATGCCGGCAAATCCAAGTTCTTCGCCAATCACTGCAAAAATGAAATCGGTTTGCCGTTCAGGCAAAAATTGCAGTTGGCTTTGCGACCCAGAACCGATTCCGCGCCCGAGAAGACGCCCGGATCCAATGGCGATCAGCGATTGCGTCACATTATAACCGGTACCAAGCGGGTCTGCTGCCGGATCAAGAAAGCTCACCAAGCGGCTTTTCTGGTATGGCTGCAAAAAGGTCGTCCAACCGACTAAAACAATCCCGAGAAAACCAAAGAACATCAAGCCGATCTGCCATTTGGATAATCCAAGCAAAAGCACAAATCCAAGCCAGATCAGAAAAAGAATCACGGCAGATCCCAAATCCGGCTGCGCAATCGTTAAAAAACCAAGAAGACCGACCGACAAGCCGGATACAATGAGCGGCTTCCATGTTTTCAGATGTCTCCCCTGCTTGCTGAAATACGCCGCGAGAATCAGAATGAGTAAAAATTTCACCAGCTCGACAGGTTGCCAAACGAAAAAACCGAAATCAAGCCAGGCGCGAATACCTCGAATAACTTCGCCCAAGGGCGTAAAGAGCAAGACAAGAAAAAAGATACAGAGAAGATACAGCCAGGGATAAAACGGCTGCCAGGTACGGTAATCAACCGTCATGAAAAAGAGAAATGCCCCCATGCCAAGCACCCCGTAAAAGAGTTGCTTGTACAGCAGCGAAATCTGCTGCTCCTGAGAAGCCAGCCCCACGCTGTAGAGAATGGTCGCTCCGATTGAAAAAATCAGCAGCATGCTCACGAGCAGAATTTTATCCGAACGCCGAAGCGCGGCCAAAACCTTTTGCATACGAGAAGATAAACTGCTCCTGTTTTACTAGAATCTGCGCCGTTGATCAAACTCCCGGAACCCCGGATCAAATTCCCCCTGAAACGAACTGAATGATGCGCGGTCAAGAATATTCACGCTTGGAATGATTTGCACGGTTGTAATCGCCGAAAGATTCTGCGTGAAACGCACAGAAAGCGGCTTGCTCACGCCTGAAGGAAAATCCGGAATGACCACGGAATCAATCGCCGCGAGTCGATTTCCCGTAAAGAGCGCCACCTGTACTTCCATGCTGACGTAATTATACGCTGTCGCATTCGCAATGGTTGCGGTGACCTCGCTTACCGGCAGCTGATCGCTGAGCTCGGATTGCCTTGAGGAAAGGAAGCGTTTATTGGTGATCAAAAAATTCAGATAATCGGGCGCCCATTGCTCATAATTGGTCACGCGCTGCCACTCTTCATTCTCAAAGAAGACCTGAGGCGTGCCGGTCACAATGCCTTCTTGATTGAGCGCGAGAAGATATTTCTCTTCTCCAGGCAAAAAATACGTTTCCTGCGCCTGCAGAAACCGCCCGCCGATAGAAAACTGGTAGCTCACCCGTTCAAGCGCCCACTTGGTATTAGGGTTGCGCACAAGAACAGCGATATCCGAAGATTGCCCGCGCCCTGAAATGACCTGGCGGGATACAACCTCAAGAGGTTGTATCGCATAACTTTGATGAACCTCTTCAATGTTGATATAGGTCTGTCCGGCTGTTTCTGCCCCTCGCCGGTATGATTCATACTCAAAACCATAAAAACGGATCAATGCGAATAACGCATATCCGTATGTGATAGCGCAAAATGCGACCAGAAAACCAATAAGAAGCCTCCTGAGCTGCTCTCGATGCGTGACAAACCAATACCCAAATTTGAGCTCCTGCTCTGTCAGCTGCTGCACGTCAACGGATTTTGTATTGAACCCTTCTGATTGATTTGGCATACATCTTTGATAATCAGTCTGGCATGTCTGGCAACGTCTTTGAATGTCCGACACGTCTGCGCAGCTATTGTATCACAGAGCTGATTTAGCCCCAATGTGTCAAGGTGCCTGTTTCGCGCTTCTATGCTACAATCTTGGTATCAATAGCTCCTCTGAAAAAGGGGAATTTCTCTTTATAAAGGTATGGCAAAATCACCAGTGAAACCCAAGGAAAAAGCATACGACTCATCCGCAATCACCGTCCTTGAGGGACTCGACCCGGTTCGCAAACGCCCCGGAATGTATATCGGCAATACCGGCGAGGGCGGTTTGCACCATCTCGTCTGGGAAATCGTGGATAACTCCATCGACGAAGCCATGGCCGGCCATGGGAACCTGATCCAGGTATCGCTTCTGCCGGGAAATGAAGTCGAAGTTATCGACCATGGCCGCGGTATTCCGGTTGATAAGCATAAGACCACCAAGAAATCCACGCTTGAAACGGTTTTAACAACGCTGCATGCCGGAGGAAAATTCGGCGGCGGAGGGTATAAAGTCTCCGGCGGTCTGCATGGTGTGGGAGCTTCGGTTGTAAACGCGCTTTCCACCCACATGGTGGCGCAAGTACGCAGAGACGGCAAACTCTATGAGCAGGAATTCGTCGCCGGAAAACCGAAAAAAGATGTTAAGGTTGTGGGCAAAGCAAAAGATACCGGAACAACAATCCGCTTCGCGCCGGATCCAAGTATTTTCAGCACCGTTGAATTCAAGCTGCAGACGATTCTGAACCGTTTGCGCCAGCAGGCATATCTAACCAAAGGCATCCGCATTATTGTTCATGATAAACGGATCAAGTCAGACGAAAAGTCATACGGCTTTTACTTTGAAGGAGGTATCCGCTCCTATGTCCGCCACCTCAACCGTGATGAAACCGTGCAGCATCCGGAAATCTTCTACGTTGAAAAAGAGGAAGACAATGTTAAAGCGGAAATTGCTTTGCAATACACCGATAATATCAACGAAAACGTAAACGGATTTGCCAACAACATTCTCACTCCTGGAGGCGGGACGCATATTGTCGGCTTTGCCAAGGCGCTCACCAGGGTGTTGAATAATTACGGACGCAAGAAAAACATTCTCAAAGAAAAAGATGAAAACCTGACGGGAGACGATACCCGCGAAGGGCTGACCGCCGTTATCAGCGTGAAGATTTCCGAGCCGCAATTTGAAGGACAAACCAAAGACAAACTTGGAAACCCTGAAGTGAAAGGAATTGTCGAATCCATTTTTGCTACGGCATTTGGCGACTGGCTTGAAGAGCATCCACGCGACGCGGAAAAAATGATCGGCAAATGCCTCTTAGCTGCACAGGCTCGCCGGGCGGCGAAATCCGCGCGCGAATCCGTTCTGCGAAAAGGCGCGCTGGACAGCTTCAACCTGCCCGGGAAATTGGCGGACTGTTCCTCAAAGAAAGCGGAAAACTGCGAACTCTTCATTGTGGAGGGTGATTCTGCAGGCGGTTCGGCAAAACAAGCTCGCAATCGTGAATTCCAGGCGATTCTTCCCTTGCGCGGAAAGCTGTTGAACGTTGAACGCGCGCGCCTCGACCGTATCATCAAATCCGAAACCATTTTGCCGATGATTATCGCGCTTGGCACCAATATCGGCGAAATGTTTGATCAGAGCAAATTACGCTATCACCGCATTATCCTCATGGCCGATGCTGACGTGGACGGATCGCATATCCGCACCTTGCTGCTGACCTTCTTCTATCGCCATTTCCGCAGTCTGGTGGAAGCGGGTCATTTGTATATCGCGCAGCCGCCGCTCTATAAAATCGCCAAAGGCAAAGAAGTCCATTATGCGTACACGGACGAAGACAAACAGAACATCCTTGACCGGATCATGAAAACGGTTGATGCCAAAACCAAAGAGAAGCTTAAAGAAGCGCTCGCGCAATCTGAAGAAGGTGAAGAACAGGAAGGCGAAGAAACGTCAACCCCGGAAAAGAATATTGCCGGTATCAGCATCCAACGCTACAAAGGTCTTGGTGAAATGAATCCGGATCAGCTTTGGGAAACAACGCTCGACCCGGAGCGCCGCGTGATCAAACAGGTAACCATTGACGACGCGGAACAGGCTGATGAATATATGCGCATTCTTATGGGCTCTGAAGTCGCTCCCCGCAAACGCTTTATTCAGACGCATGCGAAGAATGTGCAGAATCTTGATATTTAGAAACGGTTAACGGGTTAAAAAGATGCAGCCTGGGATGTCCAGGCTGTTTTGTTTTCACTGAACAGGGATTTTTTGATGCGTTTGTCTGTGAGTCTTAGGATCCAGGTCTGTGGCCCGCCAACTTGCCCAAAAAGCCGTTCTCCGTTATACTTTGCGCATAGATCAAATAACCCCGCCGGGGTTGTTTTTAGATAAAATAGATTGTCGCTAATCTCAGCCTAAAATATGGCAAAAATGAAGACCCCGTGGATTGTCCGGTATTTCCGTGAGTCCTTTATTGAGCTTCAAAAGGTTGTCTGGCCTTCGCAGGAAACCGTGCGCAAGCATACTATTCTGGTTATCGCGATCAGCTTATTCGTGGCTGTGTATTTTGCGGCTTCCGACTACGTTCTTAACTTCGCATTGGAATCTCTCATCTAAGTCTCGTCTCTCCTAGCCTGGCTAATCTAGCCAGTCTAGCTGGTCTAAACAACTATGGCTAAACAAACAGCAAATTACGGCCGAAGATGGTATGTGCTCCACACCTATTCAGGCTATGAAGAAAACGTTGAACGCAATCTGCGCCAGCGTATTGATTCCATGGACATGCAGGATAAGATCTTTGACATCATGATTCCAAAGGAAAAGAAGATCAAAATCAAGAACGGAAAACGCAAAGTCGTGGAAGAAAAAATCTTTCCCGGATATGTGCTCGTGAACATGATCGTAAACGATGATTCCTGGTATGTGGTGCGCAATACGCCGAATGTGACGGGATTCGTCGGCACAGGAACAACGCCGACTCCGATTTCTGAAGAGGAAGTAAAAACACTGCAGAAGAAAATGGGCATTGAAGAGCCGAAATACGAAATCGACGTTTCTGTTGGAACTCCCGTTAAAATTGTTGACGGTCCGTTCAAGAACTTTGAAGGCAAGATCTCTGAAGTGGACGCGGAACGAGGCAAGGTCAAAGTGCTTGTATCTATGTTCGGCCGCGAAACTCCGGTGGAACTCGACTTCTTGCAGGTGAAAAAGATCTAGACCCTTAAAGACGGGTCTTCGGGTATGCCTCTTTCAGGCAGCTTCTTACTCGAATCCCCCATCTTTAAAAGACGCTGCCAAATGTGCCAAACGAGCCAAACGTTTCCAAATTTTCTCTAAGAATCTGGTAACGTTTGGGAACGTCTGGTGACGTTTGGTACGTTTATCCCCTATGGCAAAACCACTCAAAACCATCATCAAATTGCAAATCATGGGCGGAGCGGCTAACCCGGCTCCTCCAGTAGGTCCTGCGCTTGGTCAGCATGGACTCAACATCGCTGAATTTTGTCAGAAATTCAACGAAGCAACGCAAGACAAGCGCGGACAGGTCGTTCCTGTTGAAATCTCGGTTTATGAAGACCGAACCTATGATTTCAAGATGAAAACACCTCCGGCGGCCGAACTGCTCAAGCAGGCTGCCAAGGCGAAGAAGGGCTCTGGAAAACCAAATACCGATAAGATCGGAACCGTTACCAAAGCTCAGATTCGTGAAATCGCCGAAATCAAAATGCCCGATCTGAACACGCATAATGTGGAATCAGCGATGCGGACCATTGAAGGTACCGCTCGCCAGATGGGTATCATTGTTACTGAATAACAACCTTAATTCCGTGGGACCCGCCTCTAGCGGGGTTTGAACCACAAAATCTATGTCTCGATCAAAACGTTACCAGGCAGTTGCCGAGAAAGTCGATCCGTCAAAAACCTATACCATCGATGAAGCTGTAGCTTTGTTGAAAGAAACCGTGAAGACAAAATTTGATCCGTCTGTTGAGCTGCATGCCCGCTTAGGCATCGATGTTTCCAAAAGCGATCAGCAGGTCCGCAGCACCATTGACCTTCCTCACGGAAGCGGCAAGCAGGTCCGCATCGCGGTATTTGCCGAAGAGGAAAAGCAGGCCGATGCCGCAGCTGCCGATGTGGTTGGCGGCGAAGACTTGATCGAAAAAATCCAGAAATCAGGAAAAATTGACTTTGATGTGGCGGTTGCCACGCCAGGCATGATGAAGCATATGGCGAAAGTCGCAAAAGTGCTTGGACCAAAGGGATTGATGCCTTCTCCAAAGAATGAAACTGTTACGCCAAACGTCAAAGAAGCTATTGAAGCTCTGAAGAAAGGAAAAATCGCTTTCAAGAACGACGCTACAGGCAATGTGCATGTGATTGTCGGCAAGGCCAGCTTCGCTGAGCAGCAGCTCAAAGAAAATCTGGTTGAAGCAATTGACGCAATCAGAAAAGCAAAGCCGTCTTCTAGCAAAGGAACCTACCTCAAGACACTCTCCGTGAATGTTACCATGGGGCCGGGTATCCGCATTACCACCGCGTAAATAAGGCAAGCAAGAGGGCCCCGCAGGGGCTCTTTTGATTTATAGGCAGTAGCCTTGGAAAAATGGTATAATATTTTAAACGTTGCCAAATCCGCCAAACGGGCCAAATGTTCCCAGACTTTCTTTCAAAGATGCTTGGTAACGTTTGAGAACGCTTGGTACGTTTATCTCTATGGCTTTTCTCTGGCATGAAATCTTCTTCAGGCCGCTATTGAACGTCCTTATCGGTCTTTACAATACAGTCGGGTTTGAAAACCTTGGAATTGCCATCATTGTCTTAACCATTCTTGTCCGCCTCCTGCTTTTGCCTTTCTCTCTCAAAGATTCCGCGGCCAAGAGAAAACGGGAATTGCTGGAAAAGGAGCTTGCAGAAGTAGCCAGGCATTATGCCAATACGCCAAGCATTCTGCGTGAGGAACAGAAACGGCTTTTCAAGGAATATCGTTTCCGGCGCTGGCCAAGAATCGTTAGTTTAGCCTCCCAGGGTTTTGTGCTCTTGATCCTCTATCAGGTTTTTATCGGAGGAATCAAGCTCAGCGCGATTGTCGACGAGCTGTACGCATTCGTGCAGGTTCCCCGCACAATAGATACGATGCTGCTTGGAATCGACATTGCAAAACCAAGCTTCTCCCTCACGCTGGTGACGGTTCTGGTTCTATTCGCCAGCATTGTCTATGAACATGGCGGCATCCGGACCCGATGGACGGCACGGGATCTGCTCTATGCAGTAGGCTTGCCGGCTGGAACCTATCTTTTTCTCATCATGCTGCCGGCCGTAAAAGCCTTATTCGTCCTTTCTTCGTTGATCTTTAGTATTTTGCTTCGAGCCCTTACAGATTTCTTTGCAGGAATTGCTGAACAGGACCGCCTTATGGCTGAAAAGGCCGCAGCAAAAGCCAAACTGAAGCCTTCGCTCCCTCATCCTAAAGAACGTTTTAAGTAATATGAAAGACGATAATTCATTAGACAAACTGGTCTACTCATTCGTCGTAGAAGATGTTTTGGGCGGATTTTTCATCTCTGTTCCGCCCGGACATGTCGCTTGCGTCTACGACCGCGGCAAAGGCGTTCTACGCAAGGTGTATACGCCTGGTCTCCACCTTAAACTTCCCTTTTGGCAGAAAGCCAAACTGTTCAATACACAGACGCTTGAATATTCCATCCACCATGAGTTTGACCTGAAACATGCCAGAGCGCTTGGTGACCAGCCAATCCGCACGGTCACGTCAGACCGCCGCGAAGTGGAAATTGAAGGAACAATTTTGCTGCGGCTGGACGCGAAACTGCTGCCGTCTATTTGGCAGAATATCGGCGAGGATTTTGTCCCGAAAGTGATCCGCCCGTCCATCCGCAGCCGATTACGCCAGGTTTCTTCCCGTTATAGCGCGGACGAAATTATTTCCACCAAGCGCGACCAGGTCGAGAACGATATGGTAGAAGCGCTCAAAGAAGTTCTCTACCCGCGCGGGATCTATATCGAAAATGTTTTGCTTGGACAGATCCGGCAAGTCAGCTAAAGCTCGGAATCTGAGACAGATTGAGCGATGAATGACGGTTCCCCTTCCGCCTGAGGCAGAGGGGGAATTTGTTTTCGCTCGAAAATAGGTTCGTAACCGGCAGAAGGCGATTCCTGATCGATTGTCTGCGTATGCGTACTGAGCCGTCTTTCCCGTAGCAGCTGAGTCATTTCAAGGCCGAAGACAACGGCGAAAAGCCCCAAGAGGATCCACCACCGCAATAAACGCTGCCCCTGCAGAAAAAGCGTGATCAGGAAAAAAATCGACATGGCCACGGATTGCCGGACGGCAAGCGTGACCAGACGGTAGAGAGCCTGTTCATGAACCCATTTTCTGCGCAGAAAAATCCCGATCAGCGAAAAGGTTCCAAGCAGCGCCAGAAACAAAGTGAAATAGAAGAGCACATGGCCAATCCAGTTTGTTTGAAGCGGATTGATGGCATAGACCGTCCAGAAAAATCCCGCCCAAAGCAGCAGGGTCATGCATGCCATGACAAACATGAATTGGCGAAATGTCATAGACTAAATGATAATCTGAATCTGCTTAATCTGGTTTTTTCCAGCCTGTTGATTGACCGCGTCTTTTATTTCCTCCGCGTGCATACTGATAGCATGGCGCAAGGAGGCATCCACCGAGGCAATCTGCAGCCGGCCGAATTTCACCGCGACCGCCCGCGCATGATGGCGCACCATGTCGGCACCAAATAGTTCTTCGAGTTTCTTATTGGCCGTTTCAAGCATTAAGGCAGCTTGAACCGGCTGGGAAAGTCCGGCCTGCTGCAAATGCCGTGGAAGAAGGTTTCCAAGCTTCTTGAATGCCATAGATAGGTATTATATCAAACAAGACTGTACGGACAGATGCTTCTAAAATCGCAGTTTTGACAGGCCTTCTTGTCTTTGCTTGTTTCTTCAAAGGTGCTTTGCGTCAATTCGTCCAATGTTTCGATGATATCGTTCTTTAACTTTTCTTTCTGCTTGTCCGTTGCGATGAATGACTTGCCTTCATTTTCTTTCAGATAGTAGTACGTCAGCTCTTCAACCTCTTTGCCAAGCACTTCTTCGGCAGCAATTTGATACAGTGTGAGCTGATGTTTATCTAATGATCGATCGTTTTTGGGCATTTTACCCGTTTTATAATCAACCAGTTTCAAGCCTGAACGCCCCTGATCCACGCGGTCGATGGAGCCCCGTAATTTGTATTTGCCGATTTGAATCGTAAATGCCTGCTCGGTGGCAATAACATTCGGCCATTCATGTTCATGACGGTCGTAGAAAGCAGACAAAGCCTCCTTCCCTTTTTCATAATTTTCCTTTTTCTCTTTCTCATTGGCATACCATTCATCAATCCAATGTTCTTCATAGAGAGCAAGGAGATCTTCTTTTGAAGGAGCTTTGGGATTTCCCTGCGCCATGATTTTGAAAAATTCCTCAAGCGCCTTATGCATGGATTTGCCAAAGCTTGCGGCATGCGTGCTGCGCACGGGAATTTTGAGAATATAATTGTAACGGTACTGCCAGGGACAGGTTTCAAAGGCTTTGAGCTGGGAATAACTGAAGATTTTTGGCAAATATGGACGATAATCCATGGAGCGGGCGCGCAGCCGCTCAGGATTTTTTACCTGCATGGCAAGGAATGGCGCGGCCGCTTTGGTTTGTTTTGGCTCGGTTTGTTCAAAGCCAAGCTCAAAGAGAAAGCGTGATAATTTTTTCTTCCTCGCTCCGCCATAATCCTGCGCCGAGGTAAGAAAGAGTCCTTCTTTAGCACGGGTTAACGCCACATAGAATAAACGGCGCTCTTCTTCCAAATGCGGATTATCGCCAGGTGTCACCTCATTGACAAATGCTTCCGGCAAAGGGATGGCATCTTTGCGCTCGCTGGTTGGAAAGCGTCGATCCACCAGGCTGACAACAAAGACATGCTTGAATTCCAAGCCTTTTGATCCATGGATCGTCATGACTTTGACCGTTTCAGGCCCGATTTCCACATCCGCCGGCAAAGCACCATTGTCCCCGGCCTGTTTGACAAGCTCAAGATACGCCAGAAATTCTCGCGTGGTTTTTACTTCCGCCTGGCGCTCGAATTCCTGCATATGGCGCCAAAATTGATTCAGCAATCCATAGGTTTCGCGCTGGGTTTGCGGATCAAGCGATTCATAGTAGGTTTTCAGACCATAGTCGTCGATAAAGGCCATCGCCACTTCGCTCACCCGCTTGTCGCGTGCAAAATGCGCGTGCTTTTCCAGATGATCAAGAATGATGCGGCAAATACTCTGCCCCGCTTCACTGACATTGATTTCTGAAGCATGTTTAACGGCTTCTCTCAAAGAAACCGCGTTCTTCTTTGCATAATGCAGCAAGGCCATGAGATCCTCATTGGAGAGATTGGTCGTGGGAAGAATAAGAATGCGGTACAGCGCGGTGCTTTCGGCATAGTCGTCGAGCAGCCGCAAATACGAAAGAATATCAAGCACCGCGGGCGTGGAGAATAATCCCTGCGATGCAAGAAATTGAAACGGGATCTCCGCCATCGTAAGCTGCTGAATGAACGGTTCGGCCGAGCTATGGGCGCGCACAAGAATCGCAAAATCTCCCCAGGTAAGCTCTGGGTCTTCCTGTTTGAGGGCAAGCATCTTTTCAACTACCCCGGCAGCTTCATCGTCTAAACGTTCGTAATGAAGATGCTCAATGATTCCTTTCTTTTGCGATGAGGCGATCAATTCCTTTTTGATCGGCGCAAAACCCGCTAAATCAAGCTGCTTCTTTTCCGCTTTGTCGGTAAGCTCCTTATCTACAGAGAGCTGAAATTCCAGGCGGTGCGGATTATTATGCTGAATAAACGCGTATGCCAGGTCAAGAATATTCTGTGAAGAGCGGTAATTGTGTGTAAGGACAACCTGCTGCGCTTCAGGAAAATCGCTTTTAAAACCGAGAATATTGCTTAATGAAGCGCCGCGGAATTTATAAATGCTCTGATCATCATCCCCCACGACATTGATATTTTTCTGATCGGAAGCAAGGAGCTTAATCAGATCATACTGCGCCCAATTGGTGTCTTGGAATTCATCCACCAGAATAAATTTGAATTGATGGCGGTACTTTTCAAGAATGAGTGCGCGTTCCTGAAAGAGGCGGCGTAACGAAAGAATCAAATCGCCGAAATCAAGCGCATCCTGTTCATGCAGCAGCTGCTGATAGACAGCGTATGCATGCGCTACTTCCTTGATTTTTTCCATCTCCTCTCTCCATAGCTGCGCTAATTTTTCATCTTCATATTTGCGGCCGGCCAGTCTTGAAGCGAATTCCTTAAAGGCTTCACTCTCCGGGTCATCTGCCAATGCATCCGCATAAGAAAGATATTGCTGAGGCGTGACCCCTTCGTCTTTTGCCCGGGAAAAATGCGTTAAGAGCTCTGAAAGGAATTTTGTCGGTTTGCCCAGAGGACGGTAATAATCCAGAGCAAATCGGTCCAGATTCGTTTTCATGAGCATCCACTGATTGGTTTGATCAAGCACGCGAAAATCCGGGGAGATGCCAATCGCGATTCCTTCCTGGCGGAGAATGCGCTCGGCAAAGGCGTGAAAAGTCATGACCCAGAGATTAACGTATCCAAACGGGAGAAGATGATCAATACGCTCTTCCATCTCCCCGGCGGCTTTATCCGTGAAGGTGAGGCAAAGAATCTCTTCGGGTTTGGCAAGCCCCTGATCAATCAGCCAGCCGACGCGATGCGTGAGCACCGTCGTTTTTCCCGTACCGGCTCCCGCCACAATCAGCAAAGGCCCTTCCCCGTGGGTAACGGCTTGTTTTTGCTCTTCATTTAGTCGGGAGAGATCCATAGTTCAGGTATCTTAACATATGAGACTCAAGCAGCAATGAGATACACTGCGGATGAAATGTGTACATAGGCGGACTCTGGACAAGTCTGAGCTTTTCTGCTATAGTCGGTGCAAAGGTTTCACCGGGGCCGGCGGTCGTAAGGTCTCGCCTTCCCCCTGGGCCCCATACACCCAAGCCCCGGTGAAACTCTACATTTAGGGAGAGAAGCTCGGCGAGGCGGACCTCGACCGAAGCTGAATGGATAGGGGTTACCTATGCCCCGCGCCAATTGGATTACGGCATGGTTCGCGCTAACCGTGCTTCTCCCCCTTTCAAACTAGTTCTTGACAGTCCGGCATGGCTGGACTATAGTGCGACAGTCTACGAATGTCCATTCGGACAGACGACTAACGAGGTGTGGCTCTACCGTTTTCCCCACTTTCCCCCTTTTCGGTACGTGACACACCAGGGGGCAGCACGCGATTCCCCGTTGCGAGCTGCCCCCACTAAAAAAGCTCTCTTCAATCGAAGAGAGCTTTTTGGTTTTTCAAGATACTGTTTATGCTTCAAGCTGCGGTTTGTCGATGAGTTCGGTTTCAATACTTCCTCCGATAGCGCCGTCCGTAATCTTGACCACGTCTTTGTCGATCTTCTTCAGCTCTTTAGAAGAAGCATTATAGGCATTGACCATGGTTGTCATATGATTGCCTACCTTCTTGTGGTATTCCTCAAACACGGCCATATGCTTGCCAAGCTCTCCGACGCGCTTAATCACTTCTTTGACAGAAGCCTCCATCTTCAAGGCTTTTAATCCTTGTAAAACGGTTTGCAGATACGCGAAGAACGATGTTGGAGAAACGATGATCACCCGCTTCTTGAATGCGTATTCAATCAAGTCTTCTGAGCGGACGTCAGTGCTCCCTACTTTATAAATCAATAGATTGTAATAAATCCCTTCAGCAGGAATGAACATAAAGGCGAAGTCCGTCGTATCCTCGTTGGGGCGGATATATTTAGCTGTTTCATCAATACGGTTTTTCACGTCCATTTTAAACTCTTTGCTAAGCTTCTCCCGCTTGGCCGCGTCTTGTGCCTCCATCAGCTGATTATACTTTTCAAGCGAGAATTTCGCGTCGATCGGAATAATTTTGTCATTCATGAAAATCGCCGCATCAACGATTTCACCGTTATCAAACTTGTACTGGATTTTGTATTGGTTCGGTTGCAGAACATGCGACAAAAGCGTTTCCAGAAAATATTCTCCAAGGATTCCGCGCTGTTTTGGATTCTTCAGGATATTTTCCAGGCTCTGCAGCTGCTCGGAAAAGCCCAGAATCTGCTTATTGGTCCCTTCGACCTGGGTGAGCTTGCGGGTGATTTCTTCAATGATTTTGCCGGTATTCTCAAAATGCGCCTGGATATTTTGCGCCTGGGACTGATGGGACTTATGCAGAATGGCATTCATCTGATCAAGACGGGCCTGGATTTCCTGCCGATTCTGCGCGCCGCTTTGTGAAACTTCTTTGCGCAGCCCTTCAACCATCTCAAAGAGCATTTTTTGAACAGGGTCATCCGACGAATCAGCTGTCATGGATGACAATTTCTTAAACAGCAGAAAAACAACTCCCAGCAAAACGATGAGAAGCAAGAAGACAAGGATGAGAACGATATCGCTCATAAAGCTGTAAAGCTAAAAATCTTAAAAGCTGAAAACGGGACAGTTGGTTTTTTTCAGCTTTTGAGTTTTTTAGGTTTCCTACAATTCGGTCACAGGCTGTGTCTGCGACCGGGCGGGGTCGGAGCCCCACGCCCGACAGGTATCTGTTTAACTAAAACCTAAAAACTGCAACCTATAACCTACCCCAGCTGCTCTTTCACATTCTTCATCACATGATCGTGGTGTTTTTCCCACCAGGTCAGCACGACTTCGCAGGATGGTGTCAACAGATACCCTGCTTTTGCTTCTGCAGGCTTGATCCAGCGGACTTCGGAGACTTTTTCCGGATTTGGCTGCACAAGATCAGCATTGCTGACGTATCCGACGAACACAGCGATAAAGCGATCCGCTTTGCCGGGGATATGGTAGCGGTTTTTATGCTCATGGAAAAGCGGCACGCGCATATTCAGCTCATCCGGCAGCTTTCGATTGGCCGCGTCAACATACCCTTCCCCCGGCCAGACCGCACCCGACGCGGAGATTTCCCAATGATTCGGGAATCGCTCGATATCGGGATTGCGGCGCTGCAAGAGTACTTCGCCTTCATCATTGAACAGAAGGACATAGACATAGCGGATCAGCTTTGATTCATCAGCTTCAGCAACTTTGCGAGGCAGAATTTCAACCTGGTTGTCTTGGTCGTCGACAACAATGACAGGCTCCTCGCTTTGATCAAATTCTTTCATAGACAGTGGTTACGAGTTCACAGATTAACGAGTTAGCGCGTTTGTTCATTTACCTCGCGTCATCTTTGATTCCAAAAAAAGCGAGTGCGTTTTGGAATGTCTGCTCGGCAACATGTTCCTCTGAAAGCCCTTTTCTTCTGGCAATATCCTGTACGATGTATTTCACATGAGCCGGCTCATTACGTTTACCACGAAACGGCGGAGGTGTTAAGTACGGTGCATCCGTTTCAACGAGCATCTGCTCTAATGGAAGTTTGGCCGCCACCTGTCCTACTGCGTCGGCAAAAACGGCAATGCCTGAAAATGAAATATACCAGCCAATGTCAATGTATTTTTTCGCCTCCTCGTAGGTTCCCGTAAAGCAATGGATAACACCCCGCTTCCCTTCTCCCCATTGCTGTGCGGCTTCCTGAATAGCCGCAAACTGATCGTCATGCGCTTCACGGCAATGAATAATCAGCGGCAAGGTGTTTTTGCGGGCGAATTCCGCCTGCGCCATGAATGCGGCATACTGCGTCTGTTTCATGGTCTTCGCATCACCTTCGGGCAGGCGGTAATAATCAAGCCCGCATTCGCCAACAGCCACGACTTTGGATGAAGCATCTTTAAGAGATTGATAGTAGGCAGGATCAAAGGCTTCCGCTCTGGGTTTGAAGTCAAGCTCCTGCGTATCATTAAAGCCATGCGCGATGGTATGCGTGGGATGCAGTCCGATGGACGCATAAACACCTTTTTCAAACTTCTCGGCCGTCTCAATTGCCGTTTTGCTTGTGTCCCGCTGAGTGCCAACCGTTACCATCCAGACTTCGTCAGCCAAGGCACGCTCAATCACCTCCCGAGCATCATCTTCATAAGCTTTGAAATGAACATGAGCATGACTATCAAATAATCTCATATCGATTGGTGATGTAAATCCTGCAAATGACGAATCCGTTACAAATCTATAAAAGACTGAATATGGAATTTGTAGTGAGTCAAAGACTCAGTACTTCCTGTGCTCTTTGCACAACGGTTGGGAGAAAAGGCGCCACCTGGTCAGCGACGTCAAGCAAGTAGTCGACCACCATGGATTGCGACAAGGCATTGGTCAAGGTATCGCTGAGCGGATAGCGAGCCAGCATGAATAAGGCAAGAGACATGAGCACCACGCCTTCAATTAATCCAAGTAATGCTCCGCCTAAACGGTTGAAGGTTTTTAGAAACGGCAGCACGGCAATCAAATTGAAGAGTTTATTGATCAGCCAAAAAACAAAGCCGACCAGGCGCGTCACAAGCAGGAAAAGGAGAATAAAGGTTACAACGCGGCCGAGATTATCTCTTCCCCCGAACAAGAAAGAAAGCTTTTCCGCCACAAACTCAAAATAATTGCCGCTGATCACCGCGGCAACCACAATGCTGACAAAAGAACCGACCATGTGAATAAGCCCGAACCAAAATCCTGTAAAAGCAAATCCGGCGATGATCAGGATCAAAACCGCGTCGGTAATGGTAAGCAGCATAATTTACTCCTCAAGGCGAGGAAATAAAGGCTGAAGCTTCTTTATTGTATCAGCATTAAAGGCCTGTTCCAACTGATCCGCCGTTGCAGGCAGATAGGGGTTGAGCAGATATGCGACAAGCCGGATTTGCGCGACAAGTTTGCCAAGAACAGTTTGCAATCGCTCAGGGTCGGATTTCGCTAATTCCCAAGGTTTTTCAGCA
The DNA here is from genome assembly GCA_964503955.1 of uncultured Gammaproteobacteria bacterium. Lineage (GTDB taxonomy): Bacteria > Patescibacteriota > Patescibacteriia > VMEV01 > CAYQCH01 > CAZDCG01. The sequence continues at coordinate 169,903 of CAZDCG010000001.1, forward strand.
TCAATAAGCCGGTTTCCTTCATTGACGACCTCCCAGATGCGACCCAGAGCTTTGTCGAAGCGGAATTGTTCGGTGTACGAATACACTTCCTGTTTAATGATCGCTGTTTCAGCTAGTTCCTGAACAACAATATTGCCCGCGAGATATTTCTCTACCATATTGGACAAACGGCTCGCCAGATTCCCTAAGTCATTAGCTAGATCGGCTGTATAACGTTCACGGAAGCGCTGGTCGGAAAAATCGCCGTCCGCGCCGAACGGGATTTCGCGCAGGAGAAAATAGCGGACCGCATCCGCGCCGTATTGCTCAACCAGAGCAAGCGGATCAACGGTATTGCCAAGCGATTTGCTGATTTTCTGCCCGTCTTTGGTGATAAATCCATGAATAAAAATTTGCTTTGAAGCGGGCAAACCAGCGGAAAAAAGCATGGCCTGCCACATAGCTGATTGCTGGCGAAGATTGTCTTTGCCGGCCACCTGCACGCCGGGCCAGAATGCTTCAAAGTTTTCCTGCTGATCAGGCCAACCTAAAGTGGAAATATAGTTTACCAAGGCGTCAAACCACACATACATGACATGCTCTTCATCATCTGGAACCGGCACGCCCCATGGCATTTTTTCCTTCAGACGCGACACGCTGAAATCTTCAAGCCCTCCGGCAACAAAGTTCCGGATTTCTGTCAGACGGAAATCAGGTACGACAAAATCAGGACGCTGTTCGTATAAATCCAATAAAGCCTGCTGGTATTTGGAAAAACGAAAGAAGTAATTTTCTTCATCGATCAGCTCCAGCTCAAGATTTGGATGGATCTGGCAATGTCCGCTTTCAAGCTCCGAATCGGTTTTTTCAAGCTCGCAACCGATGCAATATTTTACCTGGTACTGTTTTTTATAAATATCGCCGTTCTCTTTGCAGCGTCGCCAGAATTCCTGAGCAGCTTTTTTGTGATCAGCGTCGGTGGTGCGGATAAAATTGGTATAGCTGAGATTCAGTGCTTCTTTAAGCGCATGGAATTTGGCGGCATACCGGTCGACATAAGCTTGCGCGTCAATGCCTTCTTCCTGCGCCTTGCGGTAAATTTTAATGCCATGTTCGTCCGTTCCGGTATTAAAGACAACGTCATTTCCCTTCTGACGTTGATGGCGCGCCAACACATCGGCCTGGACAATCTCTAAAGCAAAGCCGATATGCGGATCGGCATTCACGTACGGCAAGGTGGTCGTAATGTAGAAACGTTCGCTTTTCATAGTGCAAAAACCTTAGCAATTTGGACTTTAAATGGCAAGACTCACAGACAAATAGATTCTTCAGACATAACAGACAAGGATACTGAAATAAATTGACACCAGTCTGTGATGTCTGAGAAGTCTGTGCGTCTGAAAAGTCAGTGAGCGAAGCGAACCCTAGTGCCGATGAAACTTCTTATTCAGCTCCTCCACGCTTAAACCAAATATCGTTGGCCGTCCATGGCAGCAGGAAACTGCATTGTAGGTCTGGATATCAGCCATAAGCTGCAACTGTTCCTCGCGCGTAAGCGGCTGGTGAAACGTAACCGCCGCCTTGCAGGCTGCCATCTGCGCGATTGCCATCCGGCGCTCTTCAACGCTTGAAGGACGGGATGTATCCTGTTCCATTTCTTCAAGCAGATTGAGAAAAAAGTGACGCAAGTCTTTAATGGTTAAATCCTGAGGCACGCCAGTAAGGCGGAATGTCCGCTCTCCAAATTCTTCGCCCTCAACCCCAAGGGAAGAGAGCATGTCCATTTGTTCCGTCAACAGGCTCCATTGTTTAGCCGAGAGTTCAAAAACTTCCGGCACAAGCAATTGCTGCACCTTAGGCTTGCTTCCCAGCGCAAGCAGTTTTTCAAGCAAAACACGTTCTGCCGCCGCATGCTGATCAATCATCAGCAAGTCCTGACCGTCTTCAACAATGAGATAGCAATTATGGCTTTGACCGATGAGTTTCCACGTACCAAGCAGCCCCATCTCCTTATCCTCCTCTCTCACCTGCGACGGAAATGACTGTTTCTGCGTCTTAAAGGAGAAAGAAAGACCTCCCTGGATGGAATGCGGCCCATCATTTTTTGCAGACATGCCGCCGCCAAATTCAGGATAATGAGCAAGCTGTGGATTCGCCTGTGATGTCTGAGAAATCTGTGCGTCTGAATAGTCTGCGGTGCCACTTGACACCGATTCGGCAACGAGCCTGCTTAAAACCTGCTTCACCGCATGATACACCTCTCTATATACCGCCGATGGATCCGCGAACTTCACTTCCGCCTTTCTTGGATGCACATTGACATCGACAAGATCAGGTGCAATTGTCAGGTGCACGACAAAGGCAGGCTTGAATCCATTGGCGATGAGCGTTCCATACCCCTGCTGGATGGCTCTGGCAATGGTGTAATCTGATACCGCCCTTCCGTTCACGAAAAGATACTGCTCCGTCTGTCTCTCACGAGCCGATGAAGGATAACCAAGAAATCCGTTTAAGACTAAGGAGGCGCGCTGATAATGAAGCTCGACAAGTTCCTTGGACAGGTCCGGCCCAAGCACGTCCTGCACGCGGTGCTTCCAGTTATCGGTTTTCGCATAGGAAGCGATTTGCTTGCCATTATGCGTCAGCTTGAATGAGATATTCGGCAAAAGCAGCGCCTGCCTCGTAAAAACATCCACGATTTGCCGAAACTCAGCATTGGCGGATTTTAAAAATTTCTTTCTTGCCGGAACAGTATCAAATAAACCTTTCACCTCAATGATAGTTCCTGTCTGGCCCGCCGCTTCTTTTGATGTGATTTGTCCCTCGATAACATGAAGCTCGGTTGCGGCAAGACTTGTTTCCTCCTTGGTCAGCAGTCGAAATGATGAGACGGAAGAAATCGCCGCCAGAGCCTCTCCGCGAAAACCGAGTGTGCTGATTTTATGCAAATCATTGAGCTCGCGGATTTTACTGGTCGCATGCCGGCGCAAAGCCATCTGCGCATCGTCGGGCGACATCCCCGAACCATTGTCGATCACTTTGATCAATCGATGACCGCCCTCCTCAATCTCAACCGTAATCTGATCAGCACCTGCATCAATCGAATTCTCCACCAGCTCTTTGACAACCGAAGCGGGGCGTTCAACCACTTCGCCGGCTGAGATTTTGTTGATCAGATTTTGGTCTAATAAATGAATTTTAGCCATATCACTCAGCCTCCTCTTTCAACTCGAACAATAATTCCAGCGCCTTCATAGGCGTTATTTTATTGGGATCAATCTCTTTCAGTTTCTTTACAGCGGGATGGTCCGCCTGTTTCTGAATCGGCATAAGGGGCAAGCTTTGTTGGCGCTGTTTTTTCTCGGCCTGATCCCAGGCATGCTGCTCCAAACGGGCGAGCAAATCCTTTGAACGGACAATGAGCTGATGCGGCAACCCCGCCAATTTAGCCACTTCAATGCCATAGCTTCGGCTGATTCCGCCTTCAATAACCTGATGCAAAAAGACAATGCCGTCTTCCTGCTCGGAAACCGCCACGGAAAAGTTTTTGGCTTTTTTCATGTCGGCAACCACTTCGATCAATTCATGGTAATGGGTCGCGAATAATGTTTTGGCACCGATGATATCGTGCAGATACTCCGTGATTGCCCAGGCAAGACTTAAGCCGTCATACGTGCTCGTCCCTCGTCCAAGCTCATCAAGAATGACAAGGCTTTTTTCCGTGGCATGATGCAGGATATAGGATGCCTCCTGCATCTCAACCATGAAGGTGGATCGTCCTCGCGCGAGATTATCTGAAGCCCCTACGCGGGTAAAAATCCGGTCCATCACCGGCCAGGACATTTCTTTGGCCGGAACATAGCTGCCGATTTGCGAGAGCAGAACAATCAGCGCGTTCTGGCGCAAGTAGCTGGATTTTCCACTCATATTGGGCCCCGTCAGCAAATGAAAACAGGTTTGCTCACCCATGATCAAGTCATTTGGGATATACGGATCGCTTTGCAGCGATTCAATCACAGGATGACGGCCCTGTTTGATCATCAGCCCCTCTTTGCTGATTTGCGGACGGCAATAATTCCTGTCTGCCGCCAGCTGGGCGTATGAGGCAAGAACATCAAGCTGCGCCAGGGACCGAGCGGTTTCCCGCAGTGCTGACAAATGCGCAAAAACCTCAGAGCGCAACTCCTCAAACAATTGCTGCTCAATTAAAATCATTTTATCCTGCGCGCCAAGAATTTTTTCTTCGTATTCTTTCAGCTCGGGCGTGATAAAGCGCTCGGCATTTACCAGTGTTTGCTTGCGGATATAATCTTGCGGAACATTAGCCAGATTCGCCTTGCTGATCTCAATATGGTAGCCAAACACTTTATTAAACTTCACTTTCAGCGAAGCAATACCCGTGCGCTCGCGCTCCTTCTCCTGCAGATTGCTGATCCACTCTTTGCCCGATGTTGAAAGCACGCGCAGCTCGTCAAGTTCGGCATGCACTCCTTCTCTGATATAACCGCCGTCCTGCATCAGAACCGGCGGATCATCCTGCAGCGTCGCTTCAATTCTTGCAACAAGATCGTCATGCGTATGAAGATGCTGCAGCAAATCAGCCAGCAATGTGCTTTTCAAGGCAGCAGGTTTGAGTGTTTCTTTTATCGTTGGAATTTTTTTGACCGCTTCTTTTACGTTGAAGAGGTCCCGGGGATTCACGCGCAATGTCCCGACTTTTCCTAAAAGCCGCTCTAAATCGCAGATTCCTGAAAGCTGCTCGCGTACTTCGCCGCGCACCGGAGACTGCTGCATGAATTGGTCAACCGCGACCAGGCGTTCTTCGATTTTCTTTGCGTCGAGCAGGGGGTGGGAAAGCCACCAGCGCAGGAGACGTCCGCCCATGGGCGTGACGGTTTGATCAAGCACGGAAATCAAGGTTCCCTCATTCTGTCCGGTCTGCTGGTTGGAAAAGAGTTCAAGATTGCGAATGGTCGATTCATCAAGAATCATGTAATCGCCCGGCTGGTAACGTTCGATCGATTGAATATGCCCAAGCGCGGTACGCTGAGTTTCCTGCAGATAAGCGACCAGATGCGCGGCAACGCTAATGAGCAAAGGCTCATGTTCAAGGCCGAATCCATCAAGCCCGACCGTATGAAATTGCTCCGTCAGCAATTCCTTTTTATCTTTCCAGGCTGGCAAAGCAAATTCGCTCACCGTGATATACCCAGAAAGCTGATCGGACCATGATTGCTTTTGCGCGAGCAGCAGCTCAGCCGGACGAAGCCGCGAGATCTCATCCATCAATTGCGCGATGCCTTCAAGCAATGCCACCTGAAATGTCCCGGTGGTGATATCCACCAAACCAAGGGCGAACTTGTCTTGATCCTGGTCAACAGCGCAAAGATAATTCGCTTCTTTCTGCGAAAGAATAGAGTCATCAAAGGTTGTGCCGGGCGTGACGATGCGTGTCACCTCACGGCGCACAGGCCCTTTTCCATCCGGAGCGGAAAGCTGGTCGCAGACAGCCACTTTCTTGCCGGCGCGCGTGAGCTTTGCGATATACTGCTCGCCGGCACGGATCGGCGCGCCGCACATGGCTATTTCATTTTCAGTTCCTTTGCCGCGCGCGGTCAGCGTCAAATCCAGGATACGCGAGGCTTCAACCGCGTCGTCTCCAAACAATTCATAAAAATCTCCCATTTGAAAAAAGAGCACCGCATCGGCATGCTGCTTTTTGATCTGAAAATATTGTTCAAGCATGGGAGTCATACAGAAGACGCACAGACTTTATGGACTTGGCAGACTCACAGACAAATACAGTAAGCACTATTATAGCAGGTCAGCGCATGAGCGCGAGCGGCCCCAAGATCAAGCCGAACAAGAATGTTATTCAGCCGTTTTTCAAAGAAAAACTCACAAACGTGATCGTCTGTGAGTCTAAACATCTGTATGTCAGTCTTTGTTTTAACAGCCGCACCCTCCGCCACAGCAGCCGTCTTCCTTCTTTTCACCTTTGCAATGGCAGTCGCTCATCGCTTTGCCGCAAGGACAGCTTTCTTCTTCGCGCAGGGAGATAATCTTGAATCCTTCGCCTGAAGGCATGCTCACAAAGTCAACCAAGCTTGGTTTCATCAAAGACAACGATTTATCGGTAATAAAGATTTTCCAACCTTGCCATTCCATGGTTTTTTCTTCCCCTTCAGGTTCCGCGACAAGGTCGAGGAAATACTCGAGCGCCTTGCCATGTTTTGTTGCTTCCACCTTCAAACCAAAACCCTGCTGGCCTTCGGTTTCAGCAATTGCTTCAAGGGCATCAATCGCGTTTGGACTCAGCGTAATCCCCTCCGGGTTCAATTCGTAATCCGGCTTTTTGGTGACGACAAGATTGAGCTCGTCTATGAGGCTTTCAATGCTTTCTTTTTGCATGCCATGCCCAAGAGCTCCCTGCTCAATGGTTTCAAAAGGATTGACCGCGCAGCCCACGCATTGCAGGCCATAACTTAAGAGCACCTCAGCGGTCTGAGGGTATTCTTTCACGACCGTTCCGATCGTCATTTGTGGATTGATTGGCTGGTTTTCCATAGTGGGATGATTATGGCACAAAAAGAGAGGAAAATCAAGGTAGCTGAAGTAAGGCCATTCTCTTTGTTGAAGATGACAATGAAAAAAAATGTCGCAAAGGAGAAACGAAAAGAGCGGCTTGAGCCGCTCCTTTTTATTCGTAATTCGTATAGATTCGTGTTTGTACTCCTAAATTTCAATCTGTATCGCCTTTTCCATGCGGCGGACATCAGCAAGCAATTCTTCGCGGGTATCGGCCGATAGCGTAATGTCTAATACCTTGTTGAATCCGTCTTTTGAAAGCCCGGCCTTGTCTCCCACTTTCTTTACCATGATGAATTCCCGCAATGTCTTTAACTCGCGAACTTTTTTGATTCCTTTAATTGATTTAATCACCCCTTTCTTTTTGGGGAAGATATTAAATGACGCGACATATTTATGAATTTTTCTGTGCACCACCGGCTTTTCTCCCATGCGGGTAAGCAAATCATTCATCCCATGAGGGATATGATACGCCTCGCGGTACATTAGATCGCGGTGTCCGCCCATGCGCGCATCTACTTCAAGGACTTTCCAGCCTTCATCAAGTTTGATGAACTCCATATGCAGCATGCACGCGCGCAGCCCAAGCGCGATAACCGCTTTCTGGGCTACCTCCTGTGCCTTGGCTTCTTCTTCCAGAGTCAAACGCGTCGGCGTGATGTGTCGATAGGTGAAGAAATCATCCACGCCGATCTGCATGCCTGTTTTGTAGTGGGTGGCGGGCAGCAACGTAATCTTCTGCCCGGTTTGATCGACATATCCGTCAATGGCGTAATTTTCTCCCTCCATGAATTGCTCCACAATCACCTCGGGTTCCACCATGGCTCCGTTTCTTTTATAAGCGCTGCGCAACCCGCGATACACCTTGCGCAAGGTTGATTGCAATTCTTCTTCATGAAAGCAGATGGATATCAAACGGCTGGCAGCCAGGCTCGCCGGCTTTACGATACAAGGAAAACCAACGTATTTCTTCACACGCTCCACGTCTTCTTTTCTTGCCCCATGAACCGATGTGAATTTCGGCGTGATTTCAGGGGCATAGCGTCGAAACTTTCGCCGCATGATGAGCTTATTGCCGCAAGCTTCCATGGAATCCTTGGTCGGCATAATCAAGTGCGGGAACAATCCGATCAAATGCGCGTAAAGTGGCATGTAAAAAACCGAACGGCAGGAGACAACCATCACCTGGTCGCGGATCGGCATTAAAGCCTTTTCGATAGCCGCGGTATTCTTCACGTCAACGGGAATAATAAAATCGATTTTTTCTTCCAACTCAGGATGTTTTGAAGGGACACGTTTATCAACCAAAAAAGCAACCCTTAACTTATAGCCAAGATGTTTTTCAAGATCTTTGACTGCCTGTAATGATTCAGGGATATAGGGCCCCACGTACAGGACAATATTTGGTTTTGATGGCATAAAAGAAAACAAACCGGAAGACAGACAGATCCGCCTTTACACCGGTTTTACTTCCATGGCGTAAGTATAACACCCAAGTCTGACTTGTCTAGCAAATTTGTCAATCTGTGTCAATGATACACGTCGAGAAATTCTTGAAAATGACTGAAAAGAGCCTTAATAAACATCGATGCACAGGAGGAAGAAAATATTTCGTTCAAATGCAATGAACAATTGAGTACCGGAGTAAGGCGTACTGGAACGTACGCCGCACGAGGAACGCAGATTGTGAAGAAGCAGTTGACGGAAGATTTTCTTCCCTCAACGAAAATACCGTCCTCCGAAGAGGACGGCACAAGCATCGAGAGAAAAGATTGTTTCCTGTGATGCCGCTATCTTATCAGAAGCAGTAAACATGTCAATGTGTATAACTGCCTACGCAATGCTCTTGAACAAAGGACCGTACAAATCGTCTTCAAGAGGGATCTTTAATTCATCTGGATCAACCGGGGTATCTGTGAAATCCGCATCAAATCCTTTGATATGCACAAGCGGCTGGCGTTCGTCCCCTTCGCCCATCACAAGGACAGCGGCGGAAGCGAGTCCATCGGGAATATTAAGTTTTGCGAGTTTGAACGGACGGCCAAAAATATCCGGCGTGCCGACATAATCTCTCAATCCTTTAAATCCAGCGTATCCGTAGGCCACGCCAAGCGTTCCTTTGCGCAGCGGCATCACGCGGCTGTCGGTTACGATGACACCAAGCTCTTTTACGCCAAGCCGCTTCATTAATGCTTCCCGAACAGAACGTGCAACCGCAAAACTGTCTTTTGGCAAAAGAATAAAGTAGTCGCCGCCCGCATTTGATTCATCAATGCCGGCGCTCGCCATAACCAAACCGTCTTTGAGCGTAAGCCAGGTATACGGGGTACGGATAGCCGTATCGCTTTCCGCTTTGATCAATTCTTCTTTTTGATGTTCCAAATTCTCGCCGCGATGAGGAACAACCCTGTTCTCCGCCAGCGCCGCGATTTTTGACGTGATAACAATAATATCCCGCTCACCGGTATCCTTGATATGCTCCAAAATAAAATCGACCAGGTTTTCCCCGAGCTGAAAAATTCTTGTTTTGATTGGCATGACCTGCATAGATCGATAACAGGTTTTAGATCTTCACGTTCTTGATGGATAGCTCGTTAACCCGTGAACGCGTTAACAATGAGCGAGTAGCTCGTTATTCAATGTCACTTTGTTCTGTCAAAGCATCTTATTATAGAGCCACACAAAAAACGTACCGATGATGCCCCCGAGAAAAAATCCCCAGACAAGTGCGAGAAAGAAACCAGCCCAAGTCGGTTCAAGTCCGGGCAAGAGATCGCTCATCAGCTCAAGAAGCTGCCGGCCTCTTCCAAACATTGCCACGATCACCAAAGCGCCAAGCATGAGCGATGCCGTTGAGCCGGTTGTCAGCAGAAAACCGGAAACGCATAAGGGACGGTGCTTATGATGGTCAAGCATATCGAGAAATTGATGAAGAAGGAGGCAGCATAACGGCTTTGCAGGTCTTTTGCAACTCAACAATGCGTGTTTTAGACAGACCGGTTTTTTTCGCCAAAGCACCCGGCTCTTTTTTCACCAGCTCTCTGCAGAGCGTGACCTTCTGCTTCATAAGCGCCTGCAATTCATCATCCGCCAAATCATCCAAGACGGAAATCGGATAGAGCTGCACAAGGTCAACCATGCGCGCAAACGTGCGTTCTTTCGGGTGATTCCAGCCGATCATCACCATATTTTTGCAATGAGCGAATTTCAGAGAATGTTCCGTAAATCGTGCATTGGTGACAATCCAGGCTTCATCAAAATGCGGACAAAGCCCAAGCTTTGCGCCATCGACCAGATCTAAATACCTGGACCAGGTTGCCATGGTGTCTTTGATATTAACGACATCATTAAAGTTATTGCGGAACTTGGCTTCGATAAACATTGTCCGGCCATCCTTCTCCGCGATTACGTCGACTTCATGCGTGACGCAGGCACCCTGCAGCTCATAAGGCAGCTGCGTTTTATATCCGTATGCTTCAAGAATTGCCGCGACATATTTTTCAAAGTTGAATCCAGCCGGCCCCAGCCTCCCTAAAGCATTGCGCAGCTGGTAGCGGGCCCCGGCCGCCGGATCACGCTCGGCCAGTTCCGCGCGAACCATGTCCATGATTTCCTCGGTTGTGATTTTTGGCCTCAGACGCTCTTGAATAGTGCCAAGAATTTCCTGAATCTGTTCAGGAGACGCGCCGCTGCGGCCAAGCGTGGTTTCAATGCGGACAGGGTCAAACGGCACAAGTTTACCATTTGATTTCCTTACCATGATGCGAGCCATAGGCAAAAACATTATCTATAGAGAGTATAGGCCAGATGACTGACCTCGTCGAGATAATGTTTTGCAAACGATCCCAGACGCGCAAGTCCCTCAAATGTATCAGATAGAACAAAAAAGATAAAAGATGCAAGGAGTAAGCTGATGCGCTGATTACTGATACGCTGAACGCTTGAGCTGAGTGCTTTCTTTCATGCCTCCAGCACACAGCATCAGCAACAGTGATCAGTGTTCAGTACTCAGCTTACCCTCAGACACACTGCCCATAACCCGTCACCCGCAACCTCTTACTACTGCCCTGTTCTTAGCGCATTGCCTCTCACAATGGCTCCCTGCCGTGGATCGGTTTGCCAAGGTGCGACATATTCATCGCGCGGTCCATATGCCGTGTATACACGCACCGTTTTCAGATCAGGCGGTATTTCAAACGTTTCAGGTTCGTGATTTGCCAGATATTTATCCATGAATGAGCGCCAGACAGGAGCGGCCACCACCGCGCCCGCCCCCCCATATCGTAGCGGCGCATTATCATGATTCCCCGCCCAGACTCCGACCACGATGGACGGCGTATAGCCGATTGTCCAGGCATCACGATAGTCCTGGCTGGTTCCGGTTTTTGCCGCGACCTGTCGATCATAAAAGGATAAGGGGCTTCGCGCGCCAAAAACCGGAGTACGCGCCCGATTGTCGCTGAGAATGGATGTAATTTGATACGCCGTTTCCGGTTTAACGATTTCGCGAGGAAGCGCGGTTTTCCAATCGATCCTCCCCCCTTCAAGCGTTTGAATCGAAAGAATGCCTGTTGGAGAAATCTGGGTTCCCTGATTGGCGAATGTTCCGTACGCGCTGACAAGATCAAGCAGCTTGACCTCCGCGCCCCCAAGTACGATAGACGGACCAAAACGTTTGCGGTCTTCAAGCGTGGTAATGCCAAGATCCTCGGCAAAATCAATCGCCTCGTCCACGCCAACCCGGATCACGGCTTCCACTGCGGGCACATTCAGCGATTGCGCGAGCGCGTCACGCAGGGTGATAGGACCTCGGAATTTCAAATCATAGTTTTGCGGGATATAAACCTGCCTGGGATCAAGACTGAAATTGCGCGGAGCATCCATGAGAATACTGGCCGGCGTCACTTTTTGTTTATCAAGCAGCGCGGCATACACCAGCGGCTTAAACGAGCTTCCCGGCTGACGGTTGGCGGTTGTCATATTCACGTTTGCCGCTTCGCCTTCGAAATAATTTTTATTGCCAAGCATGGCAAGGATTTCTCCATTTCTTGGATCAAGCGCCACAAGACCTGTACTGTCCGCATTGTATCTGTTCAGCCGCTCATCCTGCTCTTGCACGGATTCCATTGCCAAAAGCTGGAGATGGTAATCAAGCGTTGTGGTCACGACAAGCCCGCCCTGCTCCACTCGTTGTTTTCCAAGCGCTTCCTCAAGCTGCTGGCGTATATGCATGACAAAATGCGGGGCTTTAATCTCCATTTTCCCGCTGCCAAACTGGATTGCATCCGACAAAGCCGTAGAATAGGTTAACTCATCAATATATCCATGCGCATACATCTTTGCGAGAATATAATCCCGCCGTTCAATAAGCGCGTCGACATGCCCGTTAAAAGGCGACAAATACGTCGGATGCTTTGGCAGTGCGGCCAACGTTGCCGCCTCGGCCACGGAAAGTTCGCTGGCATGCTTGTCAAAATACAAACGGCTTGCAGCCTCGGCTCCGTAGACATTTGATCCGTACGGAATGGTATTAAGATACAGATGCAGGATATCTTCCTTTGAAATCGCCAGATCAACGGCAACACTCATGAAAATTTCCTCAAGCTTGTCTCCATATCCTTGCGAAGGACCAAGGATTGTATTTTTAACAAGCTGCTGGACAAGCGTGGACCCTCCCTCGACCACTTCCTGCGCCTGCCAATTGCGCCAGAACGCGCGCAGGATTCCAAGCGGATCAAAACCGGTATGTTTATAAAATCGTTCGTCTTCTGCCATCAAGGTAGCGTCGATCAAGGCCTGAGGAATTTGATCACGCTCAACGGGAATACGTCGTATGTCTCCAAAAAATTCATAAAGCAGCACGCCATGACGGTCAAGGATTTGTGAAGAGCTTGGAAACTGCGTAATCAGCTCGACTTTGTCGGCATAGACCTCTTCAACGTAATAAAGACTGGCGCGCAGAGGCAGCAAAACGAAAAGCGTACCCAAAATCAGCCAGCGATAACATCTGCGATGTTGGCAAGTTCGCTTGATCTTCATAGAGGTCGGCCGGCTTGGCAAAGCCGGATGGAAGTTAGGTTCCCGCTTCGTCTAACTGTATTGAGACAATACAGGCAGACAACAGGAACGACGGTTCAATATGAAGAGTTCTGATTTCGAGAACGCTTCTCTCTTTCGGAGATGGATTGTCAAAAGACGGATCAGCTTAGTCGGTGGTCGAGATTGACACGAGACGAGAAATGAATCGAGTTGAACTCCATCTATAACGTATCACTTCCATTGAAACGTTCAAGCTGTGTATAACTCCGTCATCAGTTTTGATGCATATGCATCTGTTCAAACATGAATCAAACGTTCCAGATAGACCACAACATTCCCGGACGAGTCCGCGGAATTTCAAATCTAACACGATCGTTAACGAGTTGTTCATGACTTGTAACCCGCTCACTCAAAACGAAGAAGACCCGCCGTCCGCAGCATCGATCGACACTGCTTCTGGCGGGTCTCTTCAGAAGACGGGCAGCCTAGGCGGCCTGGCCCTTCTTCTTCTTACCGGACTTGGAGCTCTTCTCCTCGTCCTTGCTCTTCTTCCCCTTCTTCTTGCCACCCTTCTTGGCCGGCGACTCGGAGCTCTGCTTGAGACGAACCTCCTTGCGCTGCTCCTCGAGGAACTTGTCCCAGTTGAACGAAGGGAAGTCGTTCTTCATCTGGTTGAGCAGGCGGCTCACCTTGTCCGAGTCACCCAGCTGGAGGGCCGCCCGGAGGCGATCCTTGCTCTTCTCGACGCGCGGGTCGTTCTGGGGCTTCATGCCCTCCTTGACCGGCGCGGCCTTATTGACGGGCTGGTTGTCCTTGCCCTTGGGCATGGACTTGGCGGTCGCCAGCTTCCGGATCGCACCGAAGACCTGCGTGGCCTTGGGGTGGGTCCAGACCGGCAGCGCGTTGCGGAGGCTGGGCTCCTTGCGGGCCAGCGACTCGATGCCGGCGTAGACCTGCTGCATGAGCTCGACACACTCGATGTTGCTCGCGAAGGCCTCCTCCAGGGTCCCCCGGATATTGGCCCACGACCCCACGATGTGTTCACCCACGATCTCGCAGGCATCGATCAGCTTCGCGCGCTGCCCCACCTTGCGGTTCGGGTCCATCTTGCGCCGCAGGTTGGCCAGCGTCGTGTCCACGCGCATGGCCAGGTGCTCGCTGTTCAGCGGCTCGCGGTCCTCGTTGGCCGCGTCCCAGCCCTTGCGGTAGTGCTCGCTCTGCCGGTCCACGGACACGGAGTCCGAGAACCGGACCTGAGCGCCGAGGCACTCGATCCAGCCGAGCAGCCAGAGCCCTCGCTTGTTGCCCACGAAGAGCCGCTCGAGACGACCGTTGAGCGAGGCGTCCTTGAGGCACCCCTCGCGGTTCCCCGAGCCGCTGACGATGTGCTTGATGATCAGCACGCTGATCACCCAGGCCTTGCGCTTGCAGTTGAGGTTCTCGCTGTCGAACACCTTCTTGGCGTTGTCGAGCGTGGTGTTGAGGTACCACGCCCTCTTGGCCTTGAGGGTCTCCAGGGTCTCCTTGGCCCTGAGGTGGATGACGCGCGAGGTCTCGCACGCCTGCGCCTCCTTGTGGACCGGCCCGCGCTCGTCCCCGTTGTTGAGGGGCGAGCACATGATCATCTGGTAGTAGGTCACGAGCGCCTTGTCCACGGCATCCTCGGAGAGGAACTTGCCCTCCCCGTCCATAAGCGGACGGACGACCTCGACCCAGGCGTCGACCACCTTGCTGATCTCCTCCTTGAAGGTCACCGCCGGCTTGGGCGCCTCCTTCTTGTTCTCCTCGACCTCGACGGTGGCCACCGGCTCGAGGGCGGGCGGCACGGCGAGGATCTCCTCGACCGGCTCGTTCTGCACGAGGTGATCGAGCGCCTTGTTGATGGCGCGGCCGATGGCGCGCTCGAAGCGGCTGCGGATGAGACCGATCATGAAACCTCCCCTGATGATGCCCGTTCGGGCGGTTGACGTGGGAACAAATCCCTTCTCTGTTTGGCAATGTATAAAAAGAATTTCTTCCCACGCCAACCTGATTTGTTTGTAAATGTGCGTTTTCCTCTCAGGTCACACCAGTCATGATGTAACCGATTGAGGAGAGGTGGCGCAGCTCATGGCCGCGCCACCCCCTCGTTGATCTTCCAGCCCTAGGCGCGCACCGCCTTGGACTGGTTGATCTTCTTGAGCATCTCGGCTGCCTTGGGGAGCCGTCCGTCGCGACTCTGGCGCTGAAGCGCGCGCCGGATCGCCTCCGCGCAGCCGCGGCAGATGATCCGCTCCTCGACCTGCGAGCGGCTGAAGCTCTCCCCCAGCTCATGGGCGTGGCGGACGAAGGCCTCGCTGAGCGAGACCTCGTTGCCGCACGGCCCGCTGTCGCGCCGCTTGCCGGTGCAGGCGTAGAGACGCTCACGCCTGCCCCCCGCGAGAACAGCGAAGGGCATGGCCTTGGTGAAGTCCTGCTCGGGCTTCTGCTCCTGAGCAGCGATGAGCTGCTTCTTGAGCACATCGAGCCCGTTGCGGCGCAGGGAGTAGGTGTCGAGGCTCTTCTTGCTCACCTCGACCGCCTCCTTCTGGACCAGAGCGAGCTTGCGTTCGGCGACTCGGAGCAACCCGGACGCCTTCTTGAGGTCGCAAGACCTCAAGGCGCTCTCCACGCTCCTGAGCATCTGCTCATAGAGCCGCACGGAAGCCAAGAAATCATCGAGATTCATAATCGACCCTCCCAGGTCCTGGAACTTTTGGTAGTAAAAGAGCAACTCAATAAAATAGCAGAAATACCGAATTTTGTCAAGAACTCAAACAAAAAAGCCACATTTTCAGGGACTTTTTCGTCTTTGAGATTTTTCCCATCTAGCTAATCGAGCAAGACTTGCTAACCTCACAACAACTCTCTTCCTCAGACAAGCTCATTCTCCCCCCATTTCAGATAGAGCATCGGAACAACCGCCAAGGTAAGAACGGTCGCAAAGGTCAGACCAAAAATCATGGACGCGCCAAGTCCGCGCCAGATCGGGTCGGAAATAGCCAGCGGCGCAATACCCGCTACGGTCGTAACCGTCGTTAAGAGAACCGGCTGCAGGCGTGATCTGCCGGCATGAACAATGGCTTCGAATTTCTCCATCCCCTCTTTACGGTTTCGATTGATTTTATCAATGAGAATAATCGCGTCATTTACCACGACTCCGGATAAAGCGACAATTCCAATAAAGGCCGGGAAACTCAGTGCCTGCCCCGTCAGCAAGAGACCGAAGAAGACACCGATAAGCGCCATCGGCAGACTCAGCAAGATGAAGAACGGCTGGCGATACGAGTTGAACTGCAGCAGCAAAATCGCGGCAATCAGGAAAATACCGATCAGCAATGCTCTGAAGAGGTCGCGGAATGATTCTGCCACGTCTTCAGCTTCGCCGCCCATCTTTATGGTATAACCGGGCATGAGATCAAGCTCAGACTGTCGCTTGGCAAATTGCGCGAATACTTCGCCGGCGGTTGTGCCGCTTACCTGCGCGCTGGCTTTTGCCACGCGTTCTCCGTCTTCATGCGGGATGGAACTTCTTGCAGGCGCGAGCTGCACGTCAACGAAGGACGCGAGTTTCACCGCCTGCCCGCCGATTGCCACCTCCATCTGCTCAAGCTCATTGATGGTCGTGGAAATGCGTTCGTCAACATCGGCGGCCGAAGGGTTCAATGCCTGGGTAACAATCACGTCCAGGTCATCGCCTTCGAAGCGGAACTCAGCCGCTTCGGTTCCTGTCACAGCCGTACGCAATACCTGTCCGATCTGGGCAGGCGTCAGACCGTATGAGAGCGCCTGATCGCGGTTGACAGTCAGCACGAATTCAAATGAAGCGTCGCGCAGAGATGTAGACACTTCAGCCGTTCCAGGAATTTCTTGCAGCATCGTTTCCGATTGCAGAGCAAGACGCTCAAGCTCGGCCAGATCAGGTCCCGCAAAGGTGATGGAAACCGGCGCGCCGGACGGAGGACCGGATGCCAGCTGGGTAACGGAAATATCCGCCCCGCTGATGAAAGACAAGCGGTCGCGGTATTCGTTTACGATTTCAGGCGTTGCCTGCTCGCGATCTTCTTTGAGGTTGACCGTAAAACTTGCAAGATGCGTGCCGCTTCCTCCCCCGTCTTCTGAAAACGCATTGCCAGCCCCAACATTGACATAGAACGATTCAATGCGTTCATCCGTGTAAAGCTCCTCTTCAACCTGGCGGACAATACGATCGGTAGCCGTAAGCGAAGTGCCAAGCGGAGTTTCGATGTCGACATAGAAGAAGTCGGCATCCGCTTCAGGAAACATAATCACCTTGAGCATGCCGGTCATGGGAAGCGCAAGCGCAAGGATAAAGCCGATCACGACTGAACGGCCGAAACGTTTGCGGCGCTTTGGATCTGAAAGCAGCGTTCTCAGTTTGGATTCATACCAGACATGCAGCCGCTCCATAGCCGGATCCATGTAGTGCTTCTTCAGAAGCTCCGCCCTGCTCACCTTCCCATGCTTGAGAAAGCGTGTGGCAAGCAAAGGCATAATCCCCAGAGCCGTAAATAATGATCCGAATAGCACGAGGTTAACGGTAATCGGAATATGTTTGACAAATTCCCCCATGATGCCGCTCATAAAGAGCATAGGCACAAAGGCGGCTACGGTCGTTAATGTCCCTGAAATCAACGGCATTTCAAATTCATTGAGCGTGCGCTTAGCCGCTTCCATGGGAGTCATGCCAAGCTTGAGATTTTCATGCATCCCTTCGGTAATAACAATACCGTTATCCACCACGATGCCAAGCGCCAGAATCAGGGAAAACAGCGAAAGGAAATTAATGCTTGAACCGAAATACTCAAGGCCGATAAATCCGATCAGAAAAGTAAATGGAACACTCAAGCCGGCAAGCAGCCCTTCTTTCAACCCAAGAAACAGGAAGAGCAATGCGCCGATCAGCACAATGGTTGAAAGCCCGTTGCTTGTCAGATCGCTCAGCGATTTTTGTACTTCCTCAGCCGCGTCAAAGGTGATAATGGAAGAAGCTTCCGGGTAGGAATTGGTTTTCAGATCTTCAATAACCTGCTTGGCCTGATCCGCGATTTTGGTAATGTCTCCACCGGTTTTCTTTTTCACGGCAAGCGAGATCGCATTGCTTGATGGTTCGCCGTTTACGCTCACGCGCGAAAATGTGCTTGAAGGAGACAAACCAAGCGAAACGTCCGCCACATCGCGGAGGTAAACCGTGGCGCCATTCAGCTGCTTGATCGGAATCTGCGCGAACTCATCAGGCTGCTTTATTTCCGCATCCAGACGCACGGTATAACGGATATCGTCCGATCGGATCGCGCCGATCGGAAAGGTCAAATGCGTTGAACGCAGGGCGGACACAAGCTCATTGAGCGAGACTTGATACTGGTCAAGCCTGCTTTTATCCACGTTAATAAGCACTTCCTGCCCGCGCACGCCGGCAATGGTTACTTCTGAAACATTGGGAATCGCTTCAAGCGCGTCCTGCGCTTCTTCAGACATTTTCTTCAATGCGAATTCAGAGAGATCCGCGGAAAGCGCGAAAACGATAATCGGCTGGTCTGAAAAACTGACTTCCTGCACAATGGGATCTTGGGCATCCGCGGGCAAGCGGCTTTCCGCGGTGGCAACCACGTCGCGCAAGGCGCGGATCCGGTCATCAATGTCTGCTTTGGCGTTAAAGGTCACGACTATCGACGAGATTCCTTCGCTTGATGTGGACGTAAATGTGTCCATTTCCTCAAGACCATCGATCGCGTCTTCAAGCTCATCGGTCACAAGGCGCTCCACGTCCAATGCGCTCGCTCCCGGGTAAACCGTCGTAACCACGCCAATCGGAATTTTCACTTCCGGATTCGCTTCGCGCGGCAGCGTGAACATGGCAAAGAATCCAGCCAAAGTGATCGCAGCAATAATCAAATACGTGAAACGGAATCGTTCCAGAAGAAAATGCCAAACACGAATCATACGGTTATCTGATCTCAACGGCCTGGCCGCCGCGCAAACCGCGCGCATCCTTAACAATAAGCGTTTCCTGCTCAAACGGAGTCATGACTTCAACGTAATTTCCGCTCACTTCTCCCACCTGTACTTCCTGTTCCACCAGCACGCCTTCCACAATGCGGTAGACCAGCGCGTTTTCCTCGCGCAGCTTGACCGCGGAAAGAGGAAGCAATGTGACGCCACCTTCGGCGGCCTTCTTTGAGAGTTCAACAGAAACGGACTGCCCCAACGTCAACGGAGTTTCCTGTGACGCGATAGCGACCATGACTTTGATTTTCTTTGTCGTTGGTTCAAGTGCGGGGGAAATTTCAGAAACCGTGCCTTCAATCGCTTCGTCGATCAATGCCTTCCCGCCAACTTCAATGAATAAGCGTTCACGTTCAGTCACAAAGGTTTCGACTTCCATCCCGCCCTGATTTGCCAGGGAAACTACGATGGTCGTACCGCCGACCACATCACCGATCTTTGCGTCCAAAAACATGACGCGGCCGGCAATCGGAGCGCGCACAATGGCCTTATCGCGGTTTGCCGCAGCAAGCGCCAGCGAAGCGCGCGCCTGAGCGACAGATGCTTCCTGCAATCGGACATCTTCCGGACGCGCGCCGTTTTTCGCGATCAGCAGCTGCTGCTCCGCCTGGCGGACACGCGCTTCCTGAATGGCAATTTGTTCAGGCGTAGGTCCATTTTTGACAATCTGAAGCTGCTCTTTGGATTTCGCCAAAGCGGTTTGCGCCGATTCAAGCGCCTTTTCATTAGAAAGCTTTACGGACGCAATTGACTGCTTTTGCGCGATCAACGCGTCCGTACTCGATTTCACGGTCGTGCGAGCGGCATGCACCGTGGCAATTGCCGTCGTAATATCTGAACTTGAAAAACTTGGAGTTGCGACAGCATCCTGCAAGGCAAGCAGAGTCGTGTCCAGGAATCGAAGGAAGTCATTGGTTATGGACAAAGCTTCATCAATAGCGCGCAGAGTCTCGTCTTCCGTGCCTGTTTGCGGCGCGGCCTGTCTCCACGCCGCTAATGCGGAACCGATGGTGCGGCGGGCCGCATTCACCTGATTTTCAAGAATGACGTCAGCCATGGCCGGCTTGAACGTGTCCTGATTGGCATCGTCAAAAATACTCAGCAAATTCTGTTCAAGCAGGCTATCAAGCGAAAATTGCGTGCTGAGAATCAGCTGACCGGTATTTTCAAACTGATTAGAAAGATTGATCTGGTTCTGCTGAATGGTCTGGTCGAAGGTTGCCTGCGCGTTTTGCACGGTCAATTCCGCCTGAGCAAGATCTTCAGGGCGGGCACCCTTCTGCAGTTCAAGCAGCTGCTGTTTGGCCGATTCAAGATTCTGCTCCGCGATAATCACGTCTTCAGGGCGAGAACCGTTTTTCATTTTGGCAAGCGCGGCCAAAGCGCTCTGCACACCGGCGGAAGCCTGCGCCACAGCAGCGTCCAGATCACGGTGATTAAGCTCAACCAGAATCTGGCCGGGCTGAACGAGCTGGTTTAATGATACGCGCACGGCCGCAACCTGCCCTCCGATCTGAGGACGTAAATCAATCTGATCGTTTGCCTGGACCGTCCCGGTTACAGGAATCGTCCCTCCGTCGCTTGAAAGATCGGTGATCGCAAGCGCCTCAACGCGTTTGGCGGATGTTTGAGCACTGGTTTCTGTCTCGCCTTTGCGAGCCATTGCTGAACCCACAAACAAGAGAAGGATGACTGCCACAAGAAGCGCGATGATTCGTTTCTTTGAAAGCTTTGAGCGGATCTTTTCAACGATGCTATTCATAGCGTAATTACTGATTACTCAATTTGGTCAGAAGTTCAATGAATTGTTTTTGTTCTTTTTCGTTGAGAATCGACATGTACTGGGCAAGGCGCTTGCGCTCTTTCTGATGGTGGGATCGCCAATGGGCCTGTTTCTTCTCGCTGAGTTGAATATAAATCTTTCTTCGGTCATTTTCATCCGCTATTCGCGTCAGCCATCCTTGTTTTACAAGCCTGTTCACAAGACTCGTAGCCGAAGCAGGGGTAATGTGCAAGCTTTGAGCGATTTGAGCCATGGAAAGCGGACCATGAACATACACGGTCTTTAAAAGGCGGATTTGCGCAATCGACAAAACCGATTCTTCATGAGAAAAGACGCAAACCCGCTTGCGGATCTGCTCTCCCACGGCCTCAATGAGTTCCATGAGATGGTCAATATGCGTAGACATGCAATTTTAATTAGATCGTCTAATTATACGCATCTCTAAGAAAAAGTCAAGCGAAAAAAAAGAAAAGAATAAAAACGAGAAACCCGCCCTAAAACCTATGACGAGTTTTCAAAAGGAAAAAATCTGAAAAGCGCAAAAACTGAAAAACCGTAACGGCATTTTCCTTAACGGTTTCGCCCCCTCGCCTGCAACTCGTTAACCCGTTAACACATGAACATCAAAAACAATATGCCCCCTAAACCTCAATCCCCCAAATGCCTTTGACGGCGCTGCCGATAAGATAGGTAACGCTTACCGCGGCAACCATGAGAAGAACATTGATACCAATCCGGCGGCGGATCCGCATACCGGAAAAGAATGCCAGGATATACGACACAACTGAAGTCACGATCATTCCCGCTACGATTGAATACCAAACACTTTGCGCGCCAAAAAGAATGGGGACAACAGGAACCGCTGCGCCGCAAAGATATGCCCCGCCCACAAGCAAAGCCGCAGAAAATGGAGAGGATTGCTCCTCCGCCGGGGCCGTCTCCCCAAGAAACTGTTTCTTCCCCTGTTCAAGGTTTTGTACTTCGCGCTCGGATTCCGTTGCAGCAAAGGCGCCAGCCGCCATGGAAAAAGCTCCGGCCACGGCAACCGTGGTACCAGCAATCAGAATGGAAGGGATATGCGCGAATGCGGCAAAGAACCCGCCGATCGCGCCGGTAATTTCAACAAGGCCGTCATTAAAACCGAGAAAAAAGTTGCGAATCCGTTCCGGATGCACCTGTTGCTGAATCAGGCCGGACACAATCTGATCTTCATGTTCGAATTCTTCGCGCAGAATTTCATCAAGCGCCTGGCGCATTTCAGGATCATCTTTATAGTGCTCCCAAATGCGCAAATATTTTTTGATACCGTACACTTCAATACCCTCAAGAATGAGATGGATCGCCCGAACACCAAAGAGTCGGCAGAAGAAGGACAAAACAGCAAGCTTGACACGCTTGCCCGCAGGGAGTTCATTGATCTGCAAATGAAAAAAATTCTGCCAGATCGCGACGTGCTTGGTTTCAACGGCAACAAGGTGCTCAAGCGTCTCCTTTGTCTGGCCTTTGGCATGGCGCAATAGGGTCTGATACAACGAGAGATCAAAGAGCTCGTCAATGATGAGAGAACGTTTAAGATCCAGAGGATATTCCATAGATTGTGTTTAATGGCCTTTGACTGGCGGGAGGCAAACCATCGGCTCATTGATTTTTTTCGCGAGTGAATAAATGGAAAGCAGGATAAGGGCATTCCCAATGAAGAGGAACTCCGCTCCCCTCAATGGCAGAAAAGCGAGAAAGGCACCGGCTGCCGTCACCCCAAGAAGCGATGAAAGCAGAAAGGTACCGCATGCTCCGCAGCCGAGCCCAAACATCCCGATCAGCATGCCAAGCAGCCCGGCTCCCCCAGCTTTTTGAATGGCGGCCCGCTTTCTGATATGTTGCAGGAGCATGGACAGGTAAATAGAAAGCAGGAAAACACCAAGAATCACCAGCACCTGTTGCAATGGCGTATACCCGACGCGGAATAGAAACAGCGCATCAATAAACACCGACCATTTGGCTTCACGATTGAGAATCGGAGAAAGAAAAGCATTTTCAAGCGTGGCCAGGCTTGGAATAAGCGCCGCCACGAAGAGCAAAACCACGGCCAGCACGCATGAAATCAAAAGATACCTTTTTTTCCCGTAGACTGTCCGCAAAGCTTTAAACATTTCCTTCATAGCCTAACAATGAAAAGAAGCAGAACCGCCGCTCTGCCCCTGCATCAGTATAACCTCGCTTCTCTTTGACCACAAGCATATGCTCAGCCAGGCCAAAATCAAACAGATCAAACAACTACACCACAAAAGAGGCCGCCAGGAACACGGCCTCTGTCTTGTGGAAGGAGAGAAGCTCGTGTCTGAGCTTCAAGACAAACTACTGTACACTTTTACACCGGCGGATACCGAGGTCTTTCATGAACTCGTCACCACAACTACCCCGCAGCAAATCGCCGGTGTGGCCAAGATTCCCGAATGGAGTCTTGATGACGTGCAAAGCCGCAATCGCATTGTGCTCTTAGACGGCGTGCAGGATCCAGGAAACGTAGGAGCGATCGCCAGACTTTGCCAGGCATTCGCCGCGTCCATGATTCTTGTCAACGCGGCTGACATGGCAAGCCCTAAGGTCATCCGCTCTTCAGCCGGCGCGGTCTTTCACATTCCCTGGAGAGAATTGACTCCAACAGCAGCTGAAGACTTCGTAAAAAATTCCGAAAAATCTGTTTATAGGATGGAGCAGCAAACCGACGCAATACCTTATGCGCGGGCGGATCTGCATTCATGCATCCTTATTGCCGGCTCGGAAGGAAGAGGCATTTCCTTGAACACGGATTCACCTTCTTTGTTTATTCCGCATGAAAAAAGCCTGGAATCACTGAATGTTGCTCAGGCGGTTGGCATCGTGCTTGCGCGCGCATACAGTTAATTAACTAGCCTGCGTCTCATGCCGCCTTCGGGGATTTCAACAAAAAAAGTCGTCCCTTTATTGAGTTCGGATGTAAATGAAATTGAAAGGCCAGTCAGGTCCGCAATCATTTTGGTAATGTACAACCCAAGTCCGGTTCCCTCAACTTTTGCCTTGACATTGTCTGCCCTGAACAACCCTTCAAACACTCTCTGCTGATCTTCTTTAGGGATACCATATCCCGTATCCTCTACAGCAAGAATCGCTCCTCTTCCTTTCTTGTCAATCCTAATCGTGATCTGCCCTTTTTCCGGCGTATACTTAACCGCGTTGGAGATAATGTTGTTTATGACCGTGGTAAACAAATCAGGATCCAGCATCATCAGAGGTGTTCGTTCGTCATAGGCAGTGAGCACATCCAATTTCTTCTCCTTGATTTGCAAATCAAATGATGAGAGAACATCTTGGATAAGATCTCTTGCATCCAGCAATTCAGCGTGGACATCAATGATTCCACGTTCAAGCTGAACCGACCTCAACATACCCCCTATGATGGCGGCCATTCGTTCTCCTGCCTCCGCAATTTTTTTCACAGCTTCTTTTTGCTTTTTAGGAATTTTCCCAAATGTGCCGGACAACAGCATGTCTGAGTACCCGTTAATTGCTGTAATTGGCGTCCGAAGTTCATGTGAAGCCAGGGAGGCAAACTCTTCTCTGATCCGCAAATAGTCCTTTTCGGCAGTGACATCGCGAAAAACCACAATCGCACCCGTTATTCTCCCGTCAGCATCAAAGAGAGGGGTGGCGGCATCGCTCACCGGGAGTGTGGAACCATCACGCTTTACAAGCAATATATCCTGCGGCATATCCGAGGGCTTTCCGTAGAGCATGGTCTCTTCGATAAACGCGATGTTCTCTTGGCGGTCATGTTCATTCACAAAACGCACAAACTCTCTGAAGGGTTTCCCAATAACCTCTTGCAGTTTCCAGCCGGTCAACTCCGCTGCTTTTGGATTCCAAAGTGTGATGTTCCAAAAACGATCAATCGCAAAAACCGCATCGCCAATGTTTTGGAGATAGGCTTCATCCCTGCGGTGATATTCTGACATGCGTCTCACCACCCTCAACACAAACAGAGCAAGTACTGTGCCGACCACGATGACAAATCCATTGACGACAAGCAGAATGAGCGTCGCCCGACTACGCTCTTTGAAAAACGTATCCCGATCATGCTCAAGAACAACCGACCACTCATGCCCCTGTATCGGGACCGTCACAATGACGGCATCGTTACCTGAAACAGGATCGGTCAATTCATACACGGCATCCTGACGCATCGAAACGTAAGGATGAAACGAGTTGATCTCTGAATTTGCACTCGTGATGACGTTGCCTTGCCCGTCGACCAGGTGCATCACGCCATCCTGGTGCTTCTCACTGAGCCATTGTCCGATCCGGCTCGTTTCGAGTTCAAGCACTAGATAGCCAAGGATCACTTCCGTTTCATGTTCACGAACAGGAACCGTAATCGAGACAACGTTCATTCTTGGTTGCGACAACCTCTGGTACACGCCCGACACAACCGCCCCCCCCGAGTCAACGGCAAGCTGGAACCAGGGCTGAAAGCTTTTATCTCTGCCGGATATACCGGTTAAGTGCGGAGTATCAACCTTCACCAAGCCTTCAGGGTCAAGCACCAAAACATGTGTAATATCGGTAAAATCACGGGGAATATCTTGCATAAGCGCGCCGGCATCTTCCCACTCGCCGGTTCTAATCATAGCCTGAAATTGTCGCCGATTTGCTGCAGAAATCGCTATGGAAGCAACCCTATCCAGATTGCTTTTTACAACGAACGCGTTGGTTCTCATTTGAGCCAGATGCTGCTCACGAGCGCTCTCAGAAATCCTGACATAAGCATTAGAGGTTGCGAAAAAAAAGACGGCCGTAAGCGGCACAAGAATCAGCATCAAAAAAATCGTTTCGGCAAAAACACGGCCACGATTAGGCCTGAAAAAATAATGAACAAGCTTATCAAACCAACTGAGTTTTTGGGACATAGTGTCCACGGGTTTTATTTTTCTTTTGGCTCAAAGTTCAAAGCAATTGAGTTGATGCAATAGCGCTGTCCGGTTGTTTCCTGAGGACCGTCGTCAAAGACATGTCCAAGATGGCTGTTGCAATTTTTGCAAAGTACTTCGACCCGATGCATACCATGGTTGTCATCAGGCTGCAAAATAACATGCTCCATGTTTTCAGGGCGGTCAAAACTCGGCCAGCCGCTTCCGGATTCAAATTTCGCATCTGAAGAAAACAATCGTTGCCCGCAGGCTGCGCATTGATACATGCCGTCCCGGTTCTCTTTATAATATTTCCCGCTGAATGGAGCTTCCGTGCCTTTCTCCCGCAAAACCTTATATTGCTGCGGGCTGAGTTTTTCGCGGAATTCTTCGTCGGAGCAGACATTTGGCATATGAGGCGATGATTTCCTTTAGTATAGCGGATACTCCATTGAAACGACAGCGGTTATTCTTCGCGGCGCACGAATTTGAAAAAGCGGCTCTCTTCTCCTGATGCAAGCTCCTCCTGGTATAAAAAGGCAAGATTTCTCGATTCAAAAATGTCAAAAAACTCTTCCCAGGGTATCGGCTCCAGGCTCTCTTCGCCAGCGCCTCCGGGAAAATCGATCCTGAGAATCCCTTCTCCTTCCTGTTCGCCAACGCATTTTACTTTCGCAGGGCGGCCGTCTCTGGACTCCACCCAGGCGCGGATTTCATTATGGTCCGTGGTTGTTTTTGCTTCATGCGGCATAGTAATGGTTGCTACCATGCCCCCATTCGTTTCCTTTCCTTTTTGCCGTTTGAAGTGTCAAACAATGACGATGTCTGCAGATACGGGATGAACCGGTATTAGTACGGACGCTTATGGACGAAGCAAAGGCATCCGCGCTCAGACAAATTGCCGAGGAGCTGAAATCCTCTCCCTGTCCGCTTCGAAGGAAGGGAGTTGTTCCCGTTGCCGGAGAAGGCAACCCGGATGCTGACGTGCTCTTTCTTGGCGAAGCTCCTGGCAGAGCGGAAAATGAACAAGGACGGCCATTTGTCGGGGCGGCAGGCAAGATCTTTGACGATTTGCTGCGAGTGGCAGGGCTTTTACGGACAGATGTTTTTATCACAAGCATTGAAAAATTCCACCCTCCTCAAAACCGCGCTCCGACGCGAAACGAAATCGCCGCCTGCCTTCCCTACCTTCAATCGCAAATCGCGATCATCAAGCCGACCCTGATTGTGACCCTTGGCAGGCATGCATTGCAAGTCATGCTTGAATGGGACGGCGAACCGATTCCGCTCCCCTCTATGGACCTGATGCATGGCAAAATAATTCTGCTTTCCTCGGGATTGACTTGCTATGCCGTTCATCACCCGGCAGCTGTTTTGCACCAGAGAAAGCTTAAGCCGCTGCTGGAACAGGATTTCGCTCGCATTCCAAAAATCGTTGCCTCGCTGACGCATATTTCATCCGACGTATGAAGATTCCCGCTTGGAAAACGCGTATTCATATCGGCACATCAGGATGGAATTATGCAGACTGGAAAGGCACATTCTATCCCGGCGGACTGCCGCAAAAATCCTGGCTGGCCCACTATGCGCGAACCTTTCAGACCGTCGAAATAAACGCGACATTTTACCGAATCCCTTCAAAGAACGTTATCCGCTCATGGAAACAAGCCGTGCCGGAACAGTTTATTTTTTCCTGCAAAGCGCATCGCATGACCACGCATGTCAAAAAATTGCGAAGCCCAAAAGAAACCATCAAGCCGTATCTTTCTGTCATCAGGGGTTTACGGCCGAAGCTCGGCCCCATTCTGATTCAGCTTCCTCCAAGCCTGAAACATAACCAACAGCGGCTGGATCAATGTTTGCGCGCCCTGCCCAAAAACCACCGCTTTGCATTCGAGTTTAGAAATCCAAGCTGGTTTAACAATGAAGTACGCGCATCATTGCAAAAGCATCACTGCGCATTTGTGATCTACCACATGGCAGGCCAGAAAACGCCGCATTGGGTGACAACCGACTTTGTTTATATTCGGATGCACGGCGCTTCAGGAAAATACCAGGGTAAATATCAGAAGCGGGATCTAGGCAAATGGGCCGAGCGCATACAGCAATGGGCCAAAACAAAAAAAGATGTCTATTGCTACTTTAATAATGACCCGCATGCCCATGCGCCCATAAACGCGCAGGAACTCAAACAGCTGCTTGGAATCGCTTAAGTAAGGAAAAGCATGGATCTTGAACTCACTCGTATCTGCAGCTTATTGCTTTGCACCGAAATGCCGTCAAATGTCATTGGCAGCGGCAAGGACGACTGAACAAGCAGAGAGTCGATTTCTATGGCGGGCATTCCATTCACGCCCTCTTGTATTTGCCGTACATAGTCTCGCAAAAGCGACAACATCCCTCCTTCATGGATATGCAGGCAAAGCTTCTCAGCCCCCGCATCCATTAGAAACGCGGATAATTCCTGCCCATGCAATCGCACCCAGGCCATTCCGCAGGATCCGGTTACCGTCACGGAATTCCGCCGCAAAGCCGCGCGGCACTTTCGTGCAAACGTTGATTCGTTCGTCAGCATATGCATGCATTTAGGAGCCCAGCCGATTCTCAGGCTTGAGATGAAATATCCATGCTGGCTTTCTCCCTGAAACTCGCCTAAAAACACGCGCTCAGGTTTTGGCTGCATGAGCCTTGCCACAGCTTGCTCAATATCTTTTGAAATACCGAGCCGCTTAACCGAGTGCATCACGCTGCCGCATGGCAAAATCCCGACAGGACCGCAATCAAAAGGAAGGCCATTGACCACCTCATGCAATGTTCCGTCCCCGCCTGCCACCAATACGCCTTTGTAGCGGCCTCCTTCGTTGCGCGCCACATCCGTGGTATCCTGCCGAGATTTCGTGACGACCGCCCGCACATTCAGCGCGTGCTTTTTACAAAGCACAAGCAGGTCAGGAAGCAGCACGCGGCAGGTTCGAGAAAGCAAAAAACGTTTCCTGCCGGCTTTGGGATTATAAATCAGCAGATAAGAGGATTTCATATCTCCTACATACCCCCTCACCAGCAAGTCTCTCTCAACAGCTCACTTTGCATGTCCGCGCTGCTTATGGTGTTTCATCACCGTGCGCGCAGCCACCTCTTTTTCCCTTCCTTTATACCGCCCGGTTTTTCTCGCACTGTTCTTTATATGTTCATACTCCCGCTGCTCCTTTTTGCTCAGGCTGGCTATGGGATTGTTTCGTTTGGATGGCTTTGATCGTGATTGTTTTGGCATAACCACCCGTATATACACCAAATGATCTTAGAACATCCTGCAAAATGAGCTGTATTAGAGATTGATATGAAATGGCTTTACCTCATCATTCCATTGCTGGCTTTAACTCCTCTTTCAGAGGTTTTTGCCCACTCTGGGAGCAGCTGCGGTTCTTGCAGCGGATACGGCGGATATCCTGATTATGGGCGCTACGCGAATATTCCAAGATATGGCGGCTATTACCCAGGATACGGAGGGTATCCTCGCCACGGCGGGTATCCTGGATATGGCTACTATGGGTATCTCCCCCGGTTCGGTGAACAGTACGAAGGAGATTTCCGCCGCGGACAGGGTTCAGATTTCTTCTTTGATGATCGCCTAGACCAGTTCAATCGTTCAAATCTCCGCTTTGATCCCTACCGGGGATTTAAAGGGTTTGATCCAAGACCGATTGACGGATTTCAGCATGACCGGCTTGACCGCTATAACTATCTTTACCAGCCTCAGGAAATTTATCAGGGATTTAAAGGGTTTGAACGGAGCTTTGGCCGTTTCCCCGGAGACCGCTAGTGTATGAAAAAGCAAATCTTTTTTTTGATCGCACCGTTCCTCGCTCTGCCGGGGCTCAGCCAGGCTCAATCTCCGTATGGGCCTCCATACAACCCGTCTTATCCAGCTGACATCCCCATCAACGGGGAGCCTTCATACCAGCAGAATCCTTACGAGCAAACCCCATGCAGCGAAACGAGGGATACCTATACGCCGCGGCCAAGAGATGTCTATTACCCAAACCAGGGATTGCCGGACGGTGACGATCTTTTCCGCAACCCCGAAGAATTTGTCAGGCGCAGAAACGAATATTATCGAGCGAATCCCCACGTACCAGGCGATGGTTTTTTCGTGCCGGAAGAGCAACCCCCTTACCGCAGGCATCCGCAGCTTCCTCCTCCGCATTTCTACCCGCAGGACCCTTGGCAGCCGCAGCCGTATCCGCCACTTCCGCCGCCTCGCTTCTGTTGTTTCCTGATGCCTCCCGGCTATCAGCAGCCGTACTGACCGCGAAAATCTTGACAAAACGCCAAAATATGCTATACTCCGAGCGTTACCTTACCTGTTTTGTTTCATGACAAATGGGGATGGTGCTCTTTATTATTAAGCAAGACTCCTCTTGTTATGCAAAACAAGTTGTTCGTCGGTGGCCTTCCATGGTCTACAACCGACCAGGAGCTTCAGGACCTCTTCGCCCAGCACGGGCAGGTGGTTTCTGCACGCGTTGTAACCGACCGTGAAACCGGAAAAAGCCGAGGCTTTGGTTTCGTGGAAATGGCTTCAGACGCAGAAGCTCAGACAGCTATCGACGCACTGGACGGCAGCGAAGCGCTCGGACGAGCGATTTCTGTCAACGTTGCTCGACCAAAAGCGTAAACGGCTTTGGTAAGATAGCAGGAAAAAACCGTCCCATTCGGGGCGGTTTTTTCATTGGCTTTTTGTCTCGCTTTGATGACAAAACCTTCTTGTGCGCGGCCGTGTCTGCAAACATTTCCTTAAAGCTTCTGTAATGAGAATCAGAAGTGGAGGACCAACTCTTATGAACAAGAAAGATATTCTTGCGTTAATCAAACGTGATCATGAGGATGTCCAGGAACTCTTTGAAAAGCTCTCAGAGGAAACTGACAAAGAAACCGCTTATGACCGGTTCAGTCTGCTCAAGCAAATGCTTCTCGCACATACGATCGGTGAAGAAAAAACCGTTTACCAGCGGCTCGAACAAGACACATCCGACGAGATTCGTGAATACAAACAAGAACACGGCGAGGCGGAGGAATTGCTTAATGAAATGGAGAATGCGGCCCCGCTCTCGGAAGAATGGCAAGACAATCTGGATGAGCTGAAACAAATCGTGCTGCATCATGTGCAGGAAGAAGAGGGGGAATTCTTCAAACGCGTGGAAGACCTCTGCGACGAAAAAGAGCGCCAAGAGCTGGGCGAGCAATTCGAGCAGGAAAAAGAAACATTCAAATCAAATATGAAAGAAGTTGAATCTTAACCCCTGCCTATGAGAAACGGAAACGGAGCAACACTTGTCGCCTGGATCGCACTGGTCGTGGCCGTCATCGCCCTGATCGTTGGCTGGAGCGCCTATGCACGAGGAGATCAAAGCATCCGCCGGTACGCCCAGGATCAGTTCAACAGCTGGGACAACCGGTTTGATTCCTGGCAGGCGGACATGGCTTTGCGCGGCGCCGCAGAGGATTTACGCGACATCCGCCGCGCGATTGAAAATGAGGACGATCAACAAGACATACAGGAAGATATGGACGACCTGCGGGATGATCTCAGAGATGTCGCGGCTGATCTTGAGGGAGATGAAGCGCAGCCGGTCAGAGAAATCGAACAAGGCGTTCTGGAATTGGCCGGGCAATGGAAACAAGATGCGCAGCAGGCAATTTCCCGGATCGATCAGCTGCTGCAAGACATTGACCGCGCGCTTGCCCGGTAAAAAACATCGCCCCGCAAGGGCGATGTTTTGGTTATTGAAAGAGAGCAGAACGATGTTAGAGTACCCGCAAGATCAGAGCAAGCAGAATCATAAGCGCGCACCACGCGGCCGTCTTCCAACCGGAAAACAAAATTCGTTTCAGCCGGTCTGCGGGCCTATTATCAAGCTGCTGTTCACCTGGCAGCGAACAGCGCAAATCCACCGGATCGAAAATACTTGGATCGATTTGTTCCCCATTCACCATCTGCGAAATACGGAAACTGCCATAAACGGAAGGAAGAATGCCCACCCCATTGCATCCCAGATTATACATCAAAACCGGGTTGCAGCTCTCCGGTCCAACGCAGCGTATCCCATTTGGCGTATATCCCATCAGACCATGCCATAAATGCGTAAACCGCAATGTTTTTCCCGCATGGCGATAGGTTTTTGCCACAAATTTTTCGATCATTTTCTTCGCCTCTTCAGGATAGGGATGCTCGCGGCGATACCCGGTACTGTCATCCATATGCGATTCGGGTCCGCCAATACAGACAAGCCCTTTCTCCGGCGAAGCTGTAGGTCTGCGCGTTAAATAGTAATAGGGTTCGCTGTCATAAGCGCCGGTCATATCGGAAAGATGCGTGGGAAGGTAGCTGATCGCCGTTGGCGCCATTTGCGGCGTCTCTTCAAATGCGGCCATGTAGCCGATAGATCCGCGTACCAGATGATGGAATT
Organism: uncultured Gammaproteobacteria bacterium; assembly: GCA_964503955.1. Lineage (GTDB taxonomy): Bacteria > Patescibacteriota > Patescibacteriia > VMEV01 > CAYQCH01 > CAZDCG01. The sequence continues at coordinate 201,747 of CAZDCG010000001.1, forward strand.
TTACGTCGATATTGGCACCGGCATGATTCTGAATGGTGAAATTCTCAAATCCGTTGGTGCACAGCACGATTCTCTTGGCCCTGGCCCGCAACGATGCCGCTTCAAGAATTCCATAACGTTTATAGAGAGCGATCTTGTTCACATGCGTATGCTCCGTGAGCATGAGCCGGCCGGAATACCGTTCAAGCAGTTTGCGCACGACTTCTTCTGAGAATTTCGCGCTATTCATGCACCCTTTCCTTGAAGAAAGCGCTGCGATGTAATGCTTGTCCTTTGTCTGCAGCACATCCATCAATGACTTGCTTGAAATAACCGTATAAAACCGCTTATACGAAGCCGGGATAGCTGCTTTTTTGATAAAAGCATCGGAAACATAAATCATTTCCGGCCTCCCGCCAGCGCTCGCCTTTTTCTTTTTCTCTTTAAGACGGTCAAGCAATTCTTCTTTGTCGACAATGCCTGCATAGCCGTTAAAGACATGGCACTCCGTTTCAAGCCGCAAATCAGCGCGGATATCAGCCAGCAAATCCCAGGAGGATTTTACAAGCTCTTCCCCCTCAACCGCCATTTTCAACCCGAATTCGCTGACGATTTCTGCAAACGGCTTTTCAAAATAGCTTGCGATCTGCCCGGCATTATGCCCCGTGGCGCCATGTGCCACGCGACCGGATTCAACCAGCAGGATGTTTTTGTTCGTCCGTGTGAGCAAAAAGTAGGCGGTTGTTACTCCCGCGATCCCCGCGCCGATAACGGCAACATCGCAATGATGGCTGCCAAATAGCTGCCGCTTTGCCCGCTTGCGGTCAAGCTGTTCTAGCCATGGAGATTGTGTTTTTGTCTTCTGCATGAAAACAGTATAGCAAATACTGATCTTTGCTATCACTCACTTCCCCTCTGCTTGGCAAAAACAACAGCAATGACGGCCGCTTGACATATATCCGTAACGGATACATGATCCTTTCATATGAAACCACCATCAAGTTCGCCTCTCACGCCCGCCGTGCTGCACATTCTGCTTGCACTTTCCACGCAGGAGCGCCATGGCTATGGAATCATGAAACAGACCGAGATTGATTCTCAAGGCAAAGTAAAGATGGGACCCGGCACACTCTATGGATCTCTTGGACGCATGATCGAGGCCGGCTTGATCAGCGAAAGCGGAAAAAAACGTGATCCTGACATGGACGACGAACGTCGCGTCTACTACAGAATCACCGCGCTTGGCCAGCAGGCGCTCAATGCGGAGCTTGACCGCTATCGCAGAGTAGTCGCCGTTGCTAAACAAAAGCGTCTTTCACCAAAATCTCTGGCCTATGCAGCATAGCAGGACCAAACGTTACCGCCGCTGGTACGCACAGCTGCTGCTCTTTTACGCAAAACCATTTCATGACCGATTTGGCGAGGAGATGGAACAAACATTCGCCGACCTGCTTCACGAGCGGGAACAAACACGCAAGCCATTACTGCCTTACGCGCTCTGGTTATACATGGAAACAAGCTTGAGCATTATTAAAGAAGACTTAACTCGAACCTTTATGAAACAGAAACGTATCTTGGCCGTCGCGTTCGTGACGGCACTCATTCTCCTTATACCGCTGATTGCCATGCAGTTCAGTGATAATGTCGTTTGGACACTCTCTGATTTCATCTTCGCGGGCGTTCTGCTCTTTGGCACGGGACTGGCTTACGAACTGATCTCAAGCAAAGGTGGCACATCCGCCTATCGCGCGGCCGTTGCCATGGCTTGCGTGTCAACCTTTCTGCTCATTTGGATCAACGCGGCTGTCGGCATTATTGGCGACGGACCGGTCAACATTCTTTACGCAGCCATTCCATTGGTGCTACTGGTTGGATCCGTCTTCTCGCTTCTGAAGGCAAAAGGGATGGCGATCACCCTTTTTGCGACCGCCATCACTCAAATGCTCATTCCCGTCATCGCGCTGCTCTTTTGGGATACTTCAGAAATTTCATGGTCGCCAGGAGTAGCGGGCGTATTCCTGATTAACGCATTCTTTGCGGCACTCTACGCAGGATCGGGGTGGCTGTTTCTCCAGTCAGACGCGACAAGAAAACAGTAACGAAAAAGCGCCCTCGGGCGCTTTTTTTCTCAGAAGATTTCTAGGCGCTTGCGGTTGCCTCGGCTTGGACCAAGCTCGGTTTTTGCGTCCTGCTCTTCCAGCTGTAACCAGCTGCAGCCAGGACAACGTTGCCAATGGCGATCGCCCACCAGATCGGCTGGATATTGCCCGGGAAATAGCGCACGGCAAGATAGGCAAGCGGGATAGAAAGCACGAAGAACTTCAGGAAGAATAACCAGAAGCCGGGCCATGAGCGGCCAATGGCCTGAAAGGAGCTGGCCACAATCATGCCAACAGCCAAGCATCCATAGGTAACAGCCACAATGAACAGATATTGCGTTGCGTAGGCAATCACCGTCGGATCAGCCGTGAAAGCACCGATGATATATCTGCCAAGCACAACCATCAGCAAGCCAAGCCCCGTCGCCGATAGAAATCCGACAAGGACCGCTTTCTTGAAAACTTCATCGGCACGCTGCATATTGCCCGCGCCCATGCTCTGGCTCATCATGGCCATCGCCGCCATCCCGAAACCGGCCGCTGGAAGATACGCGAAAAATTCCAAACGGAAAACCAAGCTGAACGCGGTCGCACCAGCCTCAAGGAATGTTCGTGAAACTAAAGAGACAAGCACCGCCAACCCCACCGGATTGATCACCTGGGTAAGCGAAGCGGGAATGCCAATCCGTAAAACCTCTCTGGCTGACTGCCAGCGGATCCCCACATAACGCCAGTTAAAACGCGTTCTGCGCGAAGGGCGAGACAGCACGTACAGCCCCGACGCCACAAAAACCGCCTGTGAGATGAGTGTGGCATAGGCGGCTCCGGCAATGCCCAATGCCGGGATAAAGCCGTATCCAAAAATCATGAGCGGATCAAGCACGATATTGATGAAGGTTGAAACCGCGAAGAGCTTTGTCAGCGTGAAGGTATCTCCTTCCGCGTTGAACGCAAACATCACGTTCATGAGAAGAAAGAATAGAATGGAACCGCCCGCCGTAATGGAGAAATAAACCTTCGCCGGATCGTAAATCGCCCCGACAGCTCCGGAAAGCGTTAGCAATGAGTGCTGGAAAACGAAACAAATCGTGGTGAAGAAAAGTGAGGCAACCCCCGCGAGCGCGAATGACTGAGCCAGCGTTCGTTCTGCCCCAAGATCGTCTTTCGCGCCGATGCGCATAGCCATCACCACACCCGAACCTACGGCAATTCCCATGCTCAACGAAATCATGATGAACAGCACGATTTGAGATATGCTGACCGCGGCAATAGACTCCACGGAAAGTTTCCCTACCCAGAAGGTATCGACAATTCCGTAGAGCGTGTAGAAGAACATGGACAGCATCATCGGCCAAGCCAAGGACCAAAGTTGCGAAAAAATAGGACCCTTGGTGAGGTCTTTTTCCGAATGCGACATACAGTTTGATTGTTGGACAATTAGATCACCAAAGTATACAGAAACTTAGGAGAATGTACAGAGTCACCCTTCTAACAAACAAAAACACCGCTCAGATGAACGGTGCTTTGTGAACTTGCTATTACGATCCAACGACGACCTTAAATCCACCGTAAGCCATTTTCTTCAAATCAAACGGCATATCCTTCATATGATCAGGGTGCTCTTTGGCATACTCCTCCATTTCTTTGTGCACCTTTTTATTTACTTGATTTCGATGCGTTTTGTTCTTGTATTCAATATATGAAAAGAAAACAACTTCATCTTTTTTTAAGTTGACGAGTTTCGGAAACTGTAACACTTCATAGCCTCCCATATTGGGAGTAAGATCATCTCCGACACATTCGCGATACGCAAGGGCTCCATGCTTCATCCATGCTTTGGCTCCTTCTCTGGCAGCTTCTTTATATTTTGCGAGGTTCTTTTTTTTGATGACCAGAACGTATGCGTCGATGTAGGTTGTTTTTTTCATAGTAATGGATGAATAAATCTATCTATTAAATAGCACTGATTTGATGCCGCTCAAGGAACCATTAAGGCACGATTATTACCGGCTCCCCTATTTTATACTCTTTGAAAAAAACCGGGTTCAAATCTGAAACAAAAGTTGTCCAATATCTGCCATAGAGTGCTGAGGCTAATGTCTCATCTGGAACCAGGTGTAAAACGCCTCCTTTTCCGACAACGTAAACATCTGCAGACGCCATTGTTTTAAGCATTTTTTTCCCCGGCCGGTAGGTCACCATTCCACCCGAATCAATACGCGAAAGACGTTCTTGAGAAACAACCTGTATACCCGCGAAATCTTCATACCAGCTATAATAGGTTCCTTCATCCGGAAAGTAGTATTTTTTTCGATCAACGCCACAGTAATAAACAGTTTTATCATCCTCGGCTTTGAGAAGCGTTTCCGGCTCGCATCCTCCCGTCCCTGCAACCATCAGATCTTTATCAAGACTGATCGTCGGTGCTGAGGCAAGGGCTTGACCCACGTCATACGAAAGTTGATGCGAACCATCTTGTGTTTCCGACGGCTCCGGAGGAGAAGGCACCCCCGACGGCTGTTCCGAAATCTGAGAAGAGCCGAGATCATCAATAACAACGCGGCAGGTTTTCACTTCTTCCTGATCCAAATAAATGATTCCTTCTTCCGTACACCCCTCGGAGAAGTACTGCGCATAGGAAGGATCTTTTGTCGCGGTGATGACATACATTCCCGCAGGATACCTGTATGCGGTATCAGCTTCAATCGCACTTCCATTGATGAAGAGCGAGAAACTATCCTGTGATTTTGTTCCTTCATTATCATTGATGATTTCTTTTGTTGCCATGATTGTTCCTCCGCGGGTTCTGGATTCTTCCAAACCATAGCCAATCGAAACGGATGAGATCGTTGGAGTATGCCCCCTATCATCCGTTTGCAATGTTATTTTATACTGGAAAACCTGAGCATCTTTCCCCGATTTCATCTGAGCAGGAATGCTTTCCGGCAAACAGGTAACAGTATCGTTTGATTTTTGGCAATTAGCTGTCGCATTGGTGAAATCAGCCCACGGACCAACAAGTTCCGCAACGCTTGGAGCCGCACGTAAAGAAAGCGTCACGCCGGTGCCGGCTGGCAAAGTTTCATCCTCCTGCCAGGAGATACCACCAACCAGATTTCCTGCATTGAAGGAGTTAAAGATCGATGATTCCAAAGTGCCCGACGGTTGATACGCGGTATATGCGATTGTCAGATCATGCAGTCTCGGCGTCCGTTCCGAATTGGAAGAAGCAAACAAAGCTCGATATTGCACGTAACGCGCAACCGGAGAAGCCATTGGAGCACCAGATGGATCAGACATTTCATCACTCCATTCCGACCACGCATTGTCCGGCTCTGGTGTACTGCCTGTGCGTGTGGCAACCGTCAAGGACGTACCGGCAGGCACAGTTTGCGTCCAAGCTAAATCACCAAAGCCAAGTACGCCGGAAGTGTCTATGACCGCGGAGGTAAAGGTGCCGGAGGGAGCGTAATCAACCTGATTAATCGTGTACTCCCAAAAATTATCCGACTTATTACCCTGAACAACATACAAAACGTTTCCATCATCGCTCAGAACCATATTACCTCCTGCATCCACGCGCCCAGGAACACCGGCAAATGTGGACCAGCTATTAGTAGAAATTGTGTATTGATATATCGCGGAGCGCTGATACCCTTGCAGAAGCAGAATTTCATCTGCGGAACGGCCAAACATCATGGACGACCCCGAACTCACTTCGCCAGGAACGTCAGGGAGACTCACCCAGGTATTGTCTGTGATAGAATATCGGTAAAAACCTCTTTGCCGGTCGCCTCGTACAACATAGATATCATTGCTGGCCCCGTTTCGAATCGCGCGGCCGCCTAGACTTATTAGACCTGGTGCCGGCGCGAGAGTTATCCATTCATTCGTTGATATTGTGTACTTATAAAAGTCCCCTGTGGCCTTACCGCGCACGACATAGATTTCATTGTCAGAAGCATAGCGCAGCATTGCCCCCCCCGAATCAACCGTTCCTGGCACATCCGCCAAGGACTCCCATTCGTTTGCAGCGATCGAGTACCGATAAAAACCAGAGCTCTTATTGCCCCGCAGCGCATAGATGTAATCATCGCTTCCATTACGAATCAGGAAGCTTCCGTTCCAGGCAGCCGCAGGAATCGGCGCAAGGGTTGTCCAGCTGTCATTTGTGATTGAATACCGGTAAAACCCCGTTGTATTTGATTCACGCAGCAGATAAATATAGTCATCATCACTATTGCGGATTATGGAATCTCCAGCTGTAATGTTGGACGGGAGGCTGGCAAGAGATGCCCAAGATTTGTTCGCAATGTCATATTTGTAAAATGACGTTGTGCTGTCACCTCTTACAAGGTACATCAACTCTGACGATGGATCATATAACAGCCGCGCACCAACTCCGATGCCCCCCTGGGTTTTCACGGTACTTTGCATGCTTAACCATTCCCCTTGCGAGACAGAGTACACATGGACTGCATTTGTGCTCCCGCCGGGTACGACATAAATCTTATCCTCCGATGGATGATGCAGCATATATCCGCCAGTACTTACCCTGGTCGGCACAGAAGACAGCGTGGTCCACGTATTGTTGGTAATGGAATAACGCCGAAAATGCTCCGAAAATCCTCCCGCGGCAAGGTAAATATTGTCTCCATTCAACCGTAATGTGCTCCCCTCTCTTACGTAAGCCGTAGATGCAAGCGGAGTCCAGCTATCCCCTGATATGGAGTAACGTGAAAATGATGAACTTCCTCCATGAATGACATAAACACTGTCGTCATCACCGTTACGCAACATAAACGATCCTGTCGATGCCGACACCGATAAAGACGCCAGAGTTGCCCAACTATTTTCAGAAATGGAGTATCGATAAAATGAAGTGGTTCCGCCCTTAAGCACGTAAATAAAATCCTCATTCGTATTGTGGAGCATAAACATGCTGGCAGTAATAAATGCGGGTGCATTTGCTAATGTTGTCCACGAATTTTCTGAGATGGAATACCGATAAAAGCTGGTTGTATTCCCCGCGGCCAAAGCATAGATATACCCTCCTTCGCCAAGGACCATGTTATTTGATGTCGTCCCGAAATTTCCCGGCGCGGAGGCAAGCGTCGTCCAATTGTTGCTTGAAATAGAATATACATAAAGCGCCGCCGTGCCGCTGCCACCAAGCGCGTATATCAGATCGCTGGTTCCATCTCTAACCAGTGCGCGGTTTGTAATTATTCCGGGAGAACTGGCAAGAGGCGTCCATGTGCCATCGGTAACCGAATATCTGAAAAAATCCGTACTTCCATCTCCCCTAGCTACATAAACAACGTTTTCTCCATCCGCTCGATGGTAAGCAGCTCCTGTACCGACGGTTCCGGGCACCGGCTCAGTATCTGTATTAAAACTGTTAACGGGGGTAAAGGTTGCGCTTAAGACCACGTCTGTATCTTCACCGATCTCAGCAAGCATAACCTGTTCGGCCGTACCGTTTCCAAACCCTCCACCAGCCGCCAATCCGTCGGAAGCAGGATCCTCATCGTCGGTGAAATAGAATTCTTCTGAAGCGATGCGTATCTCACCTGGTGCGTCATTAGATGTAAGATTGACCATGGCTGAGTACTTGTTCCATCCGTCCTGGTCATCCGGGTGTACGGCTTCAGCTCCATCGTCAAAACCACCGGACCAATCTGTTTGTGTCCACAAAAACGCAGCCCCCAAAGAAACCGTCCCCTGATTAAGAACATGCGCCCCCACAACAAGTATGCAGGAGATAATCGCAGTGACAGACAGAAACCAGGCGGTTTTTTCATTCATAGGATGAGGAGGATTAACGCAGCCCCTTTTTCGTAACCTTGGCTCGCTTCCCGGCAGATCGTCGTTTTTTTACACTGCCTTCTGTTCTTTCTCTCAATCGAAACTCTTCCATTTTTTCGATGAACCCCTCAAGCTCTTTCATCCGATCTTCAAGACGCTGCCGCGCGGTTTCTTGTTCCGTAACATCGGCGGATAAAATCATAAGTCCCTCCTCGACAGGCTCAATCTTTAACCTGAACCAACCCAATGTCCCATCAGGGAACCTGAATTCATTCAGCATTTCTGATCTTTGTTTGCGCTTCATGCAGCGCTGTAATTCTCTAAAAAGCACCGTCTGCTCAATGCCAGGATATGCCTGCATCATTGTTTTGCCGAGCAATCTTTCAGGGGTCGATTTTCCCTGCCTCGCAACAACCTCGTTTACGTACAGATACTTCCAGTCTTTGCTGATAATTTGCAATCCATCGGACATGCCGTCGATGATTTCCCTCAACCGAACATCCATTTGCTGAATCCTTTTCAGCGGCCTGAAGATCGCCCTCGCTGAAATCAGCACGCAGAGACTGCTGAGAACTAAAACAGCCGGCCATAGCCGGTCTGCCCATAAAACTTGCTGTGATTCGTACACGGTCGAGGTAACGAAGTAAAGGACACTCGACAAGAGCGTTAACATGCCAAGACAAACAATTGCACGCGTGAGGATTATTCTTCTCGGTGTCGAGGGCAAAGGTGATTGCTCAATATCTTTCATAAAGGGTTTATTTTGTTTTTATTTTACCAGCAAATGCTGATTCTTCAAATGAATTCGGCCTAACCAGCACTTACACGAGCATAAGCTTTTTTGAAGCGGGGCGAAAATGCCACGAGAAGCCCGTCATCAGGAAAAGAACAATGGCCGGCATCGCCTCAGCAACCGTATCACCAACAGCGAAATGAGAAATAATAGCGCCAATCCAGATGAGCGCCGTACCAAAATAGCTCCATTCTTTTAAGAGCGGCTGCCTTGGAGAAAAGAGAATAACAACTGATACAAGCTTATACAGTCCGACCATGGGCATGAAATAGAGCGGATAGCCAAGATGCGTAAAGATCTCGGTAAAAGCCTGGCCGTGCATCACTTGCTGCAATCCGCTGGCAACCATGGCAAAGCCAAGCCAGATCGTAGCGATCCAATAAATAAGAGCGTTCCTTTTTTGTGTGGTCATAGAATTGAAATAAGTTTTGTTGAAAGCTTTTATAACGCCAATGCTGCTAAAGCGCCTTCAGCCATGGCTTCAGTCACTCGACGCGGCTGTAGCGCGTCGCCAACGATCATCACTCGTTTGACTTGCTTCTTCAGCTCATTTGCCAGTCCGTCATTAGGATACGACCCAAGACACAAGACGACGGTATCGGCAGCAAGCGTGCTTGAGCCTTTCTGGTCTTCAATTGTGACGGTGTTCGTTCCGACCGTCGCAAGTTTCGTATGCAATCGCAGATGAACCTTTTTTTGTTTGAGGCGATCCAGCAAAAGCATGCGGTCATCTACCGGCGCTTCTAACGCGATCTCCCCCCCTGCTTCTATCAACGTGACAGGAAACCCCTTATCGGCAAGAAATTCGGCAGTCTGTGCGCCCGCGCAACCGCCGCCAACGACCACAACCTTCCCTTTTGCTTTCTTTTTTCTCTCCAGAAGATCGCGGGCAATGATAACATGCGCTTTATCAACTCCCGGAATGTTCGGCCGGACGGCTGACGAACCGATAGCGATAATCACTGCGTCGGGTTTGGACTTGGCAAGCGTGGCCGGAACCACATTCGACTTCAGCTTCACACGCACCTTCAGCCGCTTCACATCTCGGATCAACGTCTCTCTCAATTCACGCCAGCCCTCACGATGAGGAGCCGCGGCGGCGGCAGACAACTGCCCGCCAAGACGAGAGGATTTTTCATAGAGGGTTACAGCATGCCCTCTCTTGGCCGCGACGCGAGCAGCCTCAAGGCCGGCCGGGCCTCCGCCCACAATCACAACCCGCTTTTTCGATTTGACCGGCTTGGCAAAGGCTCTTTCGCGACTGGTTTCTGGATTCACCGTGCACCAGACATCCTGCTGTGCGAATAATCGGCTGATGCACCCCTGATTGCAGGCGATACACGGATTGATTTGATTCAACTTGCCTGACTGAACCTTGTTTGGCCATTCCGGATCAGCAAGCAGCATGCGCCCGATAGCAACAAAATCAGCTTTCCTCTGCTTGATAATGGTTGCGGCCAGTTTCGGATCTCTGATCTTTGCAACGGTAATAACCGGGAGGCTCGTCTTTTTTTTGATCTGCGAAGCAAGATCGACAAGAACTCCGTCTTTAACTGCCATAGGCGGAATCATTTTCCCCTGGGCATACGAAGCGTAATTCCCGGCAGAAATATGTATGGCGTCAATCTGCTCTTTTTCCAGTCGTTTGACGATCTGCATTGTATCTTTTGCCCTGAGGCCGCCGGGAACAAGCTCATCGCCGGAAAGTCTGATCAGAACCGGAAAATCACGCCCGACTTCTTTGCGCACCGCCTGAACCACTTCTTTGAGAAAACGATAGCGCTTCTCAAAGCTTCCGCCGTAGGCATCGGTTCGTTTATTACTGAACGGCGAAAGAAACTGCGTGATCAAATAACCATGCGCGCCGTGCAGTTCGACAAAATCACATCCAGCCGCTTTTGCTCTTCTCGCGGCGTCAGCATATTGCTTCACAAGCTTTTTGATCTCACTCTGCGTCAACGCATGAGGAACCTCATTGACCGTCGGATCAGGGATGGCTGAAGGCGCCACCGGTTGTTTACCGGTTGTTTTTGACGACGTTTGTCTGCCCGCGTGATACAGCTGCGGACCGATCATCGCACCATATTTATGAGCAGCTTTGACCAATTTTTTCAATCCTGGGATCACTTCATCGGAATGAATCCCCAGCTCGTGCACGAACCCCTTCCCACGGGGATCTATAAAACTGGCTTCCAAAATCATCATACCAACCCCGCCTCTGGCAATTCTGTCTATATGGTCAACATACCGTTGCGTGACAAAACCGTTCGAGTCAGCATAATTCCTGACCATTGGAGGCATGACTAAACAGTTTTTCACCTTCATCTTTCCGATAGCCGCTGAGGTAAAAAGAGGATTCCTGCGCATATGTTCATGACTGATCACCCTGTTAACAAAAAAGGGGGGAAACTCGCCTATAGATTATAGCAAATAAAAAGCGGCTTTACTGACCAGGAAAGTCCTTTTTGCTTCTCATTACTCCAACCACACCCCCAATCAAGACGAGCAGCCCGATCAGCTGCGCGCCGGGGCTGTCGTCTGCCCCGCCATAGACGAAGAGGAATGCCCCAAGAGCGACCGCAAGAAGAGAGAAGATGAGTTTCGGAATGTTCATATACTTGGCTTGAGAACAAATTAATTGTTACGATCCTCAAAATCTTCGCGGCCTTTGTCTTTGATCCGCCCATAGATAAGCACCACGAGCGTAAGGATACAGACTCCAAGCACCGTCATTGCAATCAGATCATTGAACATAATGCTACGCCTTAAACTTTACGGCGGTTCCGTAAGCCAGAATTTCTGACGCGCCGTCCATGATCATTGATGTCTGAAGCCGCACGCAAACCACGGCATCGGCCCCCAGCCGCTCTGCGTCTTCCACCATTCTTTGCAAAGCCTGTTCGCGGGCATCCGCCTGCATTTTTGTATATTCTGAGACTTCTCCTCCAATAAATAATTTCAAGCCGGCAATAATATGCCGTCCGACATGCCTTGTCCGCACGGTACTCCCCCGCGCGACACCAAGCACTTGCGCTATTTCCTTGCCGGCAATTGTTTCCGTTGTTGAGATGAGCATAGTTGATGATGAGTTAATTGGCTCACTTTACAGGCAGAAAAGAAATGCTTACTCACCTGGATAAAACTCAATAATCCACTCAATACCGTACTTGTCCCTAAACATACCGGCATAAGAACCCCAGGGACCTTCGCCCATTGGCCCTTCTACGCTTCCTCCGGCAGAAAGACCGTTAAATAACCTGTCCGCTTCTTCCTTGCTTTGAGCCGTAACTAAAATTTTGCTCCTGTTCTCTTGCTCATTCACCTTCCCCATAAATTCCGGCACATCATTTCCCGTCAATACGCTGCCCTCGCCAATCGTCAACGTAATAAGCATGATTTTGTTTTCTTCTCCTTCCGGAACGGTGAATTCAGGACTCGCAAGGTCTTTGAAACGCACGATTTTCCCAAATTCCCCGCCGAATACTGATTGATAAAACGTAAACGCCTCTTCAGCGTTGCCATTGAAGTTGATCCAAGGATTGATTGTGGCCATAGGTGAGTTAGATAAAACTAGATTGATTGTACATTCCGGAATCAAAAATCACCAGCTTTTGCCGGTGATTTTTGATTGGCTCCCTTTGTTGGACTCATTTAGAACGGTTGATTGATATGCGATTAAGAAACAGTTATCCTCAACTTCACGTTAAGGGCATCTGCCACCTTGTAAAGAAATTCTAAAGAGGGATTATACGATCCTGACTCAAACCGAGAAATAGCAGATTGTTTGGTGCCAATTTTTTTTGCTAAATCCGATTGAGAAATATTTTTCTCTAACCTTTTTTCTATCAACTCTTGAATAATCAAATACTCAGGTTCAAGCGCTTTGTAGCTCTTATTGACCTGCTTGTCTTTAAGCAATTCAGATTTTAGGGATTTATAGCTTTTCATATGGAATGAATATAACGTATATGTTATATACTGTCAAGCGATGCTTTTCTTTCTTGTGCCAGCTTTAAGTGCTTTGCAGGTATCTTCTGACTCTTTTTCATAAAGCCATGCAAGATAATGGCTATTTTGCCAGATTGAAAAGTATAGATAAAGCGAACTTCTTGAACACCTCTAATTCGCAACTCATGCAATCCTTTTCCAATACTCTTTGAATGAGGCATTTTTAGATCTTCCCCAAATTGCTCAAGTAAATCAAAGGTACGCAAAACCTTGGCAATAGTTTGTTTCTCCAAACTCTTGATAAATTTTTCTATGTCTTCGTCATACAACTTTATTTGCATAAAAAAACACGCCATTTCTTTTTAAAGAAGGGGCGTGGGCTGACATGTTGATTATAGCAGAAAAATATCAATCAAAAAACTGGTCAAAGGACCAGCTTTTTGATTGGCTCCGAGGGTGGGACTCGAACCCACGACCAATTGGTTAACAGCCAACTGCTCTACCACTGAGCTACCTCGGAATATTCTCGTCTAACCATTTTCTGCCTTGGCCAGACTTCAAGAAACGCTCTCTCTTTTCTGCTTCCCACCTGGTTTGAAAACCTTCACTGTGCATCAAGTTGAATGGGCCATTCTGCCTCGTCCATTTATTTGATCCTGAATGATGATCTTTCAAGCGCTCAAGAGCGGTTTTTGAAGTATAACCAACGTAGCGTTTGTTATTTTTCAGACTTCTCAGCACATAAACAAAAAACATAAATTTATGGGCAGAGATTAATATTGTAAGGAGCTTGGTGAACAGCCCCAGCCATAGGCTGGTCCGCCTCTGGCGGAAACTGCTCTACCACTGAGCTACCTCGGAATATATATTCTTCTTTTTAAGAACGCTCTCCCAAACCCAGTTTTAAAGTATTTCTCACGAGCCTGGGAATCTCTCTTCGACAAACAAGCCTCGTAGTAAATTAACTTCACGGGCCTACGGTAATTTGTCGAGGAAACATTTCCACTCTCGTGTTCACTTATCCTTCTTTGCAAGTCAGATGCACTACCGATGTAAAACTTATCATCCGAGCAAAGAAGTACATATGTGTAATGAAACCCTTCCATAAACTGCTCCCCGCCGCTCAGCTATGCAGAGCTGGCGGGCCCGCCTGCACTGAACGTAGCATAGCGCAGTGATGTGCGGCGGGTACCACTGAGCTACCTCGGAATACAATTGACATTTGACTGTTGACCTTTGACTTGAAAGATCAACATTCTTTGGATCAACTGCTCTACCACTGCCCGCCCGCCGGCTCCTAACGAGCGCTAGCGAGGATAAGCGGTGGGAGCTACCCCTGCCCGCCAGCACTGAACGAAGCATAGCGTAGTGATGTGCGGCGGGTCGGAATAAGAAGAAAATGACCAGGAGAGCCGGCCATTTCCATGAATATCCTAACAGAATGAGACAAAAGAAGCAAGCTTGTTCCCTTCTCTTACGAAGCCTGCTTCTTCTCGGAAACCGCGATCATCCATTGCACGCCAAATTTATCTGTAAACGACCCAAAATAGTCTCCCCAGAACATGTCCTGCATAGGCATTTCTACCTTGCCCCCTTCCGAGAGGGCCGCAAATAAACGGTCGGCTTCTTCCTTCTCATCAAGATTAAGGCTGATATAGACATTATTGCCCTGATTCAGCGTAAACCCCATGGATTCGGGAGCGTCTGTTCCCATGAGCAGCACACCGCCATAGAGCGGAAGCGCGACATGCATCACAAGGTTTTTATCTTCCTCGGCAAGCGGCGGCATTCCTTCTTGCTGAGGGACGCTTCCCATGCGGGCAATGCCGCCGACGAATTCTGTTCCAAAAACCGATTTGTAGAAGGTAAAAGCTTCTTCGGTATTGCGTGAGAAATTAAGATAGATATTGGTTTGTGCCATATGACGATGTTAAGGTTAGCCGACTAGTGACTTAAGCAGAGAGCAATTCTTCCAGCTGGTTAAGCCCCATGGAGAACCCTTCTTCAAAGCCCATTTCAATAATCTGCTTCATAGACTCCAGAGATGCGAATACCAGCTTGACCATGATCTTGGTTTGTCCGTCCTGCTCGCTGAACTGAATGTTCCAGTCCGTGGCCGGCATATCGGGATTGAGATTCCCCTCTTCATCACAGAAAGCGTCTTTAGCGGTGAAACCATGTTCCGGATCAATCGTGAGATAATCAATCAAACTCCAGGATTTTGTTCCGTCCGGACCTTCCATGTAATACAGCCAGCGCCCGCCTTCCGAAAAATCAAAAGACTTGGTAACAGCTTTCCATGGTTTCGGCGCCCACCACGGTTCAAGCAATTCCCGCGTAGTCCAGGCCTGCCACACCTTGGCGCGCGGAGCGGAAAACATGCGCTCAATGGTGATCGTCTTATTTGCTTCGTCTTTTGTCACGATTGGTTGTTGCATAGTCACTTGTTAATAATTGATCTAGCGAGGCGAAGCGCGCCTGCCAGAGAGCTTCATAACGCTGAAGATGCTTATTCGCGATCCTGACCGTTTCCGGAACAAGGCTGACGATTTGCTGTTTGCCCTCACGGCGCTTCTTCACAAGCCTTGCCTGCTCCAAAACATGCACCTGTTTGGCGATGGCCGCAAATGTCACATCATGCGGCTTGGCTAATTGGCTGATCGTCTGCTCTTTTTTTGCCACGCGGCGCAGAATATCCCGCCTTGTGGGGTCCGCAAGGGCCTGAAAAATGCGATCAAGCTGAACATGATATTCAACCATATGGTTTAATGTATCAGCTGCCCAATTTCATGTCAAACACCTGCAATTTGAGCATTTTCAAATTATTGGGAGTATAATGGAGAAGAAACCATTAATGTTATCGTATGAAGATCAGAATAAAACGCGCATATGATTCCCCCGCCAAGAACGACGGCTATCGCGTTCTTGTGGACCGCCTCTGGCCAAGAGGCGTCAAGAAACAGGACGCGCGCATTGATCTATGGGCCAAGGAATTGACTCCCTCAAATGAACTGCGCAAATGGTTTCACGCCGACCAGGAGAAGCGGTTTCAGGAATTTAAAAAAATATTCCGCAAAGAATTAAGCCGGCAAAAGCCATACGTGAAAGAACACCTCTCCAAAAAGAAATCCGTTACGCTGGTAACCGCGGTCAAAGATATTGAGCATTCGCATATTCCGGTGCTGCTGGCTTTTTTGAAAAAGCAGTAGACAGCATCAACCCGCAGCGCGCCTCAGGCGCGCTTTTTCTTATCCACAATTGTTTTTTGAAAAAGCATGTTATTATTAAACAGTTATTTAACTAATTAACAATAATCCAACAACCTATGCCTCATAAAAAAGTCGCCCTATGGCTGATGACCGCCCTTCTCCTCGGCGGCGTAGCCGGATATTGCGCAAACGGACTTAAAGACACAGAAAACCCTCTTTCAAGCAAGAGCGTTGAACTCTACAGCACCATGCGCAAGCTCTGGGCGGATCATGTGATCTGGACGCGCGAGTACATTGTGAGCGCCATCGACAATGCGGACGACACGAATTTCGCAGCGGAACGCTTGATGAGAAACCAGGAAGATATCGGAGCGGCGATTGTTCCCTTTTACGGCGAAGAAGCCGGAGCTGAATTAACGCGTCTTCTTAAAGAACATATTTCCATTGCCGTGGAATTGATTGACGCGGCCAAAACAAACAACCAGGCGGGCTATCATGAAGCTGATCATCGATGGACCCAAAACGCGCAAGATATCGCTGTCTTCTTAAGCAAGGCAAATCCTCATTGGCCTGAGCAGGCTTTGGTGGAAACAATGAATATGCATTTAAAGACCACCACGGATGAAGCGGTTGCAAGGCTCAATAAAGATTACGTCAAAGATATTGAAGCCTTCGACATGGTTTTTCACCACATCATGGAAATGTCCGACCAGATTGCCGCAGGAGTGATCAAGCAATTTCCGGAAAAATTCTGATTATTGTTGAGTTTGCGGCAAAAATCAGTATACTCATGTCATACGTTTTCCATTAACCCCCGCCGCAATGCTGTCTGATCAGGAAATCGCAAAAGTGAAAAAATACCTGAACGGAAAAGATCAGAATCTCGCTGAAACCTTCAAACTCTTAAGCGACCCTAATCGCTGCAAGATGTTTCGCGCGCTCGCAAAGCATAAGCAGATTTCAGTCAGCGACGCGGCAAACATCCTCGACATCTCTCTCCCGCTGGCTTCCCAGCACCTCAAAATTCTCTACCAGGGAGATCTCCTGGCAAAAAAGAAAGAAGGGCAATCCGTCTATTACAGTCTTAACGAACATAACCCGTTCGTAGATTCCATTCTGCGAGCGATCAATTGATATGCGAACGAAATTCATCACAGGAGAAGAAATCGCCAATAGCACCATGGCCTTCTCTTTTGAAAAGCCCGAAGGCTTTTCGCACCGAGCAGGCCAATCCATTGATATAACCTTGATCAATCCGCCTGAAACCGACCAGGAAGGCAATACCAGAGCTTTTTCCCTTGTCTCTACCCCGGAAGAAAACAACCTGGTCATCGCAACGCGCATGCGCGACACCGCGTTCAAGCGCGTGCTTAAAACCATGCAACCCGGCACTGAAGTGGAAATCACCGAAGCATTAGGTTCATTTACCCTGCACAACGATACTTCCAAACCAGCTGTTTTTCTCACCGGAGGCATTGGTATTACGCCGGTCCGCTCAATCATCAAAGACGCAACCAACCGCAATCTCCCGCATGAACTCTTCTTGTTCTACTCCAACAAACGGCCGCAAGACGCAGCTTTCCTTGCTGAGCTGGAAGAACTAGCAGACAAAAACCCCAAATTTACCCTCATCCCTACCATGACCGACCTGCCGGAGGATGACGCTGATTGGACGGGCGAACGCGGCTATATCACGGCGGAAATGATTAAACAGTATTTCACTGGCAAAGATGCCGTTTGGTATCTCACCGGACCGGCCGGCATGGTCAAGGCCATGCGCGAAGTCTTAGGGCAATTACAGGCCGACGAAGACTTCATCAGAACCGAAGAGTTCGCCGGGTACTGATGTCCCTCGTCAAAAGAACATGCAAAAAGCAAGGGAAACCTTGCTTTTTTGCTGCCTGAGCATGCATCTTGGTATGATTCTTACGCATCTTAAAGCTCCTGGGATGCATCGCATCGCGGCAGACAGAAAGCTCCTGCCGGGAACACCCAAAGCTTTCTGGCGTATTTGCGATCATCACACGAACAGTTATCCATTCCATGATTAAACGGACAGCAAGGACCTGCCTCGAACGAAAAAACGCATAAGTACTATGCCAGAGAAATTTTCACCATTTGCCCATCATCTCAAATCGGCGAATAAAGATTCAAAAGAAACCAGTGTCAAAGAGTTTCAAGCTCCCGCCGAGAAAAAACCTCGCCTCTCCGTTGTCAAAGAAATCATCTTTAACGATGCGACACCCCCTCCATCAAACTTTAAGCGTTCGCATGAACTCTTGATCGCTGGCGGATTGCAGAGATTTCTTCCCCAAACAGAATTTGTGATTGGCCAAACAGAAAGCGGTCAAAAAGCGCTGTTTATCGCTCAGGAAAAAATTGAGGGGCAAACCCTGGAAGAGAACCCGAAACTAACCGAGAATCAGAAAAAGGAGCTCCAGCGTTTATACGCCCTCTCTTTAAAAATGCTTTTAGCAACAATCGGATCAGAAAAGACCGTTGATTTCACGATCTCTACCGATTTCTATGAAAAAGGATATACCAAGCCTCACAAGGAAGACGGTTTAATGCCCGAAATCTTCAAAGAATCTAATATCCTCGTGGGCAAAAAAGCCACCGACAAGGTTGCGCACGTCTATCTCGTTGATAACCATTCATTGATATCGTTCAGGCAGGATGAAATGCGAGAGAATTCCTACGGTCTGTCTTTGCTCAAAGACTTTGTACGGCATAGATCAAGCGGACTTTACAAAGAAAACAGCAAGAACCAGCTTCATCGGTTGTATCTTGACATACAGAAGAAACTCCGTAACCATGAACCGACAGAATAGAGGGGGAAATGACCGACGAAGAACGTCTCGTAAAGCTCGTTAAGAGAATCAACTCAGAATCGTACGGACCGGGGGATTTCCCTTCCGTCCAGCATCGTCTGGCCACCCTGTGGAAGGCATGCCTCGAACGAGAGGACTGGCCCATGGCCAAGGCTTTCGCCAATGCGTATCTGCGGGGTTTCCAAAAAGCGGGGTTTGACGTGAGCCAGCGTCTCCTCGAGGAAATCCTCGCCCTGCTGATCGAAAAGGCCCAGAACCCGGCTGACTACAACCTGCAGCCGGAAGGAGAACTTCGCAAGGCTCTGAACGAGAGCCGGCACGCGGCCTGACAAAGGCCATTCCGTGCACGAAGGCGCGCCAGCCATTGAGCGGCGCGCCTTTTCTATTTAGCCGCATCATTCACGATCCTGCTATACTATGCTCAATTAATCATTCCTCTATGACAGACATCAATCTTTGGGCAATTCTCGCCGCTGCAATCGCATCCATGATTATCGGTTCCATTTGGTACGGTCCGCTTTTTGGCAAACAATTCATGGTTGCCACTGGTATGGACAAATGGACTCCTGAGCGGCAGGAAGCGGAGAAAAAGAACATGGGTAAACTCTACGGCATTCAGTTTGCAGCGAACCTCTTAATGTTCTTTGTTCTTGCATGGCTGATGACAAATCTTGGTCAATTGTCTCTAACGGGCGGGCTTACCGCCGGATTCTGGAGCTGGCTTGGTTTTGTGATGCCCGTTCAGCTCGCCAATCAGCTTTGGGGAGGAAAAATGACTTTGTTCTGGATTGGGACTGGCAATATGCTTCTTACCCTCCTCGCGGCAGGAGCCATCATCGGATCTTGGGCTTAGTAGTAATAGCAATAGTATTAGTTATAGTGATAGGGATGGGCTCTGCCTATCACTAGCTATTGCTTTACCTAATACGAAAACAGTATGGCGCAAAAAGTCTGCAGCCGCGGGCATACCTTCAACCGAAGCAGCAGCTGTCCGGTCTGCCCCAAATGCTGGCCGGGGCAATACAAGGCGGCCGCAATGGACAGCGCTTTTGATAAGATCGGCGCACCGGCCCAACGCGCCCTTGCGCAGAACAAGATCCGCAAGCTTGAACAATTAGCGCGCCATACGGAAAGAGAAGTACTCTTGTGGCATGGAATCGGCCCGAAAGCAATTGGCTTGCTAAAAGCAGCTCTGAAACAGCGTGGCATCTCCTTTAAACGGGAATAACCCTTGTCAAAAACAAAAAAACAGGTTATTCTGCGGGAAATTGATCAAACCCTACTCTTATGAATAGCGCATTGCGAGGCCGCATCAAGCAGGCCAAGAAAAACACCAGGATGGGCAAGCGGCTTAAAGCAAGCACGCGAAAACGCCGGGTGATGAAAGAGAAACGATAACCAAAAAGCAGCCCGAAAGGGCTGTTTTCGTATGGATTGACAGAAAAACATATTTGCATTATACTTGATCAATCAAGTATTTATCACGTATTTATGCAAACATCCTCACCCGTACAATTCTTCATGGCGCTGGCCAAATCGCATGCCGTGCTTTCTCATTTGTTTGACAGCTGCCTGAACGGCATTTCATTTACGGAGTTTCTTATCCTCTATCATCTAAATCAGGCCGAAAACGAACAATTGCGCCGCGTGGATTTGGCGAAGAAAATTGGATTGACTCCTTCAGGCGTAACCCGCATGCTCGCTCCTATGGAAAAAATCGGTTTAGTCAAAACCGCTCAGCCGCAGCAGGACGCTCGCGCGCGCTTTGTCCGATTATCTTCTGCCGGAAAAGCAAAAATGCAGGACGCGCTTGAACGGTTGGACAGCGTCGGCGAGGATATTCTTCCAGCTGACAAGCAGAAAATGAACGATTTAACCAAGTCTCTGGTTGACATTTCCGGCAAGGCGCTGATGCGTTAAGCTTCAGCAGTTCATTCTCGATTAAGGGACAAAATGCTACTATCCAGGGGAAGTATGTTGATTGAAACAACCTATGTACACCTGCCCAATGCATCCGGAGGTCACCTCCGATATCAAAGGATCATGTCCAAAATGCGGCATGGCTCTTGTACAATATTCCACGGCAAAATCCCAGCGTCATCATCAGGAAGGTAAAGGACTTGGCGGCACCACATGGAAGAGCTACCAGCCGCTTGCCGTCATTCTATCTCTGATTGTTCTCTGCGCGGCCATTGTTTCGCTGGAAAGTGAGCGCCCCCTTTCCTCATTTTTGCTTGCCACAATGACCGGGTTTTTTCTTGTCTTTGCGGGCTTTAAGCTCATTGACTTGAAAGGATTCGCGCAAGGCTATTCCACATACGACCTGCTCGCCCAGCGCTGGTTCGGGTATGGATATATCTACCCATTCATCGAACTGGGATTTGGCTTGCTCATGCTTGCCGGTTATCACCCTGACTGGCTCTTATGGTCAGAAGCCGGTCTGATGTCGTTTAGCGGACTTGGAGTAGCTCTCAAATTGGCCAAACGGGAACGATTTACCTGTGCCTGCCTTGGAACATTCCTGAAAGTACCGCTTACCTATGTCACCCTGCTGGAAAACTTCGGCATGGCCGCAATCGCGCTCCTGCTTCTTTTCCTTCGTTAATACACCAAGCTATGCAAAAAATTATTCCTCATCTCTGGTACGACAAAGAGGCAAAAGAAGCGGCGGAATTTTACACGTCGATTTTCCCGAATTCAAACGTTACAAGCACCGTAACGCTGCACGATACTCCCTCAGGCGACGCGCAGACCGTTTCTTTCGAACTGAACGGCCAAGAATTCATGGCGATCAGCGCGGGTCCTTACTTCAAATTCAACCCGTCCATTTCCTTCATGGTTAACTTTGACCCCTCTCAAGACAAAAATGCGAAACAGCATTTGGACGAGGCCTGGAAGAAACTTTCCGAAGGAGGCCAGGTTCTTATGCCGCTTGATACATACCCGTTCAGCGAATACTATGGCTGGATTCAGGACAAGTACGGTCTCTCCTGGCAGCTCATGCTGACAAACCCTAAAGGAGAAGCGCGTCCCTTCATCATTCCTTCGCTCCTGTATGTGACGGATACCTGCGATAAAGCTGAAGAAGCAACAAACTTTTATCTTTCTGTCTTTAACGACGCGAGGCGCGGGCAGCTGGTCCGCTACCCGGCCGGCATGGAGCCCAATAAAGAAGGGGCCATCATGTTCACAGATTTTCAGCTTGAAAACCAGTGGTTCATGGCCATGGACGGCAGTAGCACAATGCACCATTTCGCGTTCAACGAAGCAGTTTCTTTCATGGTAAAATGCAGAGACCAGGAAGAGATCGATTATTACTGGGAGAAACTTTCAGCCGTCCCCGAAGCGGAACAATGCGGCTGGCTCAAAGACGCCTACGGCGTTTCCTGGCAGATCGCGCCGACGATTATGGACGATATGATGCGGAATGGAACCCAGAAACAAATCGCAAATGTCACGCAGGCTTTCCTGAGAATGAAAAAGTTCGATATCAAAACCTTAGAAGAAGCCTTTAAACAATAATCCTATGTTTGCATCAAACAAAGAATCCTTTTTTACAAAAGCCTCCCAATCCACCTACTCTCTCCTGCGCATCGTCGCGGCATTCTTCTTTATCCAATTTGGAGGAATGAAACTGTTCGGTTGGTTCGGGGGCATGGATGGACAAGGCGCAGCCGCTGAACTGGCAACACTCATGGGCGCGGCCGGTATCTTAGAAGTATTTGGAGGAGCTCTCATTCTGCTTGGATTATTCACCAGGCCGGTTGCCTTTTTGCTCGCGGGTGAAATGGCTTTTGCTTATTTCCTCGGCCACTTTTCCATGGCATTTTGGCCGGTACAGAATGGCGGGATTGGAGCGGTTCTCTATTGTTTCCTCTTCCTGCATATGGCAGCCAAAGGCGCGGGAGGGTTCAGTCTCGATTCACGGCTTGATCGAAGGAAAATGGCAAAACAAGCCTAAAATAAAAATGCCGCCCCTTTCATGGGGTGGTTTTCTTTTTGTGCTGATTTTTTCATGGGTATCCCCTCCGGGAGCTCCCGCTCCCGGAGGTACACCCATGACTGACCGCTAACCGACGTTGCCGCCGGCGAGCGGATTGGGAAGCGCAAAACGGCGCGTAGAACGCTTAGGCAGGACGGACGGCTGATCCCTCTTGGAATCGGCCGCTTCCTCATGCCGCCGCGCCTGCTTGCCGTCCTGAACATCTTGTGCCTGATCGTTGCGAGTAGATTCCGTGCCAGCCATAAACCCTCCCGCGGCTCCAGACAAGGAAAAGACAAGACCAAAAGCAATACATTTTGTTCCGGCCTTTCCTCCTTGTCAATGGTTCAGGAAGGCTATTTTTCCACAGAGCGCAGGCGGCGTTTGAGTGTTTTTACTTCGCCCGCGGAAAGCGGCCTTATCTCCCCTGCGGCAAGTTCGCCAAGCCTGACATTCATCACGCGGACACGCTTGAGCTTTTTGACTTCATAGCCAAGCTGCTCGCACATGCGCCTGATCTGACGGTTTCTCCCTTCGGTAAGAACGATTGAAAATTGATTCTGGTTTAACTGCTTTACCTTCGCCGGCTTTGTTTTTTTGCCAAGGATAACCATGCCTTTCGCCATGACGGCAAGATCCTGTTCTTTCAGCGGCTGTCTGACCGTGATAAGGTATTCCTTTTCATGATTGCCTTTCGGATGAGTGATTGCTTCCGCCAATACGCCGTCATTGGTCAGCAGCAAAAGTCCTTCTGAGGCAACATCTAGCCGGCCGACATGAAAGAGACGCTCCTGAAGCTTGAGAAAGGTCGCAATGGTATCCCGGCCGTTTGGATCAACCGATGAGAGAATGCCCACGGGTTTATAAAAAGCATAGTACTTGTATTCCGTTGGTTTGACCTGAAGAAATTTGGCATCCACCTCGATTCGTTCATCGCCGCTGATAAGCATGCCTTTCTCCGCGATTCTCCCGTTCACGCGCACGCGGCCCGACGCAATGAGCTCGTCTGCACCCCGCCGCGACGCAATGCCCTGTTCGGCTAGAAATTTATTGATACGAATATAGGCCATAGAATAGAATGTTCAAACGGTATCTGATTTTTCAAATAGGCGCAATCTCTTGAAAAGACCATTAAGCCGTTTTTTTGACGAAGATCTTGCCGCAACGTACGATACCGATTGAACCATGATCAAAGAAAAGATCCAACAATTCTTCTTCTTTCAAAAAACGAAGCAGCTCTATCGGCGCTTTGAGCGTTTTGTCATGCCGGCAACCCTGCTGCTTGGTTTGATGATTGATTTCTTCACGTTCAAAAACGTCAAGATCAGCACGGCTTTTCTTCTTCTTGGCCTGCACTTTCTTTGCGCGGGGCTCATCATTGCCTACCGCCAGCTCTATGACGCCAAACGCATCCCGCGCTTGCTCCCCTTCCGTTACCTGCGGCTCTTTGCCCCCTTGCTGTTGCAGTTCTTTTTTGGCGCATTGCTTAGCGCCTCGTTTATTTTTTACTGGTTCAGCGCGGCCGTTTCCGTGAGCTGGCCGTTTATTTTCCTCATTGCTTTTTTGATGGTTGCAAACGATGTCTTCCGTGAGTTCTATCTCAAACCGGTGGTTCAGGTCACGGTCTACTATTTTGTCACATTCTCCTTGTTCACGCTTGTCTTGCCATATCTGTCCCGTTCAATTGATGCACGCTATTTCCTCCTGTCCGGTTTGCTCAGCCTGGTTTTTATCAACCTGTACCTGCATCTTCTCTGGAAATTCGCCAAACAAATGCGCGCGCAGAGAAAGCAATATTTGTTTTCTATAGCAGCCGTTTTTTTGGTTATGAATGCGGCCTATTTTTTCAATGTGATTCCTCCAATCCCCTTATCGCTGCGGGAAGCGGGCGTTTACCATGATATTCGCCGGCATGGTCCAAACTACATCCTGCAATCAGAGCAACAAACCCTGTTGCAAAAATTGGTTCCTGGACAAACCATCCATTGGCAGCCGGGAAGCCGCATATCCGTTTTCACGTCCGTTTACGCGCCAACGGATTTTCGCGTCCCAATCACGCATCAATGGCAATACTATGACGAAAGCCGGGGACGCTGGATCAGCAAAGACACGCTTTCCTTTCCTCTGACCGGCGGACGCCAAGACGGCTATCGGGGATATACCACAAAATCCGCGCTGGCTCCGGGCAGATGGCGCGTGAACGTGCAAACATCACGTGGACAGGTGATAGGAAGGATTCGTTTTACCGTTGTTGAAACCGACCAGCCGCCTGTAGTGAAAGAAATTCTCCGTTAAGTATGTTATTCTTGTGAGCAGCATTACTTTTAACACATGCCTATGCTAAAGGAACATGCATCAAAACACCGTGGCAAGCTGCTCTTAGCGGCTATTGTCGTCCTGGCCGCAGGTTCAGGCTTGTTTGCCAGCAACTATTTCTCCGAGAAAAAAAATGAGCAGGTTTTTTGCACGCTCGAGGCAAAACTTTGTCCAGATGGGACAATGGTCGGCAGAACCGGGCCAAATTGCGAATTTGCAGAATGCCCAAGTACATCTATCCCACAAGGGTGGAAGACCATGACGGACGAACAATCCGGCCTCACCTTCTCGTATCCGGAAACCCTTGAAACGACCTATATCAGCACCACGGACTGGCCTCCAAGCATTTTTGTTGTGAATGAACCGTTCTCATGTGTTGAAGCAGGATCCCCTATTGATCGTGCCGGCGAGACACGCCAACGTGAAATAAACGGACATATCTATTGCGTGACAACCATCATGGAAGGAGCGGCAGGAAGCACCTATACGCAATACGCCTATGTCACCGAAATCGATGGCAAGGTTATTTCGCTGACATTCTCTCTACGTATGGTTCAATGCATGAATTACGATGATCCGCAGCAAACCGAATGCCTCAATGAACGGGAAACGTTCAATGTAGATCCGATTATCCATCAAATTGCGCAAAGCGTTAGATAACAGCAGAATAGGCCCGGATTGCCAATGAAAGGCTTCTGGGCTATTCTTTGTATAACCTAATAACCCATACCCCCTTAGGGTATACACACCTATGCTGCCGGAGATCAAAAAAGACGCGGTTCGCCGCATGAAAATCATTCAGGGACAGGTGAACAAAATCCAGTCCATGATTGAGGACGGAGCTTACTGCCCAGACATCATGACGCAGTCATTAGCGGTGCAAAACGGACTGAAACAAGTGGAGGCCAAGCTGCTTGAAGGTCACCTGAAAACATGCGTTAAACACCAGATGACTGAAGGGAAAACCAATAAAGCTGTTGAGGAACTCTTGAAAATCTTCAAGCTTTCAAAGAAAAATAAGTAATACTATGAACGCACAACCGGGCGAAAAGAAACCAAAGGAGAACATTTTCTACATCCGCGGAATGCATTGTTCATCGTGCGAGATTCTCATTGAGAAGAAACTGCTGAAGCAACCTCAAATCCTGGCGGCAGATGTTTCTCTTGGAAAGAGAAGCGCCAGGGTATCTGTCGAACGGGGGAAATTCATCGACACCAACGAGCTAAACCGAATCTTTGCTGAAGACGGATATAAATTTTCAAAGCAGCCGTTCGCAGATGACCGCCCCCCTCTCTTCTCCTATACAGACGGAAAGCTTGTCATCAATAAGCAAAAGTTTAACTCCCTGATGAAAATACTCCTTGTCTTCACATCATTTCTTTTTGTCTTTTTTTCCCTTGAACGGATGCAGCTGGGCCGTTTCATTACTGTCGACACCTCCTCATCCCTGGTTGCTTTCTTCCTGCTCGGACTTATAGCAGGACTCTCAAGCTGCGCCGCACTGATTGGTGGGATCTTGCTTTCGTTGACCAAACATTGGAATGAGCTGGCCATAGCGAGCGACGGCAAACAAAAGCGTAAAACCCCTCACCTCCTTTTCCACGTCGGAAGAATTGCCTCATTCTTTCTTCTGGGCGGATTGCTAGGCATGCTCGGAGACACCATCTCTTTGAACAATACTGTTGTTTACGGCTCCCTCGTCACCATCATTTCACTTGTCATGTTTCTTCTTGCTCTGCAGATGTTAGGCGTATCTTGGGCTCAGCGAATGAAATTTTCCGCACCTAAATTCATTACTCGCTTCGCGGCTGACGAAACATCGTTTTCGGGTAAACAGATGCCCTTCCTCACTGGAGCGCTGACCTTTTTTCTGCCCTGCGGATTTACGTTGATCGCCCAAGGTGTCGCACTGACTACAGGAAGTTTTTTTCAGGGAGCAGCGATCATGTTGTTTTTCGCTCTGGGAACATTGCCATTGCTTGCTAGTATCAGCTTGACCGGACTCACCTTCACCAAGCGTCCCCACCTGACAGCAAACTTCACGCGCGTGGCAGGACTCCTGATATTGTTCTTCGCCCTTTACAACATCAACGGACAGCTTAATGTTCTGGGCCTCCCAAGCCTTAGTGACTTGAATCTCTCAAGCTCCTTCAAACCAGCGAAACCTGATCCTCGCTTGGCAGCGAACCCGGGAGAACAGCAAGAAATCAACATCATCGCAGAGGGATTTGACTATACTGCCAATGGGCCGACCGTACTTGCCGCAGGCGTCCCCACAACACTCATCGTAGAAAACCGAGGCGTGCTTGGCTGCGCGGCATACATGGCATCAAGAGGCCTCATCGACAGCTTCGTTCAGCTGCAAACAGGAGTGAATAAAATTGACCTGGGCACCCCAAAGCCCGGCACGTACAAGATTACCTGCTCGATGGGCATGGTGGCACCTGTTGCCGTTACCTTTAACTAAACTCTATGAAAACACTCCAGATTAAAGGGATGCATTGCGCCTCCTGTGTTTCACTGATCAAAATGGAATTGGACGAGACCGGATTTTCTCCTCTCCTGCTCGAGTTAAAGCCAACCGGCAACAACGAAGGCATTCTCGAGCTCAAGGAAACAACTACGGATAATCAGCTACAAGAAATACGCGATCTCATCAACGCAATGGAGAACTACTCCGTCATGTAAATCAATCCCTATGAAAAAAGAAACTTACCCTGTTATGGGCATGCATTGCGCCTCCTGCAAGCAGCTCATAGAAAAGATGATCGGCAAAATAGACGGCGTGAAATCTGTCACTGTTAATTACGCGAACGAAAAGATTTTTGTTGAGTACGATGAAACGAAAGTTTCTCTTCAAGACCTTGAAGGGGCAGTAAAAAAAGCTGGAGATTACAAGCTGATCGCCAACTCTGCACAGCAGCCAAAAATGGATCATGCCGGAATGGGAGACCATGATCACGCCGCAATGCTCAAGAAAGAAGAATATAAAAAACTGAAGCGCATCGTTTTCTGGGTTGGCATCGGCTCTGTCCCCTTTGCTCTGTTCATGATCCGCATGGTTCTTATTTCAGCCGGCATGATGGAACCTGATCATGAACCGCTGGGAATGATTGTTTTTAGCGGTCTTGATTATACGGTGAATACATTTTTCCTCCTCCAATTTTTGCTCGCAACCCCGATCCTTTTCATCGGTGGTCGCCAGTTCTTTTCAAGCACCTGGAGCGCGCTGAAGGCCGGCGCGGCAAATATGGACACGCTCATTGCGCTTGGTACATTCACGGCCTGGCTCTTCTCAGCGGTGGTAACCTTTGCGCCGCGCGTATTCGGGGATCTTGAAGTTGATGTCTTCTACGAAGCCGCTGTTTTCATCGCCTTCTTCATTCTGCTTGGCCGGCTTCTGGAAGCCCGTGCCAAAAGCCAGGCAAGCGATGCCATCAAAAAGCTGCTTGAGCTGCAGGCAAAAGACGCCGCCATACTTCGCGACGGACAAGAAATCAGAATCCCGATTGATCAAGTGCAAAAAGGAGATATCATCATCGTGCGCCCGGGAGAGAAAGTTCCGGTAGACGGTGTGATCACAAAAGGATCAAGCACATTGGATGAATCAATGGTCACCGGCGAATCGTTGCCTGTCGAAAAGAAAGAGGGAGATGCCGTTGTCGGCGCGACGATGAATAAAACCGGTTCTTTTCAATTCCGTGCCGACAAAGTAGGCAAAGAAACCATGCTGGCGAACATCATAAAAATGGTTGAAGAAGCACAAGGCACCACCGCGCCAATCCAAAAGCGCGCTGATGTTATTTCTTCCATCTTTGTTCCGGCGGTGATTGTGATCGCGGCGGCGGCATTCTTCTTCTGGCTATTTGCAGCTCCCAAGCTAGAATTGGTTGACCCTCAATCTTCATTTCTGCAGCTTTCCGTTTTTATCGCGGCGACCATACTGATTATTGCGTGCCCATGCGCCCTTGGACTAGCAACTCCCACGGCAGTTATGGTGGGAACCGGCAAAGCGGCGCGAAAAGGGATCTTGATCAAAAACGCCGAAAGCCTTGAACGTGCTCAGGAGATCCACACAATTGTTTTCGACAAAACCGGGACGCTTACCAAAGGAAAACCGCAGGTAACAGATTTCTTCATAGCAGACGGAATGGATCAAGAGGAACTCCTTTCGATGGCTTACGCGATTGAGCATCCATCAGAACACCCGTTATCAGACGCGGTGGCTGATTACGCGGCTGAGAAGATCTCAGAAAGGCCACAGGCTGATACGTTCACCGTGATAGAAGGCCGTGGCGTAAGCGGAAGCCTCTCCGGAAAAGAAGTCTTGATCGGCAATAAGCTGCTGTTCACGGAAAAGCAAGTCAGCTGGAATAACGAACTCCTGAAAAAATCTGAACCGCTAAGTACCACGGGGAAAACCGTGGTCTACATGTCGATCAATGGAAAACACGCCGCCACATTCGCTCTTGCGGACGTGGTTAAAGAAGAGTCAAAACTTGCCGTGAATAAATTGCAAAGACTTGGCATTCGTGTTGCCATGATGACCGGTGACAACCGTCAAACAGCCGAGGCGATCGCAAAACAGCTGGGCATCACAACTGTTCTGGCGGAGGTCTTACCGCAGGATAAAGCTCATGAAATCAAAAAATTACAGAAGCAGAACCCCGGTGAAGTTATCGCCATGGTTGGAGATGGGATCAACGACGCACCGGCTTTAGCACAGGCCGATATCGGCATTGCAATGGGAACAGGCACGGACGTCGCCATTGAATCGGGAGATATCGTGTTGGTCAAAGGAACGCTAGATAAAGTAGTTGAGACGATTGAGCTGTCACGCCTCAGCCTTGGGGTCATTAAAGAAAACCTGCTATGGGCTTTCGGTTATAATATCATTGCCATTCCAGTAGCCGCCGGCCTCCTGTACCCCGCTTTTGGCTTGTTACTCTCTCCAGTGATCGCAAGCGCAGCCATGGCCTTCAGCTCGATCTCTGTCGTCTTAAACAGCATTCGCCTGAAATCACTGACGGTGCAAAACAAACAGAAATCCGATATGCTCTTCATAGCCTTCATATTCCTTTTCATTCTGCTCGTAACCTGGATTGGATTTTCACTAGCCACGATCTAAACCACTATGAACTTACAGAAGAAACTCTTGCTCATCCTCGCGATTTTTGTCACCTTCATGGCGGGAAGCATTACAGCCCTGTACGCGACAAAGGCCAAAATCGCCCGACTCCCTGAACCCGCATTCCATGAACACGCCGATTTCGCTCTATTCATAAACGGCGAGCGATTCGATTTCGCCAAAGGCGAGTATATGTCGACCGAGCCGTGCAAAATCACTCGTTCCTTCATCCCCACTGCTCAGGCTCACGAAGGTGACCGCAGTCAAGATGTGCATTTGCACAATCGTAACGGTTCAATCGTGCACGTCCACGCGCCGAGTATTACATGGCATAACTTCTTCGATTCTTTGAACATGTCTTTCCAGGACGATGAATTTGTCACAGACCAGGGACTCGCTTATAAACCTGCTTCAGAGAAAAGTTTCATCTTCCTCGTAAACGGAGAAGAAGTAGAAACTCTTGCCCAGCGAGAAATTCGGAACCTGGATCAGGTGCTCATCAGCATTTCAGATACCCCTCAGCTTCCTGAACAGATCGCTCTGCAATGGGCTCAGGTCGGGAATGACGCTTGCTTATATTCTGAATCCTGTCCCCACCGAGGCGTCGCACCTGTCGAAGCATGCGGCACTTCTTATCAACAACCATCTCTCATCAGATGGCTGGGACTGTAAAAAATCGCTTTAACTTGCTTTTATTTCGCAAATAGCTCAATCTGACAAGTTCTAATCGTAAGGAGCATTCAATACGTATGGGAAATGACTATCGGGAAAAGAAAAAGGGCGGATGGAAAGGACGGACAAAGTTCGGTGGAAACCGTTCATGGAAACCGGGGAGAAACAGCGGCCGACCTGAGCGCGCTTCGGTGCACCAAGCCGTTTGTGACACATGTGGTAAAGATTGCGATGTACCTTTCAAGCCAACTGGAAGCAAACCGGTTCTCTGCAGAGAGTGTTTTCGAAAAGAGGGCGGTTCAAGACAGTTCGGCGGAAATTCCTACGGACATCGTGATGACAGACGGCAAGCCGGCGGGCATGACCGAGGCAACAGCAAAACCAATGAACAGTTCAAAATGATCAATGCGAAGCTTGACGCCATCATCGACGCTTTGGCGGCACAAGGGATGATGTCAGATCAAGGAAAAAGCGAAACTCCCAAGAAAAAGTTCTGGGGAAGAAAAAAAGTTACGTTCTAAGACAATAAAACGCGCCGGAAATTCCGGCGCGTTTTTTCATTCTCGCTTTTTTCCTTCTGCGTTACAGTACTACTTCATATAAGAATTCCGTCGGGCGGGGGCTCCGTCCCCGCCACGCACAGACGCCCCTCACCGAATTTTTGACTGCTCCAGATCAATCCAGTCCCCCTTTTCTAGGGGGAAGAACATTCTTCATTGCCTGTCCGGCTCCCCCTCTCTTTTGAAGAGAGGGGCTGGGGGTGAGATCATCATTTAGCAGAGATAACTCATCAAATTTTAAGAGGCTCGGAGAACCAAGGACCGAAGTCCAAAGGTTTTCCGAGCCTCAAGCTCGCCCGCCTCTGGCGAGGCCTAGTACCGATCACTCCCCGGCGAAAGCGGGAACCGCGTCGTCCCTGCCCCGATCGTCGACGCAGTGCTGGTCCAGGCTGATCTGCCCGCCGTGCTGATAGAAGTCGACGAACGGAACGAACGGCGAAGCCGGATTGCCGCACTCGTAGCCAGCAGCCCACACGTAGGGGACGGTCTGGCCATCCATCGCCTTCACCCACGTCGGGTGATGCGCGGCAGCCGCGAGGATGCCGGCATGCGGCGACTTCTTTGGGATCACGGACGTCTTCCGGCTGGAGTTTTAGCTAAAATTAGATAAAAACCACCATATCTCTCCCGAGCGCCAGCCAAGGCCTGCCTGCCGGCAGGCAGGATCTTATCTCTAGGGATATGCTAAGTCGGATTATCCCGAGAGGTGAGATCCCTCCATTCCGCGGAGTTTACCCTGAGCGTCAGCCGAATGGGCTCCAGTCGGGATGACCATGCGAGCCCAAGACTTCATTCCCGTTCTTTCAAATTGTGCGAACAGGCTGAAACCGTTAAACTGCCTAATATATGACTATCTCAAAAAAGCCTCTCATTCTCGGTTTCATCACCGGTGTCGTACTCGTCTTTGTTTCAACCCTTGGTCTTGTTATCGGTTTGGTTGAATTTCTCCAGCCTTTGCTCTCGCCTGGCACGGAGCTTCTGCGAGGCAGAGCAGAAAATCTGCCGGTTAATCCGCTCCTGCTCGGACTTTTACTTAACGGTTTGATTTACATGGTTCTGTTTGGCCTCATTTCCCTTGCCAAACAGCTTAAAGAGAGGTGGATGCGCGTAACAGCAATCGTCCTCATCTTCATTGTGTTCATCTTTGCAACCGGCATGACAAACCATATCATGGCCTCCATTGCTTCACCGGATAAATCCTTCATCTTTGGGGTCGGCGCTTAAATGACACCATAAACAAAGCACGCTTTTTTAAGAGCGTGCTTTATTATTATGATTGTTTTTCATGCTGGTCGCAGTAGTACGCGATCGCATCTTTCATGAACTGCGCAAGTCCCGGCTTGAACTTTTCATAGTAGGCCGTAAAGCGAGGATCGCCGACATACATTTCTCCAAGATTGCGGAACATCTTCACATCGCAATCGTAAAAGAAGTTGATTCCCTCGTGAGATTTGGCAATCAGCGCTTGAACATCTGGATGCTCAATGCCTTTTTCCATATTGTCTGCAATTGCTTGCGTATGCGCCTCCCCGTCTTTTTTTAGCTGCTCCATATCTTTCTTTGTCATTTTGCCGACGCGCTCCATGCTTTGCTTATAGGCGTCGGTATTGCCCCAGCGCTGCTTTGCTTCTTCCTGATACTGTTTTACGTCGTCGTCTTTGAATGGATCATAAAGTTCTTCACCATTCATTGCTTGTTGATTGTTCATAGATATTATTGTTTTATCAATCGTCTTCATCAACCGATCCAGACGATTGCGTTTTAATCGCAAGAGATTCTTTTGATCCCGAAGGATCTGTGTTTTGTCAGCCGCAGGATTATTGATAATGCGCTTGATTTCATCAAGCGGAAAATCAAGTTCGCGAAAGAACAGAATCTGCTGCAAACGCAGCAATTCATCTTGTTCGTAATAGCGGTAGCCATTCTTTGCCACAAGCGAGGGCTTGAGCAAGCCGATCTCGTCGTAGTAATGAAGCGTGCGCACGCTGATATTGGCCAGTCTGGCTAATTGGCTGATGGTATACGGCATAGGGTCTCAGGTTGTAAGTTGCAGGTTGCTGGTCGTAGAAACACATTCCTATGACCATGAACGACAACATACAACTGTTCTCGTAGCTACTGAATACCATAGTAAACTATAACGCAACGTAAGGGTCAAGTGCTCAATTTCCCTTTATTTTTCAGCTTTATAGTCATAGTTTCCAAGAAGGAATCCCGCAAATATGCTTTCTACCAAAAAATCGAACCAGAACATGTATGAAGTTCCACCTTGCAATAAATAAACAAGATCAACCGCCGCCAGACCCGCCGCGATCGCAGCCGCAAGGAACACCACGTTTGAGCGCGGTTGTGTATTTTTTATCTCCACGAGGAAAAACAGTCCCAAGAAGAAAAAGAGAACCGCATTTGCTTGCGTTTTAAACGGATCAGCAGGATTGCGAGAAAACGCAACAAAACTGTTCAAATCCACAATCCCCCAAAGACCAGTGAATGTGTAGAATACCCCCTGCAGACCAAGAGCCGCCCGGATGATTCTCCATTTGTTGGACATATGAAGATAATACAGAAAAATGAAAGGATACTCACATTCTGTATTCCCGCTTGAAGAATTGCCGATTTTCTGGTATTCTTCTCTCCAACCCTAACCATGAGCTCGCATGCATGCGGGCTCTTTGTATCCATGTCAAACGACCGTGTTGTTCTCAGATTTGATGAAGTGACTTTCGGCTATGATCGCAAAATCCTTTTGGATGAAGCGAGCTTTTCCGTGCGCAATGACAGCCGCATTGCTTTGATGGGCCAGAATGGAGCTGGCAAATCCACTCTGTTTAAAATGATCATGGGCGAAACCAGGCCAGATCGCGGGCAAATCCATATCACCCCCAAAGACACGACCATTGCCACAGCACGCCAGGTCATGAAACCTGAGCACCTGGATTTGACCGTGCGCGACTATTTCGCCACGGCATTTCGCGAAACCAAATACGACCTAGATAAACGGATCAAAGATGTTTTTGAAATCGTGAATCTGCAGGCAAATCTTGAAAAGCCGGTTCGTGCGTTCTCCGGGGGCCAGCAGGCGCGGCTCCTGCTTGCGCATGCATTGATTCAGAATCCGGACATTCTGCTTTTAGACGAGCCGACCAATAATCTCGACCAAGAAGGCATTGATCATCTCACCACCTTTTTGATCATGTACCCAAAAACCTGCATCGTCATTTCCCATGACGCGGACTTCCTTAACGCATTCACTGATGGCGTCCTCTACTTGGACAGCTTCACGCACAAAGTCGAACAATATACCGGCACCTATCACGACGTGGTCGAAGAAATCGCCGCACGCGTAGAGAAGGAACAGATGAAAAACGCCCAAGCAGAAAAAGAAATCAAGCGCCTCAAAGCACAGGCGGAAGTCTTCGCGCATAAAGGAGGCAAATTGCGCGGAATCGCAAAGAAAATGCGCACGGCTGCCGAAGAAGCGGAAGAAAGCAAAGTGGATGTACGCCGCGAAGACCGCACCATCCGCCCGTTCACGATTCCCATCCAGGAATTCGATCCTTTTTTTGATGGCAAAATCGTTGAGTTTTCTTCTGTTTCCGTGATTAAAAAAGGCAAAGCCGTGAAAAAAGATCTGGATTTGATCCTGCGCAAAAACATGCACTTGCTCATTTCAGGCCCCAACGGGATTGGGAAAAGCACATTGCTTGAAGCACTCGCGACCGGACAAGCCCAGGGCGCTAAAATTGCAAACGAGATTGAAGTCGGCTACTATCGCCAGGATTTTTCAACGCTGGACTTCTCTCAAAAAGCCTATGACAGCCTTGCAAGCGTGATGGAAAAGAAAGAAGACCAGGTTTTGCGCGAAGTGGCGGCAAAATTCCTGCTTGATGGAAAAACGCTTGATCAAACCATCAGCGATTTATCGGAAGGGCAAAAAGGCTTGCTCTCTTTTGCCCGTCTGGTTTTGCAAAAACCCGGCCTGCTGATACTTGATGAACCGACCAACCATATCAATTTCCGCCATCTCCCTGTCATTGCAAAAGCGCTCGACGAATACGAAGGCGCGATGATTCTTGTCAGCCATATTCCCGATTTTGTAAAGCAAATCCGCATCGATGAAGAAATCGACCTCAGCCTGATTTAAGGCGGCGAGACAGAAAAGTGCTATGATAAAATCAGGTTAACCAGACCTGATTTTATGAAACCCACATTTTACTGTATCAACCGGTGCGAAGGGAAAAACCAGATTGCCATTGACCTCCTCCAGTCGGCATGCGAAAAGCAAGGCATCAAATTCACGCTGATTGACGCTGAAAAAGCAGATTTTGCCGATCTTCCAAAACCAACAAGCAAGGATGCCGTTTATAATCTGAGCAGGACAAGCCGCTCCAGAAGAATTGAACAGCAGTTGGTGCATGCGCGGGTGAAATCTTTTTACAAAAATCCGATGACCGCGATCGTGAAACCGGATAATGTCATTGACGGGACATTGATCATGGAAAAAGCAGGAGTTCCTATTATCCCGACCGTCTATGGCCTGCCCCGTGGCAAGGCACAAGCCGAAAGTACGGCGAAAGCACTCAATGGATTTCCATTGGTTATTAAAACAATAGGAGGCATGCACGGCATTGGCGTAATCAAAACGGATTCCATGGACAGCTTCTCCTCGCTTTGCGATTACCTGAGCAAGCAAGGCGTCCCAGGGATCATCAGAGCTTTCATCAAACACAAAAGGCAAGGACGCCTAATCGTACTTGGCAAGAAAGTCATCGCCAGCCATGAAAATCTTGTTGGGCAGGATTTTCGAACCAATGCCGGCGACAATAGCGCGCGAAAGAGACGCATTGTCACTTACCCAAAACCTGTCCAGGCCATTGCCGTGAAGGCCGTTCAAAGCCTTGGATTCGAATTTGGCGGAGTTGATATCCTCTTTGACCAAAAAGGACGCCCGTTCGTGGCCGAAGTTAATATCCCGTGCTACTTTACGACCACCCAGCAGCTGACCGGCATTGATATTGCCCTGGCCATGATCAAGCATCTCTTCCCCGCTCGCAGGTAAAAAAGTGTGGAAATACGATAAAATGCTGATTTTTATCAGCCCAGTCAAGAAAACAGGATTGTGAGCTATTTTGATCCTCGCATTGTATAATAAACAGGGCCAGACGGCTCTGTTTTCTGTTTCAAGTTTTACACAGTTCAAATACGGGCTTTTTTGCTATAATCTGAACCTTAATCAACTTATTTTATAATGAAACCTATGAACAAAGGGATCATCATTGCGATCGCGGTGGTTGTCATCGCCGGCGCGCTTTATCTCCTCTCCTCTAAAAAAGATGCCCAGGAAGCATCCGCTCCAACAAACACAGCTTCGCAAAATGCGGCTAATGATTCGACAAATGAAAACGAAGCCGTAGCCGTTGACACCAATGAAGTCGAAGCGGGCAACTACGCGGTCGCGACCGAAGAAAGCACCGTTCAATGGCAAGGATCAAAAACGCTCATCGCCAACTATAAGGATAACGGAATCTTAAAGATTGAAAGCGGGAACCTGATCGCCGCTGAAGACGGAAATGTCACAGGAACTATCATCTTTGACATGACGACGATTGCGGCAACAAGCACCGGGCGGGGAACCGGAGAAGACATGCTTTCCAATCATTTGAAATCCGATGATTTCTTCTCTGTAGAAACCTATCCGACCGCGGAATTCACGATCAAAAAGGCTGAACCGGCTACTGAAGGATCTGCTTCTCACACGATCACCGGAGACCTGACGATCAAAGGCATCACGCATGAAATTTCTTTCCCGGCGACTGTTGGCATGAAAGACGGCCAGCTCGTGGCAAATGCTACCGTAACGCTTGACCGCACCCTTTGGGATGTCCGCTTTGGTTCAGATAAATTCTTCGATAATCTGGCCAATAATGTCATCGATGACAACTTCATCGTGACATTCGCGCTCATTGCCAACAAGCAATAAGATCGCTCTTCAGGCCCCGGGCATACCGGGGCCTTTTCATATCTATGCTCAAGAAAAATCAATACCCTATCGCCGCCGTGAATGCGATCGCCATCATCGGTTTTTTATGGCTCTTTCTTTCCCGCCACAATTATGAATTCATTTTCTATGTGGCAGTCATTGTCTTTTTTTACGCCGTTATCCTGCTCACGAATACGCGCGTGAACTATCCAAATGGATTGCTCTGGGGGCTTACGCTTTGGGGATTGATGCATATGTCTGGCGGCGGACTCTATCTGGGCGGTACAAAGCTTTATGAAGTGATTTTGATTCCTTTAAGCGAGCAGTATCAAATCTTCAAGTACGATCAGCTCGTCCATATCATCGGATTTGGCGTCGCGACAGGAGTCATGTGGATTCTTCTGCGGCCCCATCTCGAACCTCGGCGGACACATTGGACCGCGCTTTCCATCGTGGTGATTATGGCGGGGCTTGGCGTAGGCGCGCTTAATGAAATTATCGAATTCATCGCCACCGTGATCACGCCTGAAACAGGTGTCGGAGGCTACGAGAATACCTCGCTTGATCTGATCGCCGACCTGATCGGCGCAATCATTGCCATGGCCTGGATTTACCTGAGCGAAAAGAAAGCCACAGCCGTGTAAAACAACTGGAAAAGAAGGCAAAGATCAAGGTACCTTGCATAACAAGGTACCTTGTGCTATATTGCCCATGATATTGAAAAACCTATGAGTGAAGTCAATAATTCGCTTGAAAATACCAAAGCGCAGATGCGCAAAGGCACCCTGGAATTTTGCATTCTGCTCATTATCGCGGCAGGCAAAAAAATGTACGCCTCAGATATTTTGAAAGAACTGAAAAAGGCCCAGCTTATCGTGGTGGAAGGCACGCTCTACCCCCTGCTCAACCGGCTGAAACGCGAAGGGCTGCTTGATTATGAATGGATCGAGTCAAAGAACGGCCCTCCTCGCAAGTATTACGTCGTTACTGCTAACGGGCATAAAATGATCGCTCAGCTTATTGACACCTGGAAATCCCTCAATAAATCCATCAATTCGCTCATGAAACAATATGAATAAGACGATTAGCATCACAATCAGCGGGCAGCTCTTCCACATCGAGGAAGAAGCCTACAAACGATTAGACGAATATTTGCGCTCTATCCGCCAGCATTTTTCCACGTTTGAAGGCCACGAAGAAATCGTTGCCGACATTGAAGCGCGCATCGCCGAACACTTTGAGGAACGCTTAACCGGCAAACAAGTACTCTCCGTCGCCGATGTTGATGACTTGATCTTAAATATGGGCACGGTCAACGATTTTGCCGAGTTTGAAGGCGAAGGCGGCAAACAAGACCGCGAGGAGGAACGCAAACGAACAAAAAAACTCTACCGTGATCCGGATGACAAAATCTTGGGCGGTGTTGCCGCCGGTTTGGCAGCCTACTTTGGCCTTGATACGACCTTGGTGCGTCTGATCTTTGTGGTTGCGGTTTTAACAGGCGGCTGGGGAATCCTCTTGTATCTGATCCTCTGGATTGTCACCCCTGAGGCAAGCACCACCGCAGAAAAGGCGCATATGCGCGGCGAACCCGTGACGCTTTCTTCGATAGAACAGAAAATCCGCTCCGCCATGCCTAAACGAGACGGCGCAGATAACGGCCTTAAAAAAAAATTGGTTGAACCGCCGCTGAATCTGATTGCGCGCCTATTCAACTGGATCGCGGAAGTTATCCGTGTCATCGTCCCGTTCATCGGCAAAGTTATCGGCTTCTGTGTCACGCTCGGGGCCTCCATCGCTCTATTCTTTCTCACCTTCGGCTTTATCACCTTCATGGTGAACGCCGATTCGCAGTATGTCGATTTTCCGCTGCAATCAATTGTGGCGCCCACGGTGTTTTATGCCGTCAGCATTGCCGGCTTGATCGCCGTATTTGTGCCGCTGCTATTTATCCTGCTGGTCGGTTCTTCCCTGCTAAAAGGGAGAAGCGCATTTTCCACCACGGTGGTCGGCAGTCTGATCGCGTTATGGATCACGGCCTTGATGGTTGGCGGCGTTACGGCATTCTCTGTCGCGCCAGAATACCGTGAAAAGTGGCTGGCGCAGGAATCAACACGCGTAGAGACGGATAAGCTGTTTGAAATAACGGAGTTTAACAACATTGAACTGTCCAATGGCTTTCGCGTGAACGTACAACAAGGTGATGCTTTTGCCGTCAGCGCGTCAGGCGACATGGAAGAACTCGACCACCTGCGCATCTTTGTGGAAAATGGCGTACTGCGAGCTGAACGAGAGGCATTTGATCGCCCATGGAGGCTCTGCTTCTTCTGCTTCCGTAACCGCCAGGTGACGCTAGATGTGACCGCACCAACCCTGCAGGGTATCAGTGCGGAAAACGGAACATCTATCCGTGCAGAAGGATTTACGTTAGAAGCATTAACGCTTTCGGCACGCAATGGTTCTCGCCTTGAAGTAATCGCCGATGCAACAACGATTGATGCCGATGTCAGTTCAGGCTCGCGGCTGATCCTGAACGGAAACAGTGAACAGGCTGACTTGCGTCTGAGCAATGGATCACGCATCGAATGGACTGGTGGCGTAAACCGCGTCAAGACTGATATCAGCAGCGCTTCCCGTCTGATCCTTGAAGGAACGGGCAATGACCTGAACGCGAAAGTTTATAACGGCTCCGTATTGGACGCCATCGATTTTATCTCCCAAACCGCAACGGTGAATGCAAGCTCGGCCAGTTCCGCGCATGTGCATGCCACAACCAAACTTGATCTTCGCGCAACCAATGGCAGCCGCATTGACTATGCTGATACCGGCATCGTACCAACAAAAGAAGTTTCTACCGGCAGCCGCATCCAGGTAATTGGAGGAGAGTATTACGAATAGGCTGATAGCGTATTTGCGTTAACCAAACAGAATACCCCCGGCTGGATGGAATCCAATCGGGGGTTATGTTTTGCTGCAGAGCAAGACGGCGGGATTCAACTTCCCGAAAGGAGGAGGAGAAGAAGGATAAGGACAAGAAGCAGGGTTTGGGATTGACACAACCGCTCCTTTACCGTAGACTTTTAGAATTTCCCCTATGACACGCAATGAATTCTTCAAAACCGAGTTTGCCGATGAGCCTGCCTACCGCGTGAAACAGCTGCTGCAGGCGCTTTATCGTCCTGAAATCCGTTCTTTCAACGATATTTCCACCCTGCCCGCCGCTCTTCGCGTGCGATTGCAGCAGCTGCCTTTTATCGCCTTTCAAGCGTCCACCGTGCTTGAGAGCAAAGACAAGCGGACATTCAAAGCTATGCTGACATTGCATGACGGCGAGCAAATCGAAACCGTTCTGATGAACAACCGCAAAGGAGCCTGGACGATTTGTGTTTCATCGCAAGTCGGCTGCGCCATGCGCTGCGGCTTCTGCGCGACCGGCACCATGGGCTTTAAGCGCAATCTGACCAGCGATGAAATTACGGACCAGTACCGTTTCTGGATGCACTTTCTGGCAGACAGGCCGCAGCTTGAACAGCGCATCTCCAATATTGTCTTCATGGGCATGGGAGAGCCTTTGGCAAATTACGCGCATGTCAAAGAAGCTATCAATGAATGGTTGAACTTCGTTGAGATCGGACCAACACGCATTACGGTTTCAACCGTGGGCATGCTTCCGCAGATGGAAAAACTGCTCACTGATCCTGAATGGCCGGGCATTAAGTTTGCTGTTTCTCTTCATTCCGCCGACCGGACCATCCGTAAAGAAATCGTGCCTACATCGTACCCTGACTTTCTCCCCCGTCTTCAGCAATGGTGCAAAGAATATCTGCAAAGATTCGGCACCCGGGGCAAGCACCTGACGTTTGAATACGTCATGCTTGATCAGACAAATGACAGCCTTGAAGACGCAAAAAAGCTCGCGAATTATGTAAACCGTACAGGCCCCATCAAGGTGAATCTGATTCCGTATAATCGCACCTCAAATCCCTTTGAGCGGACAAAATCAGAAGGGCTTGAACAATTCTTAGAGATGCTCAAATCAAAAGGTGTCACAGCGACCATCCGCGACACCCAGGGACAGGATATTGAAGCTGCTTGCGGCCAGCTCGTGAAACTCGGCCAGAGAAAGAAAGCAGCCTAGTTTTTTTGCGAATTAATTGCAAGTACGCGTTCGATGATTGCATCGTACATCAGAAATCTTTTCCATCAAGATTCCTGTTCACAGCATCTGATGATGGAGGCAGGTCCATTGCAATTTTTTTGCATTTGAAAGAGTGATGTCTCTATCATAAACAGAGGAACAGGCAATCTCAAGCTTCTTGTCATCATTCACGCATAACAAAAGAAACACACCGCTGAACCGGTGTGTTTCTTTATCGACTCGAAAGTCTCAGACGAGAATCAAAAAAGCCGCAGGATTTTGGTCCGGTACTTTCGCCGAAACGATGACATGTTTTGCTGAGCACGTCCTCCTCCAAGGGGAGAACGGAACACATCGATCGTCAGCGGAAGATACGCGCGATCCACCTGCCGCTTTGTTGAGAAAAAGAACATTCCCCTCACCTCCTTCCATTGATTAACGATAAATCGTTAACTGTAAAAATCATATATTGCCGCAGCATTGCCATCAATAGAACTGTCATCAAAATGCCCTGACAAACAAAGACCACCCTGTTCAGGTGGTCTCTGGTCGACTGTTTTATGCTAATTCTTTTTTCCGCTTCCTCGAGGCTTTCCCTCCCTGGCGTGCGTACTCACGGACTTGCTCAGGCGTCATGCTTTGAAATCCGCCGGAGCTGTTTTTCCCTCCCCGGCTGCGCTCTTCGCGCGTCAGCTGGTGAGCCCGGCCGCTTGCTTGAGCGGCCTTTCCCCCTTTTTGCGCGACGCGTCGCCGGGTTTCCGGGTCCGCCGAAGCAAGTCCGCGTTTCGACTTTGTTTCAGCCATAGAAATTGATAAATGATAGAAAAGGCAGCTCTCTTCTAGTGGTTCCGACCTGCAGTTGCCTGCCACCACCAATTGCCGCTAAAAGGACCATCCGTTTCAACCGTATCTGTATATACTACGGAGGCACAGTACGCTTTTCAAGTGGAAAGCACGTGTAAGAGGGGGTTTTGTTGTCATTTTGCAACAGCAGAAGAAATAAAAACACCTCCTTGTCTTATTCTGGGAGGTGAATGAAACATCTATGGAAATCCTATCGATTCTGCTGGTCGGGCTTGTTGCCGGCTGGCTTGCAAGCCTCATTATGAAAGGCCGCGGCCTTGGATTCTGGGGAGATCTGCTGATCGGGATTGCAGGAGCCTTTATCGGAGGAATGATTTTTGACGCTCTGGATATTTTTACGCCCGGACTTGTCGGTTCGATCATTTCCGCCACAATCGGGGCTCTGGTTCTGCTGGCAATGATCAGCGTGATCCGCCGTCCGGCTTAAATCTCTCACGCCGCAGTTTGGCCAGCAAAATACCTTGGACAACCAGCAGCAACGCAAACGCGGTCAGCGACATTTGCGGAATGGTAATATAGCCGAATTCCAGAAAATAGTACGACGAACATGCCGGCCCTTCCGTTCCGGCAGCGCATTCAATCACGGAAAGAAAGGAACCTCCGTAGGTTTCTTGTATCTGAATGGCGTAGTGGTATGCGGCAATCAGAAAGCCAATCGCCGTTAACGGCAGCGTATACAGAACGGCAGCCAAATCTTTCCTCTTCAAAGCAATAGCCGCGATGAATGCCTGCGGGTAAATAAAAATGCGCTGCCACCAGCAAAGCAGGCATGGGGCAAAATCAGCTACTTCAGAATAAAACAAGCTCATAAGAACGGCCGTGGCGGGAATCAGCAGAGAAAGCCAAAGCCCATAGCGTTCGATTTCGGTTCTCGCCTTAATCCAGATACCGCTGAAAGCCGGCAGCTTTCGTAAAAGAAAACAGACCAGCAGAACAGCCAGACCAAGATGCGTGAGCAATACAAAAACGCTTAAAACTTTGGTGACGTACAGGGCAAGATAGTAATGCATAATAACCA
The DNA here is from genome assembly GCA_964503955.1 of uncultured Gammaproteobacteria bacterium. Lineage (GTDB taxonomy): Bacteria > Patescibacteriota > Patescibacteriia > VMEV01 > CAYQCH01 > CAZDCG01. Next base: position 245,073 of record CAZDCG010000001.1, read on the forward strand.
CATCCTACTAAAAAGCGTTTGGAAAGTCCATGATGAAAAAGACAAAAGCCGCGCTATGGCGGCTTTTTCTTGTCTGTTGCTAAGAATGCCTACTTACAATACGGCGTCTTTTGCAGCTTTTGCAACGCGGAATTTCACCACGGTTTTTGCAGGAATCTGGATCTGTTCACCAGTCATCGGGTTGCGGCCGGTGCGAGCAGCACGCTGCTTCTTCACAAGCTTCCCAAGCCCCGGCAAGGTTACTTCACCAGCGCTCTTCACTTCGCGGTAGACCATGTCGGTCAAAGCATCCCACAAAGTCATCACATCTTTCTTGCTCATTTCGGTTTTGTCAGCCAAAGCCTGCATGAGCTGAGATTTTGTCATACCTTTTGCCATATCTATTTTTAGGCATTTAAAGATAAGTTCTCCCCTATTATAAAGCAAAGACCGCAATTTTGTACAAGTGCGGACTATTTCACAGATCAAAGTCATCTTCTTTTGTCAAATTGAAAACCCCGTTTACTGCCCGTCAGCGTCGAGGAAATAGGACCGATGGGCTAGGAGGGGAACCCCGGTATTCTTTCCCGCTGACAGGCAGAAAAAGGGGTTCTGCCTTGTCGGGCGCAATCTTATCTAATCACCTCCCTGCTGTCAATCCATAGCAGACAAAATCCAAAAGGCCAAACCAAGAGTGATCTTGCGGTTTTTGCCTAAGTTGACGAGAATTTGTTGATACACGCCGACAATTTTCCGGTCCGTGTTCATTTCTGCTATAATGAAGTTGCCCACCCCTGTTGCAAGGGGATTTTTTTATGGAGAAAGAAGCGCTTTACCGCCATGCCTTCAATCTGGTCGAAGGCATCGGCCCGTCCCGGTTCAAACGGTTACTTCAGTATTACGGCGGCGACGTGCAAGCCGCCTGGGAAGAGATCACCAGCGCCCCTCCCGGCCTGCTACCGGCCAAATGCATGCAGTCGCTGCGAGCGCTTAAGCAAAGCATCAACCTTGATCAGGAAGCTGCTCTGCTGCAGGCGCGCAATATTTCCACTACCTATCCAGGCCAGGCGGATTTTCCTGTTCTGCTCAGCCAAATGCCTGATCCTCCCCTGCTCATTTACTATCAGGGAACGCTGCCGTCTCAACCTTCTGTCACCCTTGTTGGCTCCCGCACGCCAACCGCATATGGCAAGCGCATTGTTGACTGGATCATGGATACGCTTGCTCCTTTTCCTATTTCCATCATCAGCGGACTCGCCCTTGGAATTGACGGCCTCAGCCATAAAGCAGCCCTGCGTTGCGGATTAGCAACGGCGGGGATCTTAGGTTCGGGCATTGAGCGTCTTTCCCCGCCAAGCCACCGTGAGCTCGCTGAAACAATGATCAATAAAGGAGGTTGCGTGCTGAGTGAGTTCCCCCCGTTCAAGCAGGCTCATAACGGATCCTTTCCGCGGCGCAACAGGCTTTTGGCTGCCTATTCGCGCGTGACCGTTGTTATTGAGGCTGCCAGACAATCCGGAGCACTCATCACCGCGCGCTATACCAATGACTATGGCCGGGAAGTCTTTGCCGTTCCAGGCTCCATCTTCTCCGACCGATCAGACGGTTGCCATGAATTGATCAGCCAGGGAGCTGGCATCCTGCGTGAAGCCTCGGACCTGCTTGAGGCGCTGGGATTTGGACCAAAACCAGCTCCACAGCAGTCGGCAGCTATCTCAGCGGAAGAACAGGAAATCTACTCCTTATTAGGCAGCGAGCCAAAACCTCTTGATGAAATCCGAAAGAGCTCCGCCCGCTCAAGCGGGGAATTGCTGTCGATTCTCTCAAAATTGGAACTAAAACGCCTGATACTGCATACTCCCGGTCTTGGTTATCATTGGAATGAAATGAGGATCTCAAACAGGCACTTTTGACAAAATTTCAAGGTTTGTGCTCTAATCAGACTACATTTTTCTATGGGAAAGAAGCTGGTCATTGTTGAGTCTCCCACCAAAGCCAAGACCATCAAGAAGTTTTTAGGCTCGGGATACGAGGTCGAATCTTCATTCGGGCATGTTCGTGATTTGCCAAAAAGCAAGCTTGGCGTTGATGTGGAACATGGATTTACCCCCACCTATGTCGTTCCGGCTACCTCAAAGAAGCAGGTCACATCGCTGAAAAAACTGGCAAAAACCGCCGATGAAATTATTCTGGCGACTGACGAAGACCGCGAAGGAGAAGCCATCGCCTGGCATTTGCTTGAAGCGCTGCAATTAAAGGATCAGCCCATTTCCCGCATCGTCTTTCACGAAATCACGAAAACAGCCATTGAAGAAGCTCTGGCTCATCCCCGCCAGATTGACCAGAACCTTGTTGATGCCCAGCAGGCCCGCCGCATCCTGGATCGCTTAGTCGGTTACCGGCTCTCTCCTCTGCTTTGGGAAAAAGTGCGCCGCGGGCTCTCTGCCGGCCGCGTGCAATCGGTCGCGGTACGCATGATTGTTGAACGCGAGCGCGAGCGGCAGGCTTTCAAGGTCGATGAATATTGGACTATTGATGCTGTTTTCAAAAAAGATCAGCAAACATTTGAAGCAAAGCTGGGGGCAATTGACGGCAAGAAACTTGATAAGCTCGCCATCGCCAATGAACAGGAGGCGAAAAAAATCCTCGAGGATTTAAGCTCCGCCTCGTATCGTGTTGATGAAGTTGAAAAGAAACAGGCCAGCCGCAAGCCGCCGACTCCGTTTAAAACGTCGGTTCTTCAGCAGGAAGCCAATAATGTGCTTGGATTCAGCGCCAAGCAAACCATGACGCTCGCGCAAAAACTGTACGAAACCGGGTATATCACCTATATGCGTACGGATTCCCTCAATTTGTCGGAAAAATTCCTGAATGAAGCGCAGGTCTTTATCAAGAATAACTACGGGGATGCTTATGCCAAAGGGCCTGTCCGCTACAGAACTTCAGGCAAAGGCGCGCAGGAAGCGCATGAAGCCATCCGCCCCACCGACGTAAACGCCCATCCTTCCCTGTTGCAAAAGAAGCTTGAGCGAGGCCAGTGGAAACTCTATGACCTGATCTGGCGCCGATCGGTAGCCAGCCAGCTGCCAGCTGCCAAACTTGAACGCACCGGCATCAATATCAATGCCAAGAACTACACCTTCCGCGCCAATGGCAGCACAGTTGTCTTTGACGGGTTCATGAAAGTGTATAAAGCAAGCAAAGAAACCCTTCTGCCAACGCTTCAAAAAGGCGATGCTGTTGAAGCAGAGTCCATCACGCCGGTCCAGCATTTTACTGAACCGCCCGCCCGCTATTCAGATGCGACCCTGGTCAAGGCGCTTGAAGAATACGGCATTGGCCGCCCTTCAACATACGCGCCTACGATTAGCACCATTATCAGCCGCGGCTATGTTGAACGAGACGACAACAAAAAGCTCTATCCGACCGACACCGCCTACATTGTCAATGATTTGCTCGTGAATCATTTCCCCAAAATCGTTGATTTTGAATTCACCGCTACCATGGAAGCCTCGCTAGATGAAATAGCGGACGGCAAAATCGAAGCCACGCCAATGCTTGAAGCTTTCTACGGACCATTCAATGAAAATATCCAGGAAAAGTCTGAAGAGCTGAAACGAGAAGATATTCTTCCAGAACGCGAACTCGGCATTGACCCGGAAACAGGCAAAACCATTCACGTAAAAACCGGCCGCTACGGAGCGTATATTCAGCTTGGCGAATGGGATGAAAAAGACCGCAAGGCAAAAAAGAACAAGCCAAAAAGCGTTTCTTTGCTGAAAGGCATGACCTTTGAAGGAGTCACGCTCCAACAGGCTCTTGATCTTCTCTCCCTGCCAAAAACGCTTGGCCAGACATCGGAGGGAGAGGATATTCAGTTGCTTATGGGACCATTCGGCCCATATCTGAAAGCCGGCAAAATGAATGTTTCTGCTCCGGCTGATGTAAACCCGCTTGAGCTTACGCCTGAAGAAGCCGTGCGCATTTTCACGGAAGGAGCCGAGAAAAAGAAAAAGATGATGGAACCTATTGCCACTCTTGGAGAAGATCCGGCAAGCGGTGGCGCGATCCTTGTAAAGCTGGGACGGTTCGGCCCGTATGTCACGGACGGCACCACCAATGTGTCCATTAAGAAGTCGATAGCTCCTGAAGAAGTCACGCATGAAATGGCCGTTGAAATGCTTGCAAAAAAACGGGCGGCAGGACCAAGCAAATTCAGACGGCGCAAGAAAACATCCTAGTGTCAAGTTTACCTGACACGGCGTTTTTACCGCTTGAAAAAGGAAAAGGCCCCTGTTATAGTGTACGGGCCTTTTTGTTTTCCTACGCATATGGCGGATGTTGAAAGTTTGTATCAACAGTTCATACAAACAGTCCGCAAACATAATCCGGACGCGGATTTTGCGCTTCTTGAAAAAGCGTTTCAATTCTCAAATGAATGCCACAAAGGGCAGATGAGGCAGAGCGGTGAACCGTATATCATCCACCCTACCCTTGTTGCGACAAATCTTGCCAGACTCAATATGGACTCGCCGGCTATTGCCGCGGGTCTTTTGCATGATGTGATTGAAGACACCGCCACCACGCCTGACCAGCTTGAAGAGTTGTTTGGCAAAAGCGTACGCGAACTCGTGGAAGGCGTTTCAAACCTGCGCCGCATCCGTTTCAGCAATAAAAGCCAGTACATCGAAAATCTGCGCAAAATGTTTGTTGCAACAGCCAAAGATATCCGCGTTATCATCATCCGTCTTTGCGACCGTCTGCACAATATGCAGACATTGGAGTATCTTACGGCCGAGCAGCAGCATCGTATCGCGCTTGAAACGCTTGAAATCTACGCCCCGATCGCCCACCGGCTCCAAATGGGACAGCTTCGCGGCGAATTGGAAGACTGGGCATTTAAATATTTGCACCCGGAGGAGTACCGCTGGCTCTATAATGTCACTCGAAAGAATTTACAGGACAATGAAGTCCGCCTGAATCGTACCAGCGGACGCATCCGCGAATTGCTCGAACGCGAACAGATCCAGGTGGTCAATATTCAGAAGCGCATCAAGTTTTTGTACAGCCTGTATAAAAAACTCCAGCGTTATGACAATGACCTATCGCGTATTTACGATGTCGTCGCGCTCCGCGTGATCGTCCCAAAGGTAGCTGACTGTTACGCGGCCCTAGGAATCATTCATCGTGAGTTCAAACCAGTGAAAGGACGTATCAAAGACTATATCGCCCGGCCGAAAACGAACGGCTACACGTCGCTGCATACCACCGTTATCATTGAAGAAGGACATATCATCGAAGTGCAAATACGCACCCCTGAAATGCATGAGAAAGCGGAATACGGTATCGCGGCCCATTGGCTGTACAAAGACGGCACGAATTCACAGCGCCCGATTGAAATCTCCTGGGTCAAGGAGCTGGCAAGACTCATCCAGGAAATTCGCGATCCGAATGATTTTGAATCAATGAAGATCGATTTGTTCAATCACCGCATTTTCGTGCTGACCCCCCAGGGAGATGTGATCGATCTGCCTGAAGAAGCCACCCCGGTCGACTTTGCCTACCACATCCATACCGATGTCGGAAATCAAACAACCCGAGCCAAGGTCAACGGGGTTGTCCAGCCGCTTGATGCAAAACTGCAGAATGGAGATATCGTGGAGATTATCACGGACAAGAAAAAAACCGGGCCGGATATCGAATGGCTCGATTTCGTCAAAACACATTTGGCTATATCAAAGATCAAATACTATAACCGCAAACGTTTAGCGAAGTGGAGAGACAAGCTGCAACAGACAAAGAACTCCTCTTAAGCTAATCCCTTGATACCTTCGTGCCGGGTCATCCCATCACGAGGGATGGAAACATAAAACGTAGAACCTTCTCCTTCAACCGATTTGAACCAGATTTCACAACCGGCCTGCTCAAGCACTTTCTTTGTTGTATAAAGACCAAGCCCCGTTCCCTCATGCGCAGACGTATTAGATGCCCTGAATAATCGGCTAAAAACCTTCTCCTGATCTTTTTTAGGGATGCCGATTCCCGTATCGGATACCGTCAGTTGAATGTAATTGGCCACATGATGCATCCCTAAGACAATCTTACCTTGCTTGGGAGTGAATTTGACGGCATTCGAGATAAGATTACGAAGAACCACTGACATAATTTGCGGGTCAACCAGAATCCCCCCAATAGAATCGTCAAACTCCTTCTTGACATTGATTTTTTTCTGCTTGATTTGCGGTATGAATTCAAGCAGCGTTTTTTCAAAAAGATGCTTTGCATCAACAATTTTAGGCTCAACGGCGATCGTTCCAAGATCGATGCGAGAAATATTCAACATCCCATTGATAAGTTCATTCATCTTATCTGCAGCCATGATCATGGTTGATAACATGTCATGTTGCTTTGTTGATAATTTGCCGGCATCTCCATTGATCAACAAGTCTGCGTAACCACGAATCGCCGTAAGCGGCGTTCGCAGCTCATGTGAAGCAAGTGAAATGAATTCTTTGCGAAGTTTCGCCAGTTCACGTTCTTTTGTCACATCTCGAAATACCAGAATAGCTCCCCTCACCCGGCCTTCATCATCAAAGAGCGGCGCGCATGAATCAGCCACGGGCAACTGTGCCCCTGATCGTGTGATCAGGAGCGTGTCGTTTTCCATATCATGTTGTTTACCATACAACATGGTTTCTTCAATAAAGCGTATATTCTCCTGCTGGTCGTCTGCACGAACAAGTTTGAGGTACTCTCGCAGCGGCCTGCCCAGCACTTCAGACGCTTTCCAGCCGCTGAGCTCCTCAGCCATATGATTCCATAAGGTGATATTCCAAAAACGATCAATGGCGCAAACACCGTCTCCAATGCCCTCCAAGTACACCTGATTTACCTGGCGGTATCCATCAAGCAAATTGACGAACCTGATAAGCAAATACGTGATGAGCAATGCGATCAGAGCAATCGTTGCATAGACCACCCCGAGATTTTTCAGTACATTTGTCCTGATCAGAAAAAAATCCTGATAGTGGGACAGGATCATCACTTTCCAGTCAAAACCCGGAACCGGTGCCCAGGACAAAAAAGCATCCGTATTCGACAATGGATTCCTCACCTGAACGCCGGAACCCTCCAAGTGAAGCCCAAGACTCTCAAGGCTAGCTGTAGCTGCCTCATTCAGAGAGGTCGATTTGTTTACTAATGCGTTATTTCCGTCGATATAGTAAAATTCTCCACTAAACGTTGCTTGCAGGGAAAAGCTTGCATCCGTCAAAACCTGGGGCAACATTTGAAAGACGAGGATACCAATGGGTTGAGCAAGGCTGTTTTTTATCGGGATGGCAACGGCAATCACATCCTTCTGCGGCTCAGCGCCCCTTTCATAAATCGAGCTGACATATGGTTCCCAGTCCAGGCTCACCCCATGATACCATTCACGATGTGCATAGTTCTGCCCCACCCCGCCTCTCAGTAAAGGAAAAGCGGCAAGCTCATTACCCTCTGTATCCGTTAAAAAAATCCGGTCAATATACGGTGAATCGTTGACCAGCGGTGCCAGCTGGTTGGCCGCCTCCTCCCAACGTTGCTGCGTGACAAGGACATGAATAGCGGGATTAGCGGAAAGGATATCTGAACCCTGCGTAATAAGTTTTTCTAAATCTTCGCGCAAATGTCCGGCAAGGATGCGGACTTCATCTTCTTGCCGCTGAACTGTCAAATATGTGAGCTCTGTATATGCTGAATACAGACTGAACACCGCAAGCAAAACAACGGGAGACAACCCGATCGTATAAAAAAAGACGTGAACCAGCCACTTGTATTTGCCGCGGGTCATCATCAAGGATGTAATGCGGTCAAGCAGGCTCTTTTTCATCATCCCCCTCATAGACTCATTACGTCAGCTCGTTAAGCAGACGCTGCAATTCTTCACGGGAATAAAAGTGAATAGTGATTTGTCCTTTCTCGCCCGTTTTTTTGATTTGCACCTTGGTCCCGAGCCGCTCACGCAGCATTTCTTCCTGGGCTTCCCGCACAGGATCAAAGCTCATACCGGAATTGGTTCGCTGGTGTTTCCTTACCGCACGCGTCGCCTGCTCAAGATCGCGCACGCTCAATTTATTTGAAAGTGCTTCCTGGGCATATTTTTTCTGCTCCTCTGAAGAATCAAGACTGGCCAGAACCTTCGCATGCCCTAAGGACAGCTTGCCCTCAGACACGGCTGTCTGAATATCAGCCGGCAAATCAAGCAGGCGCAGGATATTGGCAACCGTAGAGCGGCTTTTTCCAAGCCGTTTGGATACTTCTTCCTGCGTGAGATTGAATTCAGACATCAGGCGCTGATACGCCTGCGCTTCTTCAAGAGGGTTCAGGTCGGCGCGCTGGACATTTTCCACGATTGCAAGCGCCATTTTATCGTGTTCGCTTGCTTCCCTTACGATCGCCGGAACTTTTTTTAATCCCGCAAGCTTTGACGCGCGCAGACGACGTTCGCCGGCAATCAGCACATGCTTGCCTTGCGCATCCGCAGGCATAACAACCAGAGGCTGAAGAACACCATGTTCTTTGATGGATGATGTTAATTCCTCAAGCGCATGATGATCAAAATGTTTTCGCGGCTGGTGCGGGTTTGGCAAAATAAGATCAAGCGACACCTGATGCACCTGGTCTTTTGGATCGATTTGCTGCTCTGCCGCAATGGATGCTGGAGCAGACGAAGACCGCGAAGCAGCCGCTTCTGCCGGCTTATTTGGAATAAGTGCTCCTAGTCCTTTGCCTAATCCTTTCATTGCCATACTTAAAATTGATGCGCTAAAAATTCTCTCGCCAGCCGGTCATAGGCTTTCGCCCCCTTTGAACGCGCGTCATATGCGAAGATGGAAATGCCATGGCTTGGCGCTTCCGTCAGACGCACATTGCGTGGAATCGCCGTGCGGTATACGTAATACGGAAAATGCTGATATAACTCTTCAAGCACCTGCTGGGAGAGGCGGTTGCGTTTATCAAACATGGTAATCACCGCGCCGCGGACTTTGAGCTCGGGCTTGAGGTGCTGCTGGACAAGGCTGACGGTCTGCAAAAGCTGCCCTAGCCCTTCCAGGGCATAATACTCGGACTGCACGGGAATAAGGACCTCGTCGGAAGCGACAAGCGCGTTGACCGTGAGCAAGCCCAGTGCCGGCGGACAGTCGATGAGTACATAATCGTAGTCATTTCGTATTTCAAGAATCTGGCGAGCCAGCTGGAATTCGCGCTGTTCCATATCCGCCATTTCCACCGAAGCCCCGGCCAGATCCAAATTCGCCGGAGCCAGTTTGTAGCCATGATGCGTTGTTTGCATAATGACATCTCGAAAGGATTTCTGCCCGATCAAAACTTCATACATGCCATGCGATAAATTCCGGTAATCCACGCCCAGGCCTGATGTTGCGTTTGCCTGCGGATCAAGGTCAATCAGCAAAACAAATTTTCCAAGAGCAGCCAAAGCGGCCCCAAGATTCACCGCGGTTGTAGTCTTACCCACCCCGCCTTTCTGATTGACAATAGAGATCACGCGTCCCATAGAGTAGGCTTTATTATACTTGAAAAGCGCGGCTTATACCAAATTCTGCTTTGACAAAAAACTGTGGATTTTGTAAAGTCCAAGCGACCTCAGCCAAAGAGCAGAGGTTTTTCTTTTCCGTCGGCCGCGGTGACGGAATCGTTTGTCATGACTGGTGGGCGAATGGCGGAACTGGTAGACGCGCACGACTCAAAATCGTGTGTCTTCGGACATGAGGGTTCGAGTCCCTCTTCGCCCACCAGTAATGATAAGCGCACGCCTGTCCGCCTCCGGCGGAACTCAAAATCGTGTGTCTTCGGACATGAGGGTTCGAGTCCCTCCCGCGCTACCACAAGGCGCTCGCAATTGCGAGCGTTTTGTTTTTGACAAAAGCTCAGCCTCCTCCTACTCTGCGATTTGGAGGAAGGCATGAACAAAAATCAGGCTCGCGAACAGGCACGCTTGCTGCTTGGCCTTGGCGGAATGTACTGGGCTGTTGTTCAGGATCTTGCAGACGGTCCACGCATGAAGATTCTGAATTTCTGCCACACCTTCCACGACTTTCTGGCTTGCGAGCGCCATCAGAAAAAAGGCGAACGGACATTAAACATCCTGCGCCGCAAGCTAAGTACCTGGAATCTTCGCCTTGGTATGTCCAGACCAGAAATCGAAGAACTGCTTGGCCCCTGTGCACATACCGGCAACCTCAGGCTCAAAGAGTACCTGAAGCGGCGCCCGGTCTCTGACCTGTATCAGAGCTGCATCAAGAGCATTCATGGCACCAAACGGAACATCGACCGAATGCTCTCGACGAAAGGGATCAATGATCTTTCAACGCTTTTGGCTATTCCCTACAAGAGGATGCGCTCCCACGACCGCTGGTGTATCCTGAAGATTCTTCTCCCGCTCAACCTGAATGTCGGGATGACAGCCGAAGAAATCCGGCTCGCGCTGGATTTGGAAAACGAAGAGGCCCGCTGATGTGTTATCGCGGGCCTTCTTGCTTGCAAAATATCTGAATTTATGATAGATTCGTTCATGAATGAAACGCGCGTTTCTCCTACGCCGTTTTTTGTTCACAAATATCTTATCGCTCATTTCTCCACGCATTTAACCAGTTTAGCTGCATAAACTTGTTCAACGCGGGGTAGAGAAATTGGCATCTCGCCAGGCCCATAACCTGGAGATTCCCGGTTCGAGTCCGGGCCCCGCAACCAAAAGTGCGCCACGACAAGTGGTGCATTTTTGATTGTGGGTGGACTCGCGGGGATGTTAAGGGGGCAGCGCCCCCTTATATTCCGGGGGTGACAGTGAACCTGAGCTTGCGAAGGTGAACGCCAGAGGGGCGCAAGCCCCTATGGAGAGGTCGACGAATGAATTGAGTCGACCGAGAGTCCGGGCCCCGCAACCAAAAGACCGCCACGTAAGTGGTGGTTTTTTGATTGTGGGTGGACTAGAACCGGACAAGACTCACAGACAAACATTTGTCTGTGATGTCTGCCAAGTCTGCGAGTCTTAAAAGTCTGTCTATCTAGTCTGTCTTGAGCGGATTAGATATACTTACCCTGATGCAACCTGTTATTCAATCCGCGAATATATGTCTGAAAATGTCACCCTTATCAACCAGGAGGAATCTGAAAAAGGTCTGCCTGAGCAGCTTCCCTGCGAGGCGCTTTGGCAGCTCGAACATGCCGGCGAGCGTCCCAATATTTTAGATGTCCGCGAGCAGGATGAATGGGATGCTGGCCATATTGAATGGGCAACGCATCTTCCTCTCAGTAATGTGCGTGAGCAGGTTGAAAAGATTTTTCCAAATAAAAATGAATTGATCATCTCCTGCTGCGCTTCCGGCGGACGGTCGGCAAAAGCGGTCGATATCATGAAAGAATTGGGATACACGAATGTCAAAAATTTAATCGGCGGATACACCGGATACTGCGGCCGCGAAGACAACCCGGAGGAAATGCTTTCCGATGAGGAAGGAGCTTGACTCAAGACTAACTAGACTAGCTAGTTGAGCCAGACGAAGTCCGGCAACGTTTATAACTTATGCATTGGTTCTTTGACGCCATCATTTTCGGATACCTTTTGTTTTGCTTTCCGGCTGTTTACTGGCTCGCCACCGGAATGAGAAAACGCATTTCCCCCCGTATGGCGGGCATCATCACCTTCTGGCTGATTGCAGGATGGATTACTATTTTTTACGGCAGTTTTGTTGAGCCGAGAATGATTGTGGAACATGAACAGGAAATCGAACTGATCCAAGGAGACGATCAGCCGTTTACCATTGCCGTGCTTTCTGATTTGCATGTCGGTCCGTATAGAAAAGAACATTCAATCATGCGTCTGGTTGAAAAGATTGAAGAACGGAATCCGGATGCTGTTGTTCTGCTTGGAGATTTTGTGTACAAATCAGCCGAAAGCCTGCCTGAGCTCTCCCCTCTCTACTTCCTCAGCGAGTCATATCCTGTTTTTGCCGTTCTTGGAAACCATGATTACGACTTGTCCGGCAACCAAAAAGAACCGAATGATGAACTGGCCGTAAAGGTACGCGCCGCACTAAAAACGCTTGGCGTCACTGTCTTGGAAAATGACGGGCTTCCAATTGCAAATGGCAGGCTGTACCTTGCCGGCCTGCAGGAAATCTGGACGCATCGAACCGATATCGATGCTGCATTGCAAACCAATATCGAAGGCCTGCCCGTGATCGCTCTCGCACATAACCCTGATACGGTGGCCGCCTACACGGAACGCCACGATATCGCTCTGACACTTTCCGGGCATACGCATGGAGGACAGATCCGTCTTCCCTTCATTGGACCCGCGGGCATCATTCCAACCGAGCTTGGCCAGAAAATCGATAAAGGATTGTTTACGATTAACAATCATCAAGTCCTCATCACTTCAGGCGTTGGCGAGAGCGGCCCTCGCGCGCGGCTTTTCAATCCGCCTGAAATCATTTACCTGACCATCAAATAAAAAAGAGCGACCCCCCGCAAGCCAGAGCCGAGCGGGGGGTCATTGATGTCTGCCGGGGGATCGAGTGAACCGGCAGTGGGAGTAAGATCTCAGAGCGCGTGGGGAAGCGCGCCTTTCAATCTCCACCAGCAGAAACGATCTGCTCTCCCTTGCCCACCGTAGGAGGCCACTGTGAGCGGTTTCTTTTTAGCAAGTCTGGAGTATTTGGTCAAACGACCGTAAAACGTTGACAAAAGGCGTTTTGAATGGCATTATGGAATTCAGACGCATACCTGTGCGTCTTTGTTTTCATATCATGGCGGTGTAGCTCAGCGGTTAGAGCGATGCCTTCATAAGGCAGAGGTCGGTGGTTCAAATCCACCCACCGCTACCACGAAAAAATCGCACGTACTCGGTGCGATTTTTTCGTGGAAATTGACGACATGTTCCGCAAGATAAAAATAAGACCGTAGGCAGATCACTCCGCCTACGGCCGTCTAACATTTTAGCGGCAACGTTGATACCTAAAAGTTGCAAAAGATTGCCTTCGCCTACTGAGGGCGAAATTGATTTCGTCCCTGGATTTGCCAGGCCCGAAACACAGCGTTCGATTTCAGTTGCTTAGCTTTCTGAGCTAAGTCGGGACGCGTTTCCCGCCAGACCCGCTCGAGCAGGTCCGCTAAATCCTGGTGCTTTTCTTTCTTCAAGACATGCTCCTTTGTCTCAGATTGAGACAGCTTCAATCTAGCGTGCTATCGCTGAAAAGACAAGAGCGATGAACAATCGCCAGCCAACAAAAAACCAGCAGACTTCTGCCGGTTTTTTGTTGACGGCCTTCTTGTCTTTCTCGGATGACTCCAAGATTGTTCAAGAAAGCCGCTCCGGCTTACTCGCGCCTTGCGCGCTTTCATGCCGGCTCGTTTTCGCACGATTTTTCCGTTTTTGTCGTGTGAAACGCATATCCCTCCTTATACCCCGGCTTGTCCGGTTCTGAAGAGGGACTTGAACCAGCCAAATACCCCGGCCGCCCCGTTCTGCTGGCGCCTGGAGCGCCTGGTCAGCAGATCCGTGATCATCTGATTGGGCGATGGCCGGCGGGCGGGATCCTTGGACATGGCCTGAGCGAGCACATCGCTGAATCCCTTCGTGACTCCGCCATTGGTGGCAAGAATCGCCGGCTTGGGATCCTTCGCCTTGATCAGGCTGATATGATCCTGCAGATTCATCCCCACAAGCGGAGGATGGCCGGTCACCACATGGTAGAGGGTCGCAGCCACGCCGTAGACATCCGTCTTGCTGTCTACGCGCGCGCCGTCAGCCTGTTCGGGAGCCATATAGTGCAAGGTTCCAAACCCTTCGCCTTCCTGCGTCAGGGTTTCAAGCACCTTCTCGGCATCCGCGTCTTGCAGCGAAGCCGCTTCCAGCAGACGGTACGGCGAAGGGCCGTCGGTCTTATTGCAGCGGGCCTCGCCAAAGTCGATCAGGACGGCCTTGAGATTCTCCAGCAGGATCATGACATTGGCCGGCTTGATGTCGCGGTGGACGATCCCATGCTGCTCAGCCACCACGATGACCGTAAGCAGCTGGACGCCGATCTTGATAGCCGATTCCTCGGTCAGCGTCCTGCTTGCTTCAAGCACGCTCTTGAGCGGAATCCCCATGGCCTGCTGCTCGATCACAACGAGGCCGTACTCAGGATCCTCGATCAGCTCGTACACCTCGGGAACACTCTCAAGATTCGACAGCCTTCGCTGGATCTCAAATGCCCGGCGCACGCGCCTTGCGGCCAGACGGCCGTCATCACTGTTCACCGAAGTCGCCGGCGTGAGCTTGAGAGCCACTTGCTTCTTGTGCTGCAGATCCTGAGCCGCGACCACGATGGAGTTGGCACCTGAACCAAGCAGCTCAAATACCCGAAAGCGGTCAAAAAGCACCGGCTTGCGCCCCATCTGAACGGTCCAACGCAACCGGGCATCATTGCAGGCATGCTTGAACGCATCCTCCGCAACTTTCCCCGACATCTGCAATGCGTCCGCCAACGGAACGGTATCCGCTTCATCCGACGTATCGGGCAGCAGCGTACCGTTGGACTTGAGAGCGGACAAGCGCCTTCTCCTCGAAGATGCCGACCTGGCCAGCCTGTCCGGCAGAACCAGCGTCATCCGCTCATCCACCGCGATCACCTTATTGCAGGTAATGCAGGTGAATGTCCTGGAATTAGGGTCGAGCTCCTGGCGGATTTGCAGCAGGGAATAGCTCTTCCCCTTGCAGGCGGGGCACCACTGGTATTGTGGCGGACCCGTCTCACTCTGAAGTTTCACGGCCTATCTCCTAATGAGTAGGGAGTTTGTTTGTCTTTGGTATTTCCAAAGACCGGTGAATATAACACAAAAGGAGGGGAAACACAATCCCCTCCTCCTGGCTATATTATAGCATGAGCCATCTCAACAACCAGGAAGCGTATCTGTTCTGGCATCTGCTTTCTGGAATCTGGGATCTTGCATCTGAAGCTTCCAAATTTTCACAAGCGGACCCCAGAGATCCAGAGTCTAGATGCCCGGAGCTCAGATACCAGATCTAAAGCAAAGGAGGGACAGAAAGCTTTCACCTCCCTTGCCCCTCCCCTTCAACTCGCTTTTCGCAATGCGCCGCCAAGCGAACGCAGCACATCATATGGATCCGCGAGCTTTGAAAGCGCGCAGGTGAAAAAAACATAATGGCCGGGAATATCCGAATCCTTTCCCACCTGCAGCTTGCATTCAATGCCACGAATGGCATCCATGCGAAAAATAATGCCTTGCGATTTCGGCAAACGGATGAATGGGTCGATTTCCTCATCCGCGAGCCGCGCCTTCTGTTCGTTCGACTTTGAACACAAGGCCGCAAAAGAGCGTCTGGCGATGGCTCGAAGAAACTGCCGTTCATCCACGCCCGGATGCACGTAGAGATGAGCGAAACCACCGTCGGGAACGAACACGATTTGCATTCCACATACCTCCGTTTCAGTTTCCTGAATCGACGAAACCTCATCGGCTCAGGAAGCGCCCCGTAAACACCTTGTTCACGGGGCCGGCGGCAAAGACGCGAGTCTCTTCCGCCTTACGGAATCGAGGGCGCGGCCGGCAGGGTGATATTCCCTGTGACCGGATCAATGACCAGGATGAATCCGCGATGCGGATCATGGTCATCATAGTTGTGGTTGCGCCCCGGCTCGTTCAGCGGCTGTGCCGGAGGATTCCCCGGATTATCGTCGCCGTCGAGCTTGAACCACAACAGGTGCTCCCCAAGGTCAATGCGGATGCGGACCGTGGCATGAAGGAGCTTGCCCGTGCCATAGTCCTGTGCGAGCGTCATCGACGTACCCAGGTAATAGGCCGCCGGCGCGCCCGTATTGATCGGGTTGCGGAAAACGAATGGCTGCCAGCCCGCCTGAACGGTATTGCTTGTCGCAATCCAGGAATCCGGACAGTCGAGCAGCACATCCAGGTCCACCTCCGTCGCGCTCACGGACGTGACCGCCGCGATGGCGAACAGGCCCGGTCCCTGGTGGATGGTGCCGGTGACATCATCCACCTGAACCGAGTGCTGGCGGTAGCCCGGGAAGTCAACGAAACGGTTGCGTCTGAACACCTGAAGGTTTTTCTGCGGGCTGATGCCCTGCAAACCGCCGGGATCGGCCGCCACCGCGTCGAAGACGAAGAACGAAGGCTGCGAAGCCACGTCTTGGCTGACAAAGACATTGAAGGTGAACGAAGTGACATTGCCGATCGTTGCCGATGTCACCAGCGAGATCGTTGCCTGTTCACCCGCCAGCCTCGTCAGCGCGCAAGTCAGCGGATCGCCATTGTCATCCTGGAAGGCCACCTGCACCACCGCGGTTGTGAGCGCGGCAATCGTGGTGGAACTTGACGCAAGACCGGAGACGACCGTTGCCACATGAATCGGGGCCACGGGTGTGGGAACATGCGTCGTGAGGTTCACGGTCACCTGGCTGGTGGCCGTACTTCCGCGGCTGTCGCTTGCCGTCACGGTAAAGGTGATCGGCTGGTCGCTTGCAACCGCGGGCGTGCTAACCACGGTGGCCGCGGACGCTGGGTGAGCAATGCTTGCCGCCACGCCTGACGTCTGCGACCAGATATAGGAGATGCTCCCCTTCCCGCCGCTTACCGTCACCGAGAGGGTCGTTGAACCGCCGCCCTGCAGGGTCGAAGGAGAAGCCGCGGCCGCCGTGATTGACACGGGAGGCGTTGGCGTAACCGTTACCTGTACGGGATTGCTGGTAATCGACTTGCTCTGATCGGTCACGGTCACCGTGAACTGCATGTCCTGGCTCGTAGCCGAAGCCGGAGCCGTCACGGTTGTCTGCGCCACCTGCGGGCTCGCGATCTGAGCGGCCGGACCGGCAACCTGCGTCCACTGGTATGACACGGCACCGTTTGCACCGGCGGCCTGCGCCTGCAGCGTGAATGTCTGCTCCTCCTCCACGCTGCTTGGCGACGCATTCGCGCTGGTAATAGACAGTGTTGAAGGAGGCTGAGGCAAGGTCGAAGCCGGCTGAGGCGGCGCGGACGCGCCTGCATAAGGCGGCACGTAGGTATGCCAGTTGCCGTCGCTGCCAATCGCCACCCAGAGCCTGAGCTCCTTGGGCGGATCCTGGTACGACGAATCAAACGGCAGGCCCGTGAAGTAGTGGGCCGGATTGCTTGAGCCGGCCGCGGTGACAGGGTTGGTCTTATACAGGGTGATATGCATCCCCTGCGCCACGGGAACCTTGATCGTCCCGCGCCAGCCATTTCCGCCCGAAGGCATGAGCTGCACCGCGTCGAAGTTGCCCACGACCGGCGCATTCATCTTCACCCATACCTCCGAGAGGGCGTTGTGGTTGTCGTCAAACGCCGCGTTGACCACCACGTCCACCAGCATCTGGTTGGGATCATTGGGATCAGGCCGGGGATCGGAGTACGCCACCACGCCCGGCCCGACAGCATTGCCGCCGGCCGTATCCAGGCGCCTGGTGACCACCACGACTTGCTGCCCGCTGAATGCGGGCGTCGTCTTGATCAGGTCGGCATCGGATGGCTGGTTTGTGCCGCTCGGCTGGTTCTGACCGCCGTTATTGCCCGTGGGCTGGTTCCCCTGCCCGTTGAGCACCGGCGAACCGGAGCTGCGCTTCTCCGAACAGCCAGACGAGACAATCCCCGTCATGAGGATCGCCGCCATCATCAGGATCCAATTGAACCAAGGCATGACACCTCCCCCTGTGAGACGTTTCCTGTTTTTTGTTAAGATCATCCTTATGAAATAAGGATCATCCAGAATAAAAAGAATTGTTGTTTTTGTCAAGCCAGGTGAGCGTCATTTTTCGACAAAAAAGCGGCCTTTCGGCCGCTTTCTCTATTCGTTTATTTCAATGCGCTGCCTTGGCGTTCTCAATGCAACAGCTTCATGTTCGCCTCCTGTCACCGAAACTCCTTCTGCAACATAACTGCCCCCTTCGGCAACCGCCATGGCACGGTAACGAACGGTGTAGGAACTGCATTCAGGTCCAAGCCAGATATGCGCGTTCATGCGCCCTTCAGAGAGCCGATACGGTGCCGTGGTACAACGCTGGCCTGCTGTGTCATGCATCCACGACAATCCTCTCCACCGCCCTTGCAGTCCGCTTGGCAAAATGTCTTCCACTAGATACCCGCCGCCAAATTGAGGATTTTTCAGGCTGACAACAATTTCCACCTCCACCGGCAACGAAGGATCAATAGACTCAACGATCCTTCCATTCTGTCGATACATGCGCGAAGCACTGATCATGGATGAATCAACCGCATCCGTGAACGGGATCTCATAGGCGGCTGTCGCATAGAGGGGGCCTTGAACATCCTCCAGGGAAAGCTGCTGATAATCATCACGGCTCAAGCTTAAGGTAAAGCTTTCATATCCCCGCAAGGTGACAAAACGTTCTTCCTCGCCTGCACGAACGACAAAGCGCATATCTGCCACCGGCTGATGCGCAAGCTGCGCTTTCCAGTAGCGCACGAGTGCAGCCGGATCCATTTTGTCTGATTGCGCGAGAAGATAGGCATAGAACAATTCCGCACGCGCATCCTGCAATTGTGCTGCGACCAACATGGCTAATTCTGTCTGCGCGCGAATTTCTAACGTTTCCGCATCCTCTGCTGTAATCCATGCCCGGCCGTCCTCTTCCTGATACCCAAGATCAATAGCACGAGCAAAGAGTGACCGCGCTGTCTGCACATCTCCATAAAGCAGGAGTGCGTCAGCCGCGGTCAATATAGTTTGCACATTCAAATCGTCACGATGTGCGAATTGCTGCAATTGAGCAAGACCGGGCTTCTGTAAAGCAGCCAATCCCCTGAATGCAAGGGCTGTTTCCTCAAGGGTTCGGTCCTCGTCACTGAGCACTGACGCGAAGTAGACAGCCATTTCTTCAGGTGCGTATTCCTGATCATCAAGCAATGGCAGTAAAGCAGATGTCCGCTCAAGGTCAGCCTCGCCGAATGGATAAAGCGTGAATCCTCCGTTCGGTACTTTATACGGTGTTGTAACAGCCGTTTCCGCCGTCGCATGATCCACGCCAAAGTACTGCTTCAGTAATCCGGCTGCTGCGTCCTGAGCCACACGCCCGTCAAGGCGGGTTCCATATGCAGAGAATCCTGTCAGCATGCGATACGCATCCGCTCCAATCGATGACGAGAACGAAACATCAATACGCTTTGCTTCTTCAGGTACCTGGGGCAACCCCTCTTGCGCCGGTTTGGCAACGGCTTCTCGTCTGGTCGCGTAACTGTCGCGAACCATAAACGACTTGATCACGATATCCTGGCGTTCCTGCGCTGTTGCTCTTATGGCGTATGCGTACAAACCCGGTTTCAATTGCCCGATAGCAAACTGAGGGTGTTCGGTTAAACGAACCGTTTGCAGCTGATCGGCGACCGGAAAATCCGCAAGCGAAGACGGCACGGCTTCAACCGCCAGCGGGCCGTAAAAAGCATATTGCACGTCATCATCGGCATGAAGGAAATCCGCATAGCTGCGGGCGGAAAGCACAATCGAATCCTCCGCCAAGTATTGATCGTTGGCAATCACTTCCACCTGCAAAGGCTGCGCGACTACCACGTCTTTGATCCCAAGCCCGCCTTTTCTGTCGGATGTGGCGGCTTTTGCAAGGATCGCCCAGGTCGTGACATTATCCGGCAAACGGAACGAAATGCGGGCATAGCCATTGGCATCCGTTTGCACGATTTCATAATGCGCGAGTTCAAGGAATTCAGAGCGCACGTCACCGCCGCCGCCACCGCCTCCTTCAAACAGATACGGCGGATGATGCGTGGCTGCCTGCTGGCGCAGACGATGATACTGCCCAGACCACAATTCCGTCAGAGGATTTTCCGCGGCCGCATACTGGTCAAGTTCCAGATAAGCCCGATCAAGCACGCTGATATTTACCTCCGCGCGGACAGGCTTGCCCTGCGCGTCCTTCACCTGGATTTCAGCGTTCACCTCGTCTCCCCTGCCATAAGCATCCGCGCCGGTTTGCACGTTTACATCAAGGCGATACGGCTCCTGATCCACCGTGACCGAATCGAGAAAGAACGGATAGGTATAGTAGATTCTGCCATCAATAAGCGCCGCTCCTGCAAGCGTGAATGAAGGGCGATGTCTGTCTTCAATAAGGAAATCAGCCGTTGCCCCGCGCGTAACTTTGTACCCTTCAATCGAAGGAGCAAGCGCGTACACGAAGAAAAGCGTGTCTTCAGAAATATTGATGGCCGCGTCCTGCCAGGAATTGAGCTTGGCCTGCAATTTCACAATATCCCCCACCTGGAATCCATCTTCAGCTTTTTCATGAGAAATCGTCAGATGCGGCTGATAATGCGGCGGGGTCGCGACCTGCACGGGGATTTCTTCATCCGGATTCTCTACATACACCCTGCCATAAGGCAATTCATAGAACGAAATGTACTCTGTCTGACTGTCGTAGCGTTCAAATGCATCCATGGCTTCAAAGCGGATTTCGTAATTTCGCTCAGGCTGAGGAGTGAAGGTGAAATGTGTTCGTCCTTGCTCGTCCGTTAATCCCTCATGACGGTCAACAACCTGCTCCTTGCGGGTATATTCGTAGTAATATCTGGTGGTATTCGTGTACTCGTCATATTCAGACATCAAAGCAGAAGAAAGCTCGGAGCTGATTTCCACCACCGTCGCGCGGAATGGCACTCCTGCCGCATGGAAGCGCTGTATCTTATTTTGCGGAGGATACGGTTCGTCTGAGGTGAGATAGTTCAAGCCCTGGACATGCGCAGTAAAGAGTACGGAGCCGTCCTCAACTTCATGCGCCAAATCGAAATGCAGATATTCCTGGGTTGTCATCCATGAGACGGACGCAGCGATATCACTGCCAAGGGCCTCAACAGGCTCGGCGCTGAGCCATACCCATTCGTCAGAGCAGCCCCATTCCGCCAAACATTCACGAATCTCTGATGGATAAACAAATGATGCCATTCCGGCCCCATCCGTCTGAACTGTTGCCACCGTTTGCTCATCTTGGCGGACACGGAATTCCATGAACGCCGCTGGTTTGCCATCAAACAATGTCGCGCGCAAGGTTACGAAATTGTCCTCTCCGGCATCAACACGTTGTTTCTCCGGTTCCATCGAGAGGGCGATTTCAGGCGCGCTGAATTCACGCACATCAATGGATTTTGAAAAATGAGATTGCCCATTCACATTCACGTTCAATGAATAATAGCCTTCTGCAAGATGCGTAAGGTCAAGATCGCCGGAAAAGAAACCCAAATCATTCACAGCCGGATGCTCTGAAGCAACAACCACCTGCCCGTTCCAAACAGAGTCGCGCCAGCCGACAAGCTCTATTTCAACTTCCGACGGCATTTCTCCGTCCTGGCGCTGAACAAATCCCCAATAGCGGACCGTATCATCCGGATGGGCTAAATACTGATCCAGAGTAACAAACCCATTGTAAATCTCTCGCTGATCAAATCTTCCAAGACGGATCGGCAACGCAGACTGATACGCGCTCGTGCGGACAAACAAAACGGTCTGCTCCTGCATCATGGCGATTTGCTCCTGCGTCAGCTCGAGCACACCGTCCGCATTGGTCGTGCCAAGCAAGGTGTCAAACGCGTAAACGGATGCCTGTGCCAATGTTTCTCCTTTTTCCACGTCCACAGCCCAGACCAAACCGTCATTCTCGGTGATTGCCGCGTACATCCCTGCCGGTGAAACAATCCACGGCATGAGGTATAAACCGCCTCCCACCTCGATCGCCAGCAAGTAGACTCCTTCATTCGCGATCGGCCTTAATGCATAGAATGCCTGATACGAAGCACTTGATTGCGAAGCAAGCTCATACTGCTGCACAGGCGAAGCAAAATCTTGATCTTCAAGAAATTCCCTAAACAATTCAGACCGCAGCTGCGACGGAATCCAAGGCGCGATCGTTGAGATTTCCCGCAATACGGATTCTGTCATTTCTTCATTCAATGCGAATACCCGCACTTGCGCCACCGGCTGGCGGGCTGTGCCGTAATGATATCCGACAAGCTCTGCTCCTTGTCCCGGCTGTGATCCGAGCTGTTCTTCATGGAACCAAATCGCGCCTGAAGAAAGCGCCTCGTCATTGGTAGCAAATTGAATGACATAATCTTCCTGCAATTCCCAATGGCCTTCAGGCTCGTTTTCCGGGCGATATTCTTCCGCCACGCCAAAGCCGGCGCGCAGACGAACCGTGTAAACCGTATTCTTCTCCCATGGACGCTCCGGCACGATAATGAATGTTCGATACCCTTCTTCAATCTTGAACGGATGCGCCGGCTCAATGCTCACATAATCAGCCGCATTTTTTGTATTGGTATGGCTCACGTTTATGCGAACCGCCGTGTCGACGGGAATATACGAGCTTTGATCAGCCGGTGTGCTGCCCATCACCTTGAAATGATCCTGAATCTCAAATGCCCATGCGTACTCATATGGATTAAGCCCTGACGCGTCCTGGACAAGGCTTGCGATACGGACCTGCGTGACACCGCCGCGCTCAAGCTGTTCTTCAGGTTCAATGCGGTACACTGTCCCGCGCTCAATGGTTTTGATCGAAAATGATGTTCCACCGAATGAGAGAAATGCTTTCAGATCACCGGCTGAAATGCTTGTTTTGCTTGTAAGAATGAAACTGCTATCCGGCCTGACCACTCCAAGCGCATCAACGGATTCAGGTTCAAGCGTGAAATTGTCATGCGCATGCGCAACAGGCAGCATAATCCCGCCGATCTGCCCCGGCTTATTCAAGCCAGGCAAAGCAGACGGGGTGTAATGCGTAAACGCGATCACAAGCGCGATCGCCACCATCAGGACACCGGCCGCCGAGAATGATTTCACGTGAACGAGTTTGAATAAATGTTTTCTCTGCTTTTTCTTCTTCTCTTGCTGTTCAACCGCCTTGCGTAAAATTTTTCGGAGCAGCATGTCTTTAAATTCCATACGATAGGGTTTAACGTCATGACGAGAGGCAATCATTTTCTCAGCCATGCGCAAAGCATCCTGTTCTTCAGGACTGAGCTGTTTGCGCTCAGCGTCGGAAATCTGTTCGCCCCGCAAGAGCGCATCCATGAATTGTTGCAAATGGCTATTCATATGATTGTTCAGCGGCTTTCGCGTAGAGTTTTTTCAATCCGCGGTGAATGCGCACGGAAACGGCATTAGGCGTCAGCTCTACGATGGAAGAAATCTCTTTTACCGAGAGTTCGGCAAAGAATCGCAGCTCAATAATTTTGCGGTCTGTCTTTGAAAGCGAAGAAAGCAGCAATAAGACTTCTTCTTTTCTTTCTGCGCTGATCACTTCCTGATGCGCGCCGGCTGAAGTATCGGGACGCTCCGGCAGCACATCGGTGGCATACTCGTTCTTCGTGGAGGATTTCCGATAATAATCCGTCAAAAGATTTGCAGCGATACGATATACCCAGGCCCCGAACGGCGCGCCGGTAATTTGAAAGCGGGGCAGCTTTTCAAAGGCTTTCAGAAAAACCTGCGAAGTCAGGTCTTCGGTTGTTTGTTCATGTCCGCAGCGGCGGTAAATATACCGGTAAATCAGCGGGAAATAGTGATGATAAAGCTTCGTGAATGCCTGTTCATCGCCGCGTTTTGCTTTTTTAACAAGCTCTTTTTCTCCGGCAAGCGTCTCATGAGTCTGATTGGCTGAAGCCATGGCAAAAAAACGGAGCGACTCCCGGAAAAAACCTCCTGCAAATTGTCCAATAAGATCAGCCAAAAGCGTCATAAAACCGGTTCTATAGAGAAAAACGGCAATGGTTTCTCTATCTTACATGAGCGGGTGCTTTTTCTCCATTTCCTGTACAGCAGCTCAAAGCGTGCCTGAGCAGGGATATTCTTGTATACTTTTAAGAGATTCTTAACGTTACTCATGTGAGAATACTTTTAGCAATTGTGATGATTGTTTCGGGTTTCATGGTCACCTGGAAATCCGAATGGCTCTTTCAAAACTTTGGTACCATTCCGTTTTTTGAAAAATATTTCCACTCATCGGGCGGAGGAAGATTCGGCTACAAAATGGTTGGCATTATCGGGACTTTTGCGGGGATTTTTGTTCTGACCAATCTTCATATACGCGTTCTGACAAAGATCGCGGAACTTTTCACATTCAGCTCATAATGGAAAAGAAGGGGCGCCAGAGCTGGCATCCCCTTCCTGATATCTCCACGCCTCAGCCATGCTGCGGCGTTTTTAATCCCCTTTATCGTTTCTCAAGGATCGCGGCCGCCCGATCACGCCAATTCTTGCCACAGACACCGCAGCAGTCAATGTGGCTTGCCGCCTGCGGATGCCTGGGCCGCACTTCACTGGCTTGCAGGACAGCCTTGCTCGAATGCTGTTGCTCATGCAGACGCCTCAGATCCTCTCGCAGCAGAGGATAAATATGCATCCACTGGGCGCAATCCGGTTCAACGCGCATGATATCTCCATGGCTTCTGCGTTTTTCATCCCGATCTGATCGGATCAGGGTGAAAAATACCGAGCCGGAACCAGACTCTTGTTGACCCGCGCGCGATCATTGAAATGCCAGGCGCCAGATCCATCTCGATCTGATCTATGTGCGGACGGAGAGACTCGAACTCTCATGGGCTGATGCCCACTACGCCCTGAACGTAGCGCGTCTACCAATTCCGCCACGTCCGCACGCAAATCAGATCTGATTCTGCCAAGCCTGCGCATTAAAATCATCATGCCCGCAAGGAGAATGCCCCTTTGCGGGTGGAAAATATCATATTACAGACGAACATAACTTGCAACTAATGCAAAAGCCGCGCTGGACGAGCATCCGGCGCGGCTGATGTTACCTGCTTGCGCGGTAACGTTCGCGGTCAACACAGAAGGCCTCAAGGCCAGGCCTATTGTCGACGTAGATCCCTGGGCTGAGCACTCCCTGATCCATGATCAAGGTGTTTTCCCAAGGCAGGTAGATGGCGTTTGCGGAATCTTCCCAGGCGAGGCAACCGGACCGGTCGCCAATGGGGCTGGTCACTCAGCCCCAGGCATCATCCTCCTGAGAACCGTTTTGTCTCAGAGCAAAGCTGAACTGAAAGCGTTCAGGAGCCTCGCCGTCATAGCGCCAGAAGACGATCTTCCCGTCGCTTCCATCCGCAAAGGACCACTCGTACATGGGCGAGCCCGCGAACTGGAGATAAACCTGCTCAACCGCCGGACCGCCTTGCAGGGTATCAGCCCGAGCGGGAACGGCCGCGATGATGAAGGACGGGTTCCAGTACACGCCGCAGATGCGCACGCGGCCGGGATTTGCCTTCGCCGACGGCTCTCCATTCCAGCCGGCATTCCGTTGAACTTTTTGCATCCAGCTCTTTAACGCCCTGTCCTCCCCCGCGAGGGAAGCGGACGTAAGCTGGATCACCGAGCTTGAGACAGAAGCTTCAACTCCCCTGTTCTCCCCCGGCAATGCAAGCGATGTCTCATGGCTGCGGGGAAGGCTTCGTTGAGGCGAATCACACCCGCAAACCAGAAGAAGAACGGAAAGGCGAAGAAAGCCTTTTCGCACGGATTTCCTCCTTTCAGAGACATCTATCGTAAAAGTTCTGCCAAAGAGCGTCAAGGGCCCACCGCCATGGCTTGCTCAAAAAAAGCCCCTATGCTATGATCATCTCAAGAAATCGCGACGCGCGGTTTTTTATTCTGTGAAATTCCGGGCCCGTAGCTCATCTGGTAGAGCGCCTCGTTTGCACCGAGGAGGTGGCAGGTTCGAGTCCTGTCGGGTCCACCACAAAACGCCGTAGCTCATGGTGTCATCTTCTGCAGACATCATCCGCTACGGCGTTTTGCTTGCTTTGCGCATTTATTGTCACAATGAAAAATTCTGGTAGACTTTGTGTACTATGACTATGCGATTAAAACTTATTTCAGGAATTTCCCTGGTGATCATCGCTCTCCTCTTGATTCCATGGGCATTGACGCACTTTTTTCTCAGCGCTCCTCAGGCGCCCGCGCAAGAGCCAATAATCACCGACAATGCAGACCCATCAGACGTGACCGGCACTCCCTATGAGCTTGCAGAAGGCTTTGTGATCAATATACCCGCGCAATGGGAATTGCTCGTGCATGATGAAGAACGCAGCGTGGATCGTTATCGGTTTGAGCGCAATGGAAGCGCGAAAGGAATTTTCACCGTCAGTTTTTATCCGGAGAAAACAGATTTTCAGGAGGTGATTGAAGCGCGATACGGAAGCGGATTTGTCACTGAACCAAAACCGGTTGAGATTGGCGAGATGGAGGCCGTTTTAGTTCATTCCGCTTTCTTTGAACAAGGCGATACGGCCGATATGATTGTGCAAATTAACGAAACCACATTTCTCTCGCTCTACGGCGTATTCCTGCCTGACGGAGAAGAAGGCCAATCAATCAAAAATGAGATCCGTTATATGCAGGAATCGCTTCGCGCCTCCTAAAAGATCTCTTGAAATGAGAGCAGCCCCGCTCGGATGAAATCCAAGCGGGGCCGTTTTGTGGTTTGCCTCAGAGCGGGAGGATGCTCCTTGGCAGGCCGATCCACGTGGCCCAGGGAACTAGCTGCGGCTCTGGCGCCAGCTCTCGCCGTTGCCGCCGAAGCTGGGCAGGCCGTAGGTGCCGCCGTTGATGCCGGCGCCCACGAGCGCGGGGCTCTCCATGCCGTCGTACACCGTGGCGGCCGCGTCGGAGATGGCCTTGTACTGCTCGCCGGTCAGGTTCTCGGGGTTGACCTCACCGACGGCCGAGGTGCCGGCCTGGATCTGCTCGTTGACCGAGTTGACCTTGCTCAGGGCGCGGAACCACATGCCGAAGACGTAGCGCTGGCCCATGTCGTAGGCCCCCTCCAGGAACTCGGACGGGTTCTCGATGCCCAGCTGCTGGGTCTTGATGCTCCCCGTCGAGATCAGCTGGGTGAGCATCTCGGTGAAGGGCACCTGCCGCGTGTCCGTGGCGATGTCGTGGATGTGGAAGCGGCTCGCCGCGGTCTTCTTGGCGAAGCTGCCGCCGAGCTTGACGTCGGTCACGACGTACTGGCCGTCGATCAGCAGGGCGCGCACCACGGCCATGGGGGCCGTCTTGAAGACGGTGCTCTTGCGGACGCTGCGGTCGTAGACCGCGAGCGTGAGCTCGAGGGTGTCCACCTGGCCCTCGTACTGGCCGTAGTTCAGCCAGGCGTTGAGGGCGTTCTTGATCTTGGTCACCGTCGTGACGAGGTTCGTCCGGCGGCCCTTGCCGCGCCCGGTCTTGCCCTTGTTGAACGGGATCTTGAGCACCGAGCGCATGATGTCCGCGGGCGACATCTCGAGCATCGGGTTGATCCCCCTGCCGGCGAGCGTCGCGGTGAGCGTCTCGGAGGTCACCTGCACGCCGAAGTAGTTGAAGACGCGGGAGATGCCCTCGAACATCATGATCGGCCCGCGCTTCATCTGCATCCGCGCGGTGATCTGATCGAGCGTGACGACGGTGTTGTCCTCGCAGAGCGAGATGCCGCCCGTCGCGCGGAACTGCACGAACTCGTGGCGGCTGACCAGCCGGACCTTGCCCTGCTTGATCAGGTCCACGATGCGAGCGCGGTCCGTGAACGAGGCGGCGAGCCGGGTGGAGACGTTGTTGAGGTTGATCGAACGCATGAAACACTCCGTGTTCTCTGGCTCTCCGTGCCCTCTTCATGAGGGCTCGACGGAGAACACAACACTTTCAGAAACGTTGTCGGGGCGCACGCCCCAACCCTTCAGAGCGGAGTTTTGGACCTCAGTGTTCTTTTGAGGGACCAAAAAACCCCGATCTCTATGAATACCTTTTTTCAATCGAAACTGCGAAAGTACCCATAGGGATCGGAGTTATAAAAACTCCTTACCCCAAAGTGTATGTAAAGAGCAGCCAGACCGAAGTCTGAACCCTGATCACATGAATCTATGAGCAGATTTCAGTTTTCGGAACTGCCGGAAAAAAAAAGCGCTCCCGCTTTCACGGTGGCCTTCGCATTCCAGACTGGATAGCGAAGTAAATCTATTGAAGGCAGTCGACGTCCCTCAAAAGTTTAACTTCGCTGTTCAGCCGGCAATGGAAAGAACAATTTTCTACGTGTTGATCCTCATACTATCACAGCCTAAGAGGTTGTCAAGGAATGACAACACACAGGAAAGGCCCAGCTCAAAGCCCTGATTTCCTTGGATTTCCTGTTGAATACCTCTAATTCATCAACAGCGCTGTGGATAAGTCATCTCCAAAGAACACTTAGCGAACCCGGCTGAAGTTTTCTTCTCGAGCCGATCAAAGGTTGCGTATACATTCCATTCTTGGAGGCCCGAGCGGGAATCGAACCCGCGAATAAGGGTTTTGCAGACCCCTGCCTTACCACTTGGCTACCGGGCCACCGGGAATGAAATGCATGATCGCCAGTAATCAGAAAGGATCGTCCAAGCCGATCCCTTTGCGCGATACTATAACAAGTCAAACATAATTCGGCAATACAAAAGAGCCCCCAATGGGGCTCTTATTGTTTATTCTACGCCTCTGCCTTTTCCATACTGGACGATTTCTACTTTGATATAACGTCGTCCCCATTCTTTGGCATCAGTCTTGCTCTCCATCCAGATATCAAGGGTTTTGCTGTAGCGGGGATTCATGCGATCCTCGACGCGAAAAACCTTTTCCCCGTAGTAATCCGGAATACGGATTTTTGTTCCGATAGGATAGTAATTTGTTGCAATGACTCCGTCTCGCGTAAGCGATCCGATGGCCGTAAGGTACGGAGAGCCGTCCGTTTGCTCGGGAAGGCTGTTATAAGCGCTCGCCATCATATAATCGACGGCAATTGGCTCAACCTTCTTCATTTTCTCCGTCCATTTCTGTTCTGCCTGCTCGCGCTGTTCGCCGGCAAGCATCACGATTGAACGTTCCGGCAAGTGGATCGTTTCACGGCCGATCAGGGAAGGAGCAACAGCATTGGTTGTGAAGAGCTCCGCGGCGCGCGACTGGTCAACCAGAAAGAGAAACCCGAATGAGAGAAGCGCCGTGGTTAGAACTACTTGTGTTTTGGTGTAACCAGAAGGATACGCTTCTGGTGACTTCATAGTGCAACTCCGTCTCCCCTTATCACGCAAATACCCTTTATCAGAACAACCAGATTCAGTAGAGTACCGAAAGGACACCGCGTAACAAGGAGTTAATAGACAAACGAAAAAAGGCTTGCGTGCCTTTTGTTTTTTCGTTTACCTACTAGGTGACTGGGACCTTATGGAATTTTTGTTTCTTTTGCAAGGTACGATTACCAGAATAACATATCTGGCTAAATTTGTCAAGCCTGCTGGCTGTTTTTTCGCTAAGGTAAAAGAAAAAACACCCGTACATACAGGTGTTTTCTCAAGGATGGACGAACTTAAGCCGTTTGTGAAGTGCTTCCCTTCATTGAAACAAGCCCCTGATAGACCAGATACGAAAAGGCGACGGAATATGGAACAAGCAGGATGGAAACCAGCATATTCACGATATTCATGACCATAGGCCCCGCGAGCCCTGCCAACCCTGTCGCCACGACCACAGCCAATCCAACGACAATGCCAAAGAGAAGGATTCTGCCAAAAACGGCCCACCAATATCCTTTAACAAGTGTTCTGCTGCGATCGGCAGATTCCCAGCCTCGTTTGCCTTCAAGCACCAAGGTATATGAATAGAAAGACAAGGCAATTGCCAGATAGATTCCGGGCAGGACCAAAGCGATCATGCCAAGTGCAGTGACGATGGCCACCAGAATTCCTACCCACAGCAACGGGAAAAAGAGTGAAGCGCCGTCGCGAAAGGCCTGCTTTACGTCAGCGTATTCCGGCTGATGAAGGCCTTTGATCAACCCTACGGAAATAATGATGCTCAGGATGGCGCTCGCAAGAGTCAAAATCCAGAACGTCGTAAAAGATGAGGAAGATTCAGGATTCATGGAAAGAAGAATGCTTCCAACTCCCGAAATGACCATTGGGATCGCGGACAAAGTAAGATAAAAAGATGCTTTCTTTTTGACGATCTCATATGATTCGCTGAGCAGCTTCATGGTTGAAGGCAGCTTTGGCTTTAGGACCGGAGCGGTTGTTGGTTCCATAGGCGAAGGGTTAAGTTTTCCCTAGTTTAACAGAAAGCTGGTCCTTAAGCCACCGACTGCTTCCAGAGCAGCTCAAAGGAATCGATATAGGATCTGGCAATGGTTTTATTGCGGATCTGGATAATAATCGGCTGATGGGAATAGACCTCGATATTTACAAGCTCCCTGGTAATGCGGTGAAAAGCCGGTGTTTCAAGCCCCGTTGGCAGGAAGCGAAACTCGTCCTGGGATTTCTTATTGCAATGGCGGCGAAATCCCCCGGAATGCGCTTCAGGAGCAAGCAGCAATTTTTTCACATTGTATTGCTTTTGGAGCTGGATATAGGTGGGATACCACTCGCCCACCGTTTCATAAAATGCCTTGTCGCTCACTCCTCCAAGGATACGCATGACTTTATCTGTTGCGGCGGCGCTCTTTACGGCTGATTCCAGGCTTTCAAGCAGCCCGCTTTTCCCATAGAGAATCTGGACATGGGTATCATCCTGATTATTGTTGCGGACTTCTTCAAGCTCCTCTACGAGCACTTTTGCAAGGCGCTGCTGTTTCTCAAGCCGGTCAAGCAGAATGGATGGATTGGTTGCATGCCAATGCTGCCGGCCATTCTTCATGACCATGGTAGCCATTTGCATGTCCTTGAGCTTTTCAAGAGATTGATACACAAGCATGCGATGCAGCTTTGTTTTATTCACGATAGGGCCGACCGTGGTCATGCCTTCCTTTAAAAGCGCTAAATAGACCTGAGCCTCTCGCTCAGGAATATTCAACTGTTCCAGCTTTTTTTGTAACACCATAGGAAATCGATCAAAACAAAGACTTTCCAAAAGAGGCCGATTCAACGGAACTCCAAATGGAGCGTCAAATTGGCCTCTCCCCTCCTAGCCCATCTATGAAGATGCTCTCTACATACACTTTAAGCGTAATGTCAAACTTAACAACAAAAGCCCTGTGTTGCAAGGGCCCTGTCGTCAGGATGTTATGACACTTATGTCAGCTCAGCAGAAGCTCGTCGCTGCCTGAAATCCATATCTGGACCGAAAACGCCTGCAATTCGCTGGTCCCGACCCCCTTTATGCAGGAGGTGGAGCACCCTGAATCACCTGTTTCCGGCTGATACGAAATTGTCAGATACCCCTGGCGGAGCGTCGAACCGAATACCGACTCATCAAGATCAACTTGTATATAGGCAAACGGATTTGACTGCCCTCCCGCAATGGATACCTGACGGATGGGAATAACAATGTCTTCAAAATGAACCTTCAGTCCGTATGGACTTGAGCCGGCAAGCACCCATTCCTGTCTCCCCTGATTTGCGACCGTGAACAAAATCTGGTCAATGGAACCGTCAACATTTGTATCCCAGAAATGGAATCGGAGCGGCTTTCCATCTGTGGCAGCTTGAGTCAAAGCCAGGGCTTTGCGGGGCAATCCCGTCGCCAACAAGACAGCGAACACTACATTGATCAATACAGCCGCGAACAGGATCTTGCCGGATAAGATTGGCTCTTTCATCGTGCGCATAAGTGCGGTTCTCCACGATGAGAGATGAAAGACAATCGCTTAAGAAAGGATTCGCCTTTCAACGCTAGGCAAATAGACGTTTCTAAGCAAGTATACTGCTGTCACCGCAAGGCGACGTTACGCAGCCTAGCTCGACAATATCCCCACTGCCATGGCGGGAACCCAGAAATACGCGTACGGGCTAATCCATCCGTAGACCTGCCACTCAAAAAAATAAAGCAGGAGAAAGATCATCAATGTGCAGACATTCAGCACCAGCCGCTTTTTGGGCAAACGAGTGGCGTCTGCGGCCGTTTTCTTGCCGGCGGTTTTTGGCGTTTTAAACCAATCTGATTGTATGCCAAGCAATCCCTTCAGGTTGGCCCAAAAGTACGTGTGAAGCAATGACCAGAATAGCCATGAAGTGAAGAAAACATAAGGCAGTTCCCGAAAATGCCTCCTTCTGACCGCCGCGACGAATAAAGGCAGAAAATTGCTGATCAAAGCGACGAAAAGAAGAACCATGTACGGACCGGATAGACGAGACATGTAATACAAATACAAATTGGCCTGATAACTTTCCGGGGCAAAGCCCAGCCATGCGACGGAGATGACCGCTGAGAGAAGAGAAAGCTCTATGGCTACCGCGGTGAAGTAGTACAAATTCTGGCGAAGCAATGAGATGCGCTCCGGCCAGGATAAGTGAACGCTGCTGATGACATCGGAAAAAAATTCACGCAATGAGCGGGCTGTTCCCTGCGCCCAGCGCTCCTGCTGGCGGATCAATGAGCGATAGGTAGGAGCCACCTCTCCTTGATTGGCTACGGTTGAAAGATACGCCCCTTTCCAGCCGCGCAAATAAAATCGATTCGTCAGGTCAATATCTTCCGTCAGATGCCCGGACGTAAACCCGCCGACATCCTTGATGGCCCGTACGCGAAATAATGTGCAACATCCGGTGAAAAGCATTGGATGTCCAAGAACCTGGCGCCCCTCATACTCAACTTCATAGCCCGATTCTTCGCTGATGCTCGCCGCATGCTGCAGAACCCCTTGAAGCCGGTTGTAATGCAAGCGCTTTGTTTGCACAAAGGCGAGTTCGTCATTTGCTTCAAGCACGGACAGGGTGTCTGACAGCGCCGAACGGTCCGGCAGCCAGTCCGCGTCCAGCAGGTACATGTATTGGATTTTCTGCCGTTGCAAATACTGCTGGACATTGCGCAGGCTCCCCGCTTTAAAACCGCTTTTCGTATAGCGGTGGATCAGGACAAATTCTTTTTTGGGAGTTGTCCAAACTTCAGCTCCGCCATAATGCTTCGCGCAATACGCGGCAGAAAGAGGCTTGCCCCCCTTCTCTTGAATCCATTTTCTAAGCAAAGGAAATGTTTCTCCATCGTCGGAATCGTCGGCGGCGATGATGGATTTGTTTTCGTATGCAAGCCGCTCGCAGGCTTTGAGCGTTTGCAGCAATACAGCCGATTCATTGTAAGAAACCACCACGACGGCAATCCGTTTGCCGGAATGCGGCACCTTTTCAGGCTCGCGATAAAAAAAACTCGCGAACGTGTAGAGATAGTTGAAAAAAGCGAAAAAAAGAAAGTAGCTGAGGAGGAGCAGATTCACTGCTACCAAGATGAGAGCAAGCATATCAGCGCGGACGGAACGCCAGAGGAACCATAATGGTCAGCATGGCCAAAACGGTCAAAGAAATGCCAAATGTCCATGAGTAGCTTCGGCCATGTGCCAAGGAGTCGCTTATCGTTTCAAAAGGGGTAAAGCTTGAGAAACTCGTCACAGAAAAGACCCAGAGCATATTTCCCGCATCGTCTGATTGGATCGGAATTACCTTAGTTGCCGTTTCATACGTCACAGGCGCGCCGTGATGTTCATGCCGGATGACCAGAGAAGGCGCGTCCGGAGCCCACATATAGATCGTAGCCTGCTGCAAAGCATCATTGATCTTTTGCGGGACGATGATATCAAATGCCTGATCCGATCCTTCAGGATACTCTTTGATAAGAATATGAGTATCAACAGGCTCCGTGGTTTCCACGATCATTGAGTGGATATAGCGCAGTCCCATGTCAATCGCATGGACTCCGTCTTCCGTGTTCAAATCGAAACGGGTTACCTGAACCGAAGACGGGCCGCCAAAAGCTCCTGGCAAAATGCCGTAGCTCCCCGTGTACGCCTTGGCCGAGGGTATTTGCAAAAAGAAGAGGATAGGAAGAAAAAAGAAAGTGAGTCGCTTCATAGTCCTCACCTATTATGAAATGGAAGAGGACTTTGAGCAAGCCCGCAAACAAAAAAGCTCCACATGGAGCGGGTAACGGGAATCGAACCCGTATCTTCAGCTTGGAAGGCTGACATAATAAACCATTATACTATACCCGCTCCACATGGAACTTATTGGTAGGCGAGATTGTAACAAATGCCTTTCTGATTGTCTAGCTAAGCCCTCGACGGAAGACGAACTTGCACGAATTTTTATCGCCGGTCGTATTAGCGGCAGGAGGACCTAAACCGATTTTCTATGCCTAAACGAATGAAAACCTATATTGACATGACAAAAGAAAAGCTCCGTGAATGGGAAAGCAAAGTAAAAGAACGCCAGGCAAGAGATGTTCGCTCGCAAGAACGATGGAGCCGCTATCAGGACAAAAAAGACAAGCTGGATCAAAAGCTTGAATCAATGAAAGACTCCGGCCAGGAACGGTGGGAGCAACTCAAAGAGGAAGCCGAGCGCCTGACCGATGAATTGCGAGCAGACTACGAAGAGGCAATGAAAGATCAGACAGAAGAAAGCATGCCGGATGAGGAACATGCGCGCGATCGCCGGCCCTGATTGCCGAGCTTTTGCTCCTTTGACGTTCATGTTATGCTCTTTCTCTATGAAAGAGCAACTTATTTTGGTTGATACCCAAGACCGCCAAATCGGCATTCAGGAAAAAATCGAGGCGCACAAGCGAGGCCAGCTGCACCGGGCTTTTTCCGTCTATATCGTGAATGCTTCAGGCCAGCTCATGCTGCAGCTTCGCGCCAGCTCGAAATACCATTGCGGAGGACTTTGGACAAATACGGCTTGCGGCCACCCTCGCCCCGATGAGCCAGTAAAAGAGGCCGCGCAAAGGCGATTGAGAGAAGAAATGGGCATCGAAACCGAGCTTTGCAAAGGAGTTGAATTTATCTACCATGTCCCATTCGACAATGGCCTGACCGAACATGAATATCTTCATGTCTTTATCGGGCGCTATGAAGGAATCCCCGTGCTCAACCCTGAAGAAGCGGATGGCTGGAAATGGGTTGATATTAAAAACCTGCAAAAAGAAATCGACGCTGATCCGGACGCTTACACGTATTGGATGAAGATGACATTGCAAAAGATCCAGAAGCAACTTTTAGCTCAGGCTCGCGCTTGAAAAGAGAACGGAAAAAGCGCGGCACCAGATAATGACACTTTTATATTTACTCATGTCGACATCGCTTGGGATGACGTAATTTTGACTCCCTTTATTTCCTTTCAGCCTGCCCAGATTCACATAATCGTCTCCCACATCGCTGCTTGATGCGACTCCATTTGGCACAAGCCAGACATGCAGATCAGGCCCGTTCGTCACCTCAAAATCCTCAAAGCGGATAATATGCTCTCCGTCCGGCAGACGATACAAGAGTGCTTTCCCGCTTCCTTTATGAAAGCTGTCCGCATTTTGAAATGTTCCTGAAGCAAGAAGCGACGACGGCTGCCCTGATACTTCCTCCATGGCCTCTGCAACGCCAATCGGCTCGATATCAGCCATCCGTTGGACAATGGATTGTTCTAGAGCCATCTTGACCTCGTCTGACATTGCGTCAAGCAGCTCCTGATCAGGGACCTCTACCAGATTAACCGTGTCTTGCGGTTCACGTTCCGATACGGGAAAGGACTCGTTCACCTCTTTGTCAAAAAAGAACGGAGAAACCAAATACGCCGCAATAGCCGCCGCGCAGAAAACGCAAAACCACAAAATGATTTTTTTCATAGAAACGTGTCAAAGATGAACAGAGTATACCATGCTGGTGCATCTCCCACACACCCGCCATACAACAAGGAGCTTTTCAAGCGGGCCGCAAGCATGCTTTAATAGCAGTACATCTATGGCTCATAAAAAATTATTTGAATTCTTCTTTGTTCTTACGCGTATCGCTCTTGGCTCATTCATGCTCTATGCCGGAGTGAGCAAATTGCTTTCGCAAAACTGGTCTGCTCAGATGTACCTTGAGAAAGCGCAGACATTTTCCAGCTTTTATCAATGGCTTGCACAGCCGGACATTCTTCCTTTTGTAAACATCGGCAATAGCTGGGGATTAACACTGCTTGGCGTCTCGCTGATTCTTGGCATTTTTGTCCGGCTCAGCGGATTTTTGGGTGCCGTTTTGATGCTTCTTTACTATTTCCCCATTCTGCATTTTCCGATCGCGGGCGAACGCGCTTTGCTCATTGACGAGCATATCATTTACGCGCTGCTGCTGCTCTCCTTTTCAGCCGGCGCAGCGGGACGCATATTCGGGGTTGATCGATGGCTTGTGAAAAAATTTCCAAAGCTCAGCCGACTGGCTTAATGTGCTGCCTCCCAGCAAGGACGTGATTCATTCCACGGAGAAGTTCCATACCGTTCGTACAAATACAGACCCATGTCGATATTGGCAATCGGGTCTGTTTTTCGTTTTCCTTCGTTAAATTGCGGAGTAGAGCGTTCGGTTTTATCAAGGATCTGAAAATAACCAAATGCGGAGGAAGCTTTATTCTGCACCATGCGCCACCCGCTCTCGCATTCAATAATCCTGTTCAACAGCCGATAGTTTAGCCCGTGTTCACTGGCCTGGGCGTATAAATACTGCTTGGGCAAGACTTGAGCCTGCGCGATCCGGATATACGTTTGCTCCTGACCAGCGTAATACAATAATCCCGAAGCAATCGCGAATAGCCCGCTCAAGACGAAAAACTGCAAAGCGCCGAATTGAAAATTCCGCAGGTTCATATAGCTAAGTGTAGCATAGAACGTCAGCAGAACGCGCATATAAAACCCTTGCGGCAAACACCCGTTCATGGTGTGCTGCTTGATTCCGCAAGGAGGCGACATGCGATACCGAGCCTACGCAGCCGCGGCGATACTTAGCCTGCTCTTGCTCATGAGCAGCCGCGCATTTGCTGCCTTCGAGCAAAAATCAGAAGAATCCCAGGCGAGGATTATTCCTCACCCTTCCGCTGAATCGCCGTATTCAGACGCAAGCCTGAATACGCAAACGAATGCCCCCCTCGTGAGCGCCAAGACGCAGGCTCTCGTGGCGCCCCGAACGCCGGTCTACCAGGAACCGAAGGTGCGCATCACCATCATGGGCATGGAAGCAAGCCTCTTTTTCATCGTTCTGATGGCTTCGCAATCAGTGCTGGCCATTATGCTTGTCGGTGCGGACATGCGCCGGATGCAAAGAGTCAACGCGATCCTGCGCGCCTGCCAAGGAAGTTGACCGCGCCGCCGTCTGTGCTGAACGCATGGGCGGCGGCTTCACTGCAGGCAGCGCATGGCTTCAACCAAATGCGCGCGGTTCTCACGCATGAGCGAAAGATAATCCTCTCCGTCAGCGACCTGGCCGGCCGTAAGATTTTCAAGCGTATGCAGCACATCGGTTGAAGCGCCGACTTCAGCCGCGATCGCCTGAGCTAATCTCGGACTGACCGTATTTTCAAAAAAGACGACATTGATCTGATGATCTCTTGCAAGCTGTGCAATTTGGGCGAGCCTTCGCACGGACGGCTCTTCTTGTGGAGAGATGCCTGAAATCGCGATCAGTTCAAATCCGTATCTGCTGGCAAGATAGTTAAACGCATCATGTGCGACAATGATTTTGTTCAGATCGCAAATAGCAAACGCTTGCTCAAACTCCGCATCAAGTTGTTTCAACTCATCAGCAAGTCTCTGCTGACGATCCGTGAAGTTGGCAGAAGATTCAGGCGCCAATTCCGCAAGACGCGTGCTGAACGCTTGTGCAAACGCAGCATAGACAACAGGATCAAGCCAGAAATGCGGATCAAATACGCCATGGTCATCCTCCTCTTCATGCTCGTATTCTTCATGCTCTTCCGTTTCAAGCAGATTCACTAATGAAGCGGCTTCGACAAGCCTGCTTGAAGGCAGATTGAGATTGTCAGCCGTCTGCTCAATCCAGGCGTCAAGCCCTGCTCCGTTATAAAGAATGAGATCAGCTCTTCGTAAAATCGTGATATCGGAAGGACGAGGCGAAAAACTATGCGGATCAGCGCCGCTTGGAAGCAAAAGCAGAACCTGCGCGTCATCACCCGCCAGATACTCCGCCGCATAAGCAAGCGGATACGTCGTAGTCACAATCAACGGCCGCCCGGCAAATATCTCTTCCCGCCCGCCTCTCCAAAAGAACACCAAGGCTAAGACGAGCGCAATAAGCGCAAGAGCAGAAAAAACGGCGATGCTATTCTTCATATGATGCCAGTATAAATCAAATGCAAATCATTAGCAATTAGAAAACTTGCTCTTTTCATGGCAGCAGGCGTATCCTGAGATATTGCGCTTATGCATATCAATACATTCATCAAAGACCAGCTCTACGCTGCCGGCGAACTGATCCGGTCGCGTTATGGCAGGCAGCAGATGATTTCCACCAAAGAAAATCCCAGCGATTTTGTCACGCAAACCGATACGGAGATTCAAACGGAAATCGTCGCCGCCATTAAACGCGCGTTTCCTTCGCACGGGATCCTGTCCGAGGAAAATATCGACCAGCCAGGCGACAGCTGGACCTGGATTCTTGATCCGCTGGACGGAACAACCAATTTTGTCAGCCAGATCCCTCTTTTTGGAACCATGCTGACGCTCTGCGAGGGAGAACAGGTCATGGCCTGCGGCGTTTATCTTCCTATGAGCGACGAATACTTTCATGCGGAGCATGGGAAAGGAGCCTATTTGCATGCAACCAAAATCCAGGCGACAGAAAAAACAGATTGGCCGTATACATTCGGCTGCAGCAGCGCACGCATCAATCCTGGAAAAAAAATCATCCGTGAAGCCATGCTGAAAGCATCTAACCAAAATGATTTTTGGCTGAGCTGCTATGGATCTTCAGCCATTAGCGGCAGCTTTGTTGCCAGCGGCAAGCGCGACTGGTATCTCAGCAAGGGTTCGCTTGTCTGGGACTACGCGCCTATCGCCCTGCTGATGAGAGAAGCTGGCTGCAAAGTAACGAACCTTTCAGGAGATGAATGGACATTGCAAGATCGTGAAATGCTTGCGGCAAATCCGGTGCTGCATGAACAGCTTTTTACTTTGTTGGAAAACGCATGATCAACCAAGCTGAGTGATCGGGTGGAAAATCTGAAAAACTGTCACTGAATTTTCGTGAACGGGTTAACGAGTTCATGCGTTAACGGGTTTAGCTGCCCCCTTCACAACTCGTTAACACGTTAACCCGGGAACACGTTAACTCAAACACATACGATCCACTTGGTCGGGTACCCATGGAAAAACTTAAAACCTGAAAAACTTAAAAAAGCGAAAGCCGCGGGATCCCTAGTTAAAGGATAACCGCGGCCTCTTTGTTTACCGTGCTTCACGGACGATGCGCAAGCCTTCGCAAGCTTGCTCGTACTGATCACGATACCCGGCAAAATTCTTGTCGGACAGGTGCTTGCTGCATTCGTCCAGCTGCACCTCAGCAAGATCGGCGTACCGGGCTCGCCGCTCTCCCTGTTCAAAGGCTCCCATGTCCAGCAGGCTTTGCGCATGGCGCAGATCGATGAGCGGTGCGCCAGGCTTGAGCACTTGAAGGCGCTCAAGATCCTGGATGGCCGCCGTGGTATGCGCACGTGCCTCAGCCATCAGGTTATTCCTTGTAAGAATTGCCTGATTTCGTTCGCCGCCCTGGGGCATGCGATTGATCTGCTGCGCGAGCTGTGATGCCGTTGTCACGCACTTGATAGCCAGGAGCCTGCGAATCTCCGCACGATGCTGAAGCACCATATGGAAGTTCGGATTCTGAGCGGCCGCCGCGAGCACGAAGTCGAGCGCCCGTTCGGGGTCGAGCGTGCTCATCAGCGCAGCCAAGGTGTACTTCTGCACCCATGAAGACCATTCGCGGCGAGCGAGTTCTCCGGCAAGCTGAACGAAGTGATTCTGCAGCCGCTCCGCTTCCTCGTTGAACCCGTCCCGCAAAACGACGGTCTGCGTCTGGTAGTAGATACCAACCGCGCGTCCGATACTTGCCGTCGGTTCTTCAAGCCGATCGATAATCGAGTCGATCACCGGCCGCTCGGAGATGAAGACCTCGCTTCCCTCTCGGGTATAGGCCTCCACAGCGAGCAGCGCCTGCAAAAGATAGTCCTGACGCGTCTGGCCTT
Organism: uncultured Gammaproteobacteria bacterium; assembly: GCA_964503955.1. Classification (GTDB taxonomy): domain Bacteria; phylum Patescibacteriota; class Patescibacteriia; order VMEV01; family CAYQCH01; genus CAZDCG01. The sequence continues at coordinate 285,114 of CAZDCG010000001.1, forward strand.
CGCTCTGCTCGGCCAGCCAGTCGTAGACCTCCACCACGCGAGGATCCTCGAGAATCGTGAGAGCCTCCGCCAGCAGAACATGCGCCTGCCGGTGCTCAGGATCAAGCTCCAGCGCGGCGAACAGCTCGTCGCGTGCCTGCTCCCACTGTGCGTAACGCGTGGCAAGATAGGCCTCGGACAGATGGCGTGAAAGACGGTTCTGACGGTTTTCCGTCTCAATCCGCGCTTCAGCCTCCTGCTTGGCCTGCGATTCCGCCTTGGCAAGCGCCTCGGCGGTGCGCCGCTTCTGAGACGCGACGATAGCCAGCAAACCAAGCAGCACCGAGATCACTGCGACAATAGCGAACAGAATCAGCATGAACTTCGCCCGCAGGCTTTGCTTGGCCGCAAAAGCGTTCAGTTCAATGCGTGTCTGCACATCAGCCTGGCGCTCCGCCTCGAAATGGGCTTCAAGATCGGCCAGCATTTCTCCCGCGTGGGCATGACGCCCTGCAGGATCATGCGAAAGACCTTTCTCCAACAGAGCGCGAATCGCAGGCGGGACGGAGAATTTCTCGATCTCCGCGAACTCCGCCGGCAGGCCGGGCTTGAGTATGGCTTCAAAGACTCCCATGGCCGTAGCCGGCGAACCGTGAAGCTTCACGCCCGTGATCAGCTCAAAGCCGATTTTGGCCAGCGCGTATACGTCGGTTCCGGGCGTGGTTGAATCGGAATTCACCTGTTCAGGCGCCATGTAGACCGGCGTTCCAAGCAAGGAGCCGTCTTCCGTGAGGCGCTGGCCAAGCTTATTGCCGCCCACAAGCCCCAGATCCATGACCACGCAGTCGCCATCGGCCTTGCGGACCATGATATTGGCCGGCTTGAGATCGCGGTGAACCAGCTCCGCCTTGTGAATCGCTTTCACACCCTTGAGCACGGAGCGGAACATGGACAGAGCCTGTTCAAGCGGGAGTCCTCCGGGGCGGATGATCTGCTTGAGATCCAGCCCCTCGATGTACTCCATGATGATCGCCTGATCGCTTCCCTCGTTGACCACCTGGAAGATGGTCACGACATTGGGGTGGCGGATCGCCGCCATGGCAGCGGCTTCACGCATGAAGCGCAGGCGGGTTTCAAGGTCGACCGCGCCATCAAGACAAAGCTTGATCACTTCCCTGCGCTTGAGGCTGCGATTCTGGGCGAGGTAAACCACTCCCATGGCGCCGCGCCCAAGCTCGTTCTCGATCTGGTGAGTCCTGCTCAGAAACCCCGTGTGCTGAGGCTCCCTGATTCCGGACTGGCTCTTGGCCGGCCCCGCAGCCGTTTCGTCCATGGAGCCAGCCGACTTCCACTGCGCGAGAAGGCCGGGCACTGCCTGCGCAGGCAGCCGTCCCAATCTCACGAGTTCAGCCAGCACCTGCTCAGGACTGCTGAAATTGTGCTGCGCGAAGTAGGTTTCCGCGCTCGCCGAGAGAGTCATCCCTCGAGACCGCAGAAACTGCAAAAACGTCCGCATGCTTCCCCCTTGCCCCGGATCGGGGCGATGATTGCTCATAGCCCCCTCGGAAAACGAAGGAAGAGTCATAAACAAGAACAACCGCGAACCATTCGCGGCCGCTCTTTATACCACAAAAGGAGCTTTATATCAAGCCCCACGTTATGATTGAACCAGCTAGATTAGCGAGACCAATCACAACCACATTGTCGAGCGCGGGGATCCCGTCCCCGCCCGAGGAGCGGCCCCAGCCTTTCAAGAGCCTCCATTCGGGCAGTCATGATATGATTTAGACATGAAGGATCCTTTCTCTGACAAATCCTGGCCGTTTATCGATTCTCTGCTCAAAGCTTTCCCTCAAGCGGAGGTTTTCCTCGTGGGAGGATCGGTTCGTGACGCTTTGCTTGGCCGCCCGCAAAAGGATGATGATTTTGTCGTCCGCGGCATTGAACTTGAACAGCTCTCTGCCGCATTAAGCGAGTTTGGCAAAGTAAACCTGGTTGGCAAACGATTCGGCGTCATCAAATTCCGCCCGCATGACAGCCAGACAACCTATGACATTGCCCTGCCGCGCACCGAAAGCTCCCGCTCGTTTTCAGGGGCATATCGGGATTTCGATATCCAATCCGACCCGCATTTGCCCATTGAACAGGATCTCGCACGCAGGGATTTCACGATCAATGCCATGGCATTTGATTTACGGACAAAGCAGCTTGTCGATCCTTTTCTTGGCCGCAAAGATCTTGAGGACAAAGCCATTCGCGCTGTTGGTTCCCCAGCTCTTCGTTTTCAGGAGGATTACTCACGCATGCTGCGCGCGATCCGTTTTGCAAGCCAGCTTGGCTTCGCTTTGTCTGAAAAAACATCATTGGCCGTAAGAAAACTTGCTCCTCATCTTAATGACCGCATCGACAATGAATGGGTGGTTTCAAGAGAAATCATCGGACAGGAATTCTTAAAATCATTCGACGCTTCGCCGCTCAATGCTCTGCGGCTGCTGGACGAATATCAAATACTTGCGATTATCCTCCCCGAACTCAAAGCTCTGCAGACAACGGAGCAAACGCCTCCCTATCACCACGAAGGTACGGCATATGATCATGTGATGCTTGCGCTTAAAGCCACCGAATCGCCGGAGTATCAAATGCATTTCCCCAAGCCGCTTCCTCTGCTCAGCAAACTTGGCATTCTGTTTCACGATATTGCCAAACCGCTGACTCCAAGCGTCGATAAAAAAGGACAGATCCATTTTTACGGGCATCAACACAAAGGCGCTGAACTCACCGCCGCCATTTGCCGACGCCTGCATTTCCCTGCCTCCTTATACGCAATTGATTGCGGCGATCTTGCCTGGATCGTGAAGCATCATCTTTTTGCCATTTCCGATTTCCATCAGCCGGCCCCTCTCACCACCCTTGAAGAGCTCTTCTTTTCGAAACGCCCCGGTGAAAGCCTTCAGCATGTTATCCTTGCAGATCTGATGGCCTCAAAAGCAGATAAAGGTATCAAGCGAGTAGAACTGTTTACGAGGTTGAAACAGCGCCTCAACGGGCTGGCTCCTGACGGAGTCTTGCCCGATCCTTTCTTGTCCGGCGATGATGTGATAGAGTTGCTGCACATTAAACCGGGCCCGAAAATCAAGGAGATTCTGCTTGATCTGCGGGAACGCCAGCTGAAACGGGAGATCAAAACCAAACAGGAGGCGATTGATTACCTAAACGCATCAAAATGAACTCATTTATTGTCCAACCGGAAGAATCCAATATGCGGCTCGATAAGTTTCTGAATGAAAAGCTGGCGGACATGACCCGCAGCCAAATTCAGAAATTGATTGAGCGAGGCTTTGTTACGGTAAACGGCAAGCAGCCCTCCGTTCATAAATTTCTGAAAAACGGAGATGAGATCTCCGTTACGCAGCCGGATATCGCGCCGCCTCCGCCTGTTCCAAAACTCACTGTCATCGCCGAAACTGACGATTATGTTGTCATTAATAAGCCCGCAGGAATTCTTACCCATTCCGCAACCGCTTCACCTGATGCCCCGACAGTAACAAGCTGGGCATTGCAGCAGTATCCGCATATCGCTGAGGTCGGTGATCCGGGCCGGCCGGGAATCGTGCACAGACTTGATAAAGACACGTCCGGAGTCTTGGTCATCGCGAAAACGCAGGCCATGTATGACTCGCTCAAGCGCCAATTCCACGACCGGGAAGTGGAGAAAACCTACTTGGCTTTGGTTGAGGGGCATCTGGCCACGGAAAACGGATCCATCGATAAGCCGATCGGCCGTTCAAAGCAGCACCATCGCATGGCCGCGCGCACAACGCAGCTTGATGACCGGGACCGCGAAGCCGTAACGGAATATCAGGTCATAAACAGGTTTCAAAAGCGCGATTATGTGGAAGTGCATCCAAAAACAGGCAGAACACACCAGATCCGCGTGCACCTGTACTCGCTTGGCAACCCGGTTGTGGGAGATACGCTTTACAAAATCCGGGCAATCAAACCGGATACAACGCTTGGCAGATTATTTCTGCACGCGGCAAAACTGCGTTTTTCAGACCTTGCCGGCGAAAGAGTCAGCGTAAGCGCTCCGCTTCCAAAAGAACTTAAGCATTACCTGGATTCACAAAAGTAGCTATGCCACGAGGAACTCTCACGGTCATGTCCGGTCCATCCGGCGTCGGTAAAAATGCCGTTGAGCAAAGACTGCGCTTGATATTGCCTGAACTGCAAAGAGTTGTGACCATGACCACGCGCAGCCCGCGCCCCAATGAACAGGAAGGAGTTGACTATCACTTCGTCACAAAGCACAAATTTCAGGAATTAGCGGAGGCAAATGCGTTCATTGAGTGGGCCGTTGTGCACGACCAAATGTACGGTGCCCTCAAATCCTCGGTCGAGCAGGCGCTCGAGCAAGGCCGTCATCTGCTCTTGATTGTTGATGTGCAGGGAGCTCTCAAATATAAAGAAGTTTTTCCCGAAGCTCTGCTGATCTTTCTTGAGCCAGAGTCCATGGATCAATTGAAAAAGCATCTGGCGCGCCGGTCCGGCTCCGACCAGGCGGACCTTGAATTACGCCTGAAGAACGCGGAAAAAGAGCTGGCTTTGCGTGATTTTTATGATGAAATCGTGATAAACAGCGAAGGAAAGCTTCAGGAAACCGCCCGGCAGGTCGCCAATTTGATCCAAGTCCGCCTGAGCGGCTCCCCCGTTGACAAAAAATAGGGATATCGATATACTGTTGCTACTGAAATCCGCAGACGTACAGGTCTATCTGTCGTCTGTGTTTATTTGCGCCGATTCCAGCTAACTCTAACTTGTATGGCGAAAAAGAAGAGCGCCCTCACATTCGACGAAATCAACATGTCAGACGTAAAACCTGGCATGGTTATTCGTTTGCACCAAACCATTAAGGACGTCAACGCAAAAGGCGAAGAAAAAGAACGTATCCAGGTATACGAAGGCTTGGTGATCCGCCACCGCGGAGGCAATGAAGCAGGCGCGACCATCACCGTTCGAAAAATCTCTGACGGCGTAGGCGTAGAAAAAATCTTCCCGGTTCATTTGCCAAGCATCAAAAAAGTAGAACTGGTCAAGCGATTCAAAGTCCGCCGCGCAAACCTCGGCTTTGTCCGAACCGAAAAGAAGCGCATGAAAGAAATTCAGGCGGCATAAAACGAATTCCAATCAAAAAACCTGCTTTTGTAAGCAGGTTTTTTGATTGGTGCGGACGGAGGGACTCGAACCCTCACCCTCTTACGAGGCTAGGCCCTCAACCTAGTGCGTATACCAATTCCGCCACGTCCGCCAGCGTTTAATATTTAGCGAATCGTTTCGTTGGATTTTCCGGTGCACGATCGGTGTACAGGCGTACACCTCCGTGCGCTCCTCAAATCCGCCTCACGCTTCATCTAAATCTTAAACGCTGAAGGAAATTACTGCGGTCACGTCCGCCTGAGCTTCATGAAGCTCAGAAGAAACTGGCTATCCCAACAAGAAATCATTCATCAAAAAATCACCAAACTGGTGGGCGCTGAGGGATTCGAACCCCCGACCCTCTCGGTGTAAACGAGATGCTCTAGCCAGCTGAGCTAAGCGCCCACAAGTCTGATGACCTGGTTTTGATAAAACAAGGCCTGTCCGTATTGGCAGGCGTGGCATCATAATACAATACCTCCATGGAAAAAACAAGAGGCCGCCCCCTTTTCCAAAGCGAATTTCATTGACATTCCCTCGATTTCCTCGTATTCTTTTCGTCATAGAAGTCTTCCTATGTACAAATACGCAAACAATTTTGACCGCGAGACGCTTGAAAAAAAGCTTGCGGCTGAACCATTCAAACGAAAGGCTATTTCGTTCTATAAGTATGTCCGCCTGCAGGACGTACCTGCTTTGCGCAATAAACTCTACGCCGAATGGGAAGTGCTTGGCGTGCTTGGCCGCATCTATATCGCCGAGGAAGGAATCAATGCGCAGATCAGCGTGCCTGAGCATGAGGCAGATGCATTCCGCGCTTCTGTCGACCGTTATCCTTTTTTCAAAGACGTTCCTTTCAAGTTCGGCCTGGTCGACACAAAAGCGTTCATCAAGCTCACGATAAAAGTCAAAAAACAGATCGTAGCAGATGGATTGACGATAGACGATTACGATATCGCAAATGTTGGCAACCACCTTGAACCGGAAGAATGGAACGAAGCGATGAGCAGCCCTGAAACGATTGTGGTTGACATGCGCAATCATTATGAAAGCCGGATCGGCCGCTTTGAAAATGCGATCACTCCCGATGTCGATACGTTCAGAGAGGAATTGCCGAAAGTAAAAGAATTGCTGCAAGGCAAGGAAGACAAAAAAATTCTTCTGTACTGCACGGGAGGCATTCGCTGCGAAAAAGCCAGCGCGTATTTGAAGTCAAAAGGATTCAAAGATGTCAATCAACTCCACGGAGGCATCATCAATTATGGACATGCCGTGAAACAAGGACGTATCCAGAGCAAATATCTGGGCAAAAACTTCGTCTTTGACGAACGGCTTGCCGAACCGATCACGGATGATGTGCTTGCAGAATGCGACCAGTGCGGAGGAAAAAGCGACCGCCAAATCAATTGTAAAAATGAAACCTGCCACTTGCTTTTTATCCAATGCAATGACTGTGCTGCAAAAATGCAGGATTGCTGCTCGCAGGCCTGCATGGAATTTGCCGCCCTGGCGCTTGAAGAGCGAAGACGGCTGCGAAAACTGAATTCACATCCAACAAGCAAGTCGCAGTACGGAGAGCGGCTCAGACCAAGGCTCAAACAATCCGCGCGCCAGAACTAGAGACCGAACCCCGAAACGGGGTTCTTTGCTTATTGTCCAGCAGAAGCTTTCGTGGTAAGAAAGGATCAGGGAGGAGAATCCATGGTTTTCTTTTTTCAAACGAGGCTTTCCAGAGCCTTTCCCGGTAAGGAAAAGGCCATTCTGAGGTGTTTTACACCTTTTAGATTCGCCCTGACACCGCCATGGTGGATGGGAACAATTCTGATCAGCCAGGAAATCGGTCAGAGGCCGTCTAAGAACGGGCAGCCTGCCCAGCCGATCCGCCGCGAGCTCAAGCTCGCCGACCATTATCTGCCGGCAACCATCCCGCTGGATTTCAACCGAAGACATGGCCAGGAGCTTTCAGTCGTGCTCGACAGCCTTTGCCTTGCTCTCTGCAGCCGCCGAGGCCGATCGACACAACAGTACGAAGCACTGAAATCGCTGCTGCAGACGAAGATGCAGCAGACCGCCTACGGATTCCAACGATATCTGGACGGATACAATGTCCGTTTTCCCCAAGGATTCACCCAGATGCTTGGGAAGAACCTCTCGTACCTGCTGCTTGCCCAGGCTTGGTTTGAAGCTGTCGGCGAAGAAGACGATCGCGGACTCCGGCTGCTGCTGGAACTGTTCAAACGGGGAACACCGATCGTCTTCAGCGACACCAATCTTGAATGGCTGACCCTCTTCACCCTGCCGGCACAGGCGTGAAGCGCGCAAGGAGGGACAAACACCGCTGCGAAAAACAGCGGTGTTCCCATTTAAGCGCGCGCGTTTTTCAACGCGGTCGCGTACCAGAACATTTCTTCAAAAAGCTGATCAATCGATTTGCCGTAGATTTCATGCAGCTCTTTGTCTGTTGTCTCCTCCGAAATCTGCTGCACGTATACGCTTCGAGGAACAGGAACCATTTTTAATCCAAGCGCCGTCCACTCGAGCTGCTGCGCGGCTTTTGTTCCCCCTCGTCCATCCGAAACCGTCACAATCCCCATCGGTTTGCGGTGGTATTCAACATAAGCCTTGTCCAGCAGAATTTTCAACTCTCCCGGATAGCCTCGATTGTATTCAGGCGAAACAATAATCAACCCGTCCGCTTTGCTGGCGATCATCTGCCATCGCTGCACAAGCTCGTCTTCAGGATCCTTTGTAGTGACAAGCGTGGCAAAATCCGCAACAAAAATCATTTCCGTATTGACCTTTCGGTCTTTCAGTTCAGCGAGAACGAATTCAGCAACTTTTTGCGTATTGCTGCCCTCTCTGCCTGTTCCAAGAATGGTAGGGATAAACAATGGCATAGTTATGACAATGATTCCAGATCGGCAAGCACCTCTTTGGCATGATCAGCTGGTTTTACCTTCGGGTAGATTTTGGCAATCTTGCCGGTTGGATCGATCAAAAATGACATGCGATTGATGCCCATGTATTCTCGCCCCATGAATTTCTTCTTCCCCCAGACACCGTATGCCTTCACAACGGTTTTCTCTTCATCTGCGAGGAGATCAAACGGGAGTCCGTATTTTTCAACAAATTTTTTATGCCTTGCAACACTGTCCGCGCTCACGCCAAGCACCTCCACCTTTTGCTTTTTATAATCTGCATACTGGTCTCTAATACCGCAAGCTTCCTTTGTGCACCCAGGCGTATCGTCTTTTGGGTAGAAATACAGAAGCAGCCACTTGCCTTTGTAATCAGAAAGCTTATGCATTTCCCCGTCCTGATCGGCGAGCGCGAAGGCAGGGGCTTTGTCCCATTCTTTGAGTTTCATATTCGTGAGTGGTTACAAATTATGTGTTGCTGATTGTAGGTGACATGCTTGTACTTGAACTCTAACAGACTTAGAACTCAAGCTCGTATTCGAGTTGAGCGATGAATAAAATACAGCATCGACTCCTTTAAACCTACAGCCGTACATAGCTTAGAACAAGGATGACGGTTGTCAATGCGGCTGATATGACACACCAACTGCACCAGTTTTTAAGCACAAATGCCTGAATAGAGAGGAGATACAGAGAGAACAGAAATCCGCTGATGCTGGCAAAAACCAGAAGCTGATAAACAATGGCGGGCAGAATAAATTCATAAATCATCAGCTTATAGGCTCCGGCAATCATGCCATAATACGCCATGCCAAGCAGCGTTACTTCCATGCCTAAAACCCTGGCGTATCTGCTATGGATCACGGAATCGCAGGTATGGCCGATCGGACAGACAAGCGGGGCTTCCTTGCGTCTGCGCTTATGCAGATAGATATACAAAGCAATGCAAAAACCTGAAAGAGCGCAAAGCACAATCATCCATTCAATCAACATAAGCTGAATCTGTTTAACAATGTATAATGCGGACCTTTATTGCTCAGAACCGATTCCATGAGCAGAACAGATGAAACATTTACGATAAAGGGGGGCATGGCAGGTAGGTCTGCGAGTTTGCCTGCGGATCCCTGCATTCTCGCCAACGTAATATGCGGGATCGGCTCCCTCGTATCAATGACAAGCGCTTCTGAAAACCGTTTCAGTTCATGCTTCATGTCACGTGCCAGTGCCGTGAACTCCGGTGCTTGAGCAAAGCTCATCCAGATCATCCTTGGAGAACCGTTTTTTAAAGGAACATACTGGTACCCAGCGGATATGAGCGTAAACGGCCTATGCATCTTGACCACGCGCTCCACGGCTTCCTTCAAAGCAGACAGCCATTGCTGATCGACATCTCCGAGAAATGCCACGGTGATATGATACTGTTCCTTCTCCACCCATTTCACTTGTCCGCCTGCGGAGATTTGCTGAATACACACCAATGCATCTTTTTGTCCATCTGTCAGCTCAAGAGTGAGAAACAGGCGCTTGCTCATACAAGCAGCTGAGCCGACCATTTGTGGACGATCGAGCCGACAAAAACGCCTAAGAGAATCGCCACGCCCCCGATCAGCATCATGCGCAAAGCGGACCGCCAGATCTTTCTTGAAGACAAAATACCCGCCAAAATACCCAGAACAAAAAGCGCAAGCAAAGCCAGCGCAATAGACACAGGAAAAGCCTGATGGGTTTCAAGGAATATGTACGGCGCAAGAGGCAAAAACCCGGCGCAAAAATAGGAAATGAACATTACAAGCCCGCCTGTCACGGTCAAGTGTGCGCTTGGATCCTTTTTCAGCAAAACGCCTCTGCCGGAATCTTCGGCAAGAAAGCTGCCCACGCCCATGGAAAACGCCTCCACAAAAATCAGCACCAGCCCCGAAAGCAAGATGGTCGCGCGCGGCACGTCTGAAATGGCAATGCCGGACAAAAGCCCCACGGTTGAAACAAGGCTGTCTTCCACCCCGAAAATGAAGTTACGAAAATAAAATGCGAACTGTTCTCGTCTCATATACCGACAGTGTAGCACAAGAACAGCTCTCCGGCGGCAAAAAACAATCCGGCCCCGCCTCCTCTTTTGCAGAGAAAACAGGGCCGGGTTCAGCGGCGGGCAAATGCTCCGGATATCATGCAGATGAGCGAAGCCATGGCCGCCGCGGCAAGCGCATTATGCCAGAACCAGCGTTCTAGCCCCGCCTTCGCTCCCTTGGGGAGAAAGGCGCGCTGCATGGACTGAACAATGTCGCGGACGAACGGGAAATGCAGCAGCGCCGCATAGGTGAGTATGAGCACCAGTGCGGACGCAAGCAATCCTCGCAGCGGATGCCCCTCCGGCATTTTGCCGGTGATCATCAGCCCGAGCAGCAATCCCATGAGCAGGCCAGGCGATACGCGCCAGACCGCCTGTTGCCATGAAGGCTTATTGCTCTTGCGGGGAACGGGAGCATTGCCGCTTGGCGATGTCTGTGTCACGGTACCTCCTTATATGCGACTCGCAAATCTAACAAAGGAGGAGATTCCTGTCAATCATTCTTTGCAAGCACGTGCAGCATCTGTTTCTTGCCTTCTTCCACGCCCGGCTGGTCAAAGGCATTGATATCAAAGAATTCGGCCAGGTATACGCACGCTAGTTCAAAAAACATAATCAGCTGGCCCAAATGGTATTCGTCAATTTGCGGCAGATGAATGGTTCCGCTGGGACGATGATGCGCGGCAAGCCCGAGCACGGTTCCTTTCTGCTCGGCAAGAAGCAGCTCCTGAAAGGTTTTTCCGCCGGCAAGATCCAAATACCCTCTCCGTTTTGGAATGCGCAAATTGTCAGAACCGCCAGCCGTCAGAAAGGTAATAAGCTTGTCGAACGGACCTTCATTGTAGAGCTGAATTTGTGAATGCTGATCGCGCGGCCCCATGGCAAGCACGGGCGTAAGGCCGGAATGAACCATCTTCCCTTTCCGATTCCGTGCCTTGCTAAGGCTTTCGCCAAAAAGCTGGCGGTACCATCCCCCCAGCGATTCAAGCCGGCTTGCATAGGGCATGAGAACGGCAATGCTCTGGCCTTTCTCTGCTCCAAGTGCGTGCAGACGGGCATAGCGCATGGCGGGATTGTCTGCATCTTTTTTTGCCATGCGGTAAAAAGCCAAAGCGCCTTTCCTCAAGGCGGCAATATCCGCTCCGCAAAACGCGGCGCTCAGCAGCCCCACATTCGAAAGAATAGACCAGCGTCCGCCGATATTCTTTGGATGCGCAAGGATCTGAAAATGTTCGGCCTCGGCCAGCTTGTGAAGCGCGCCTCCGTTCTTTTCCGTTGTCACAAGCACATGCTTTGCGGCTCGCCCGCCCACGTGCTTAACAAGTTCTCTATGCGCGGCCAAAAAGACGGAAAGCGTTTCCACCGTATTGCCCGATTTTGAAACAGGGTTGAGCAGGCATTGCTTCCACTTCACCTTTTGCAAAACGGTTCTGATCGCTGCGGGATCAACCGTATCGCCCAAAAAATGTACAACCTGTTTACCCTTCTGAGAAAGTGCCTGATGCAATGCCCTCGCGCCAAGATCCGACCCTCCAATACCAATAACAAGAAGCTCGGAAAACGTTTTTCTTGCTTTTGCCGCCGCCTGCTGAATTTCACGGGTATGAGACGATGACGCCAAATTTTTTACAAACCCCTGTTCGCCCGTATCAAGGAACGCATGCGCCGCCTTATGCGCTTTCATCGCCCTGATTTGCTGTTTGCGCAGCTCCTTGTGAGTAATGCCGTATCGGCCGACACGGTCGGACATCATCAGCGTGGAATCGTAATTCAATTGCTTCATACGCGTAAATCAAAAGACAGGCATTCGCCTGTCTGTATGATACTGGTTCTGTCAAAAACCTTCTAGTTTGAAGGCGGAGCATAGGTAGGCCCCATAGACTGCGTGCGCGGGTCTCCTTGCTGCGGCAAAGATGGCGGCGCTGCGGGCTGGCGGATCTGCGTGCCGTCCGGCGCGGTAACGTATGCGGGAACCTCCTCAATGAGCTGTGTCTTTTTCGCCAGAGCAAAGGTGAAGGAAGCACCAAGCACAAAGGCCGCCGCCAGAAGGAGAAGCAGCCGCCCAAGGGTAAAGGAGTACATGTCTTTTTTCATAATTATTTGGCCAAATCAGAAAGGCGCGTTTCTTCTTTGGCGGCACGTCCGGCTTTTTTCTGCTTTTGGCGAAGTTTGTCTTTATAATCCTTCAACTCCCGCTGAACTTCATCTTTAAGTTTGTCGATCGCTGCGTACAGATCCTCCTCCTGCGCCTGCGCGTACAAGGTTGTAGAAGGAACGGAGATATTTGCCTCTGCACGAAAAACATCGCCTTTTCGATGATGATGCGTTGTTCGTTCAAATTCAAGGTCAATGCTGGCAAACATGCCCTCCGGAATAAATTTATCAAGCTCAATAAGCTTCTTCTGCACGTATTGTCGAATTGCGTCCGTCAACTCAAAATTTTTTCCCTGCATGAGATTTATTTTCATAAAGTTCACGGGTAAAGGTAAGTCAATGGCTGCCTCCCTATTATACCTTATTTTGTCCTCCCCCGTTTCACTACTTCTGGCAATTCCTGCAAAAATGCGTTCCACGGCCTGCAATGACGCGCTTTTCGATGAAATCGTCACCACAGCGCAAACATCGCTCGCCCGCGCGGTTATAAACCCGCAAATGTTTATAAAAACCGCCTTTCCGGCCCGACGCATCCACAAAATTGGAAAAGGTTGTCCCGCGCTTTAAGACGGCAGCCTCAAGCACCATGGTCAAAGACCGGAAGAGCCGCTTCTGTTCCGCAGGCGAAAGAGAGGCCAATGACCGCCCGGGAAGGATTCTTGCCCGATGCAGAATTTCATCCGCGTAAATATTTCCTACGCCCGCGATATAGCGCTGATTTAGCAAAAAAGCTTTCACCTCTCCGCGCCGGTTTTTCAGCAATGACGCGAACTGCTCCCAGGAAAACGGTTCTGCAATCGGATCGATTCCATAGCCGCGCAGATAACCTTCATATTGCTCAGGCCCGACCAACTTGATCCAGCCAAACGTACGGATATCGTTGAAGTAAATATTCGTACCGTCCGCCAAGGTGATACGGACATGCGTATGCTTATTCGGCAATGATTCCGTGCTCGCCGACGGATGCCCGCCGACCACGATTCCTCCAGGAACTTCGCAAATCACCTGCCCGGTCATTTTTAAATGCATGAGCATGCGTTTGTCTCCATAGGCCAGCTCAAAAATGAGCAGCTTTCCTTTTCGCAGAACCGCTTCAAAACGATTGAGGCAAAGGACTTGTTTCATGTCTTCCGGATCGCTCAAGACGCACTTTCCCGTATAAAACTCAATATCCCGGATCCCCTTTCCAAGGATGAGATATTGCAAGTCTCTTCGGATTGTTTCTACTTCGGGTAATTCGGGCATGGCATTTTGTATAAGCATTCTGCGGAGAATCCAGCTGAAACTTCCGCAGAATGCAGACATTTCAGACTTGCCAGACTCTCAGACAAAACGCCGGTTTGAAGCAGATCTTAAGCCATCAAAGCCGCTCTGTAAAGAAAGACTCACAGACAACCAGGTCTGTGAGTCTGAAAGGTCTGTACGTCTAACAAGACTATAATTCAAGGCTTCCGTAATGGAAGGCCATGAACACCTTGTATCCATCTCCCTGAGGGACAAGCGCCACCCCTGCGCCAACACTATTCCAATCTTCATGATAAATGGTCCGGTAATGCGATCCATTATAAGAGGCTTCTGAAAGGTAGAAAGCAAGCGTATTGTCCATGGCTTTCTTTATCTGCTCATTGGTCGCGCCTGAAGCATAATCCCAGGAGATATTTTCCGTGAAGTAATTCGACTTCCATCCATCTTCGCTGTAGCGCTCAGTGAAATCAAGCCCCTTTGCGTCAATCCATTGATGCATGCTCTTGCCGTCCGGACGGTCGTGGCTTGTGACTCCGCTCTTGGCCATATATTCAGCCCACTCCGTTGCCGTTGCGCGCCAGCGGTCATCGAGCACAAGCAGGCGCAGCCCCTGCTTTGCGCGAAGTTCATTGATCTTTGAAAGCCAATATTGATTCAACAGATCCAAATCGATCCCCGCTGGAACAGAAGAGTCAGGCAAGAGCTCTTTTTTCTCCTCCTTGACCGGTGTGGATGTTTTCTTGTCGGTGATCACGTACTTCTCAAATTCTCCAGCCCCGATCTGCTCAAGATCCTTATTCGTAATACCAAGACTCAACTCGCGCATGATGCGGTATGCCTCTTCCCCGTCTTTCAGATAATGCAAGGTAAGTTTTTCAGGATGAACATAGTAGGCCTCGCCATGCGCTTGCACTTTCAACACGATTCTTCCCTTGATATTCACCAGGACTGACTTGTCGCCTTTCATCGCACGGTCCAGATCGGTATTGGAGATGCCAAGTCCAAAGGAGCGCATCATTTCATACGCGGTCGCGCCGTCTTTCATGTAAAAGCGCGTGCCTTTCTCGGGGTGCACATACCACGCTTCTCCGTTCTTCTCGACTTGCAAAAGAATATGTCCTTTGACGCGCTCCCTTAATACTTCTTTTGGCGGCTTGGCTAGCTTCTTGGCAGCTTCTTTCTCCACAAGCGCGCGCTCCTGCTCTTTTAGCAGCTTTTCCTTTTCAGCGAGCTTTCGTGCATACTCCTCCTCGCTTTTTAATTTTTCCTGCTCCTTGATTTTCTCGTAGCTTTCGTTTTTGACTGTTTCTTTCTTCACATCAGTTGAGCCGTTCTTTGACGTGATCGAAAGAAAATCCTGCCAGACAAAACCTTTGGTTCCGTCTGAAAGCTGAATCTTATACCAGCCGTCCGCTTCGCCTAAGATCGTTACTGATGTTCCTCCGGGAACGGTACGAACCACATTGGAATCCATGCATGTGCGGTCGCGCATATTGACCCCGCTTTTGATTTGCCCGGTCCAGTTCACGGGCGTGACCGGGTAATTGCAGTCGATAGTGGCCAATGCCGATGACGGCATGGAGAGCCCGGCAGCCAAAACGATTGCCACGCTGAGAAGAGAAAGACGCGCTTTCATAAAAGATGTGTTAAAGACCTTCTTAGTATAAAACAAGCTCGTATTGAAAGAAATAGAACCTTTTCATTTCGAAAACGATACTCTATTGACAAATAAACCTGACTGTACTATCATCGATTTTCGCGTTAAGGAACGTCCTTTGCGCGACGGGATCTGCAACCCGTGGTTTGCAATTCGCGCCCAGGCTTTCGAACCACCCTCGGAGCCGCCCATCTGCAGAGAGGAGCGCGTATGCGCTTGATCGGCAGAAGCACCTACTACTAGACGAGGCTGTAGCCACAGCCTCCCCAACCCCAGCACACAGGAGGAGATCCGTGCAGTACCGCTGCAGAGATCCGACCTGACCACCGACCCGGTTCGATCCGTTGCCGCCCCTCCGGCCGCGACGCGTCAGCCGGGTCTTCATTTTGCTTGACAAGAGGGGGATAGCATGACAGGATTGGCCCGTCGGATATGTCCGGCTGCCCGGGAAGGGGGACCATGGTGAATCGTTTACATGGTTATCCTGCCCGGGCATTTCTGTTGCCAAATATCAGGGGGAGACTGCGTGCATTCGCCTGTCCTTGTGGTGGAAGATGATCAGGCCGTTTCAGACCTGATTCAAACCGTGCTGCAGCAGCTGGGGGAACAATCAGCCGTTTGTGACACCGCCGAAAAAGGAATCGAGCTTATTCAGCAAGGCAGACCGGAAATGGTGATCACCGACATGGGACTGGCCGGCAAGCTTGACGGACGGCATGTTGCAAAAAAAGCCGCCGAATGCGGATGTAAAATGATCATTATCATCTCCGGAAACTTGTCAAAAAGCGGCGAGCTGGCTGAAGAGCTTTATCGGCTGGCGGGGGCAACACCGCTGTATATCTTGCGCAAACCGTTCCGCATCATGGAACTGCAGGAGCTTATCAGGCAAATGAAGGAGAAGAGATCATGAGACAATCGATGATCCCGCTGAGCACGATCAGCCAGATCGCCTATGCCTGCTCCATGGCTCTGGCCTTAACCGGGCTTGCTGTGCTGGGCCTGCACGATCTGCTCTGCAGCCGCCTCCCCGAGCATCAGTACACCCATGTTGTTCTGATCACGGTCTTCTTTGATCTCCAGGCATTCTGCTTCTGGATTCTGAGCATCTTCACTTTCCAGCCTGAACAGGTTTATGGAAGATGAAAGAAAATCGACCCTCAACCGTCAATTATTCTCGGCGCGGGGCCTGAAAGGATTTGGCATGAAGTTGTTCTTTATCGGTTCGCTCCACATGATCGCGGAGCATCTTCCAAAAGATGTTCCGCCCGAGGTGCAAGTGTTCACCGGCCCTCATCTGCTGTCAAACTACCTCGACACCTGCGAGGAGCATGACAGCCGGGTCATGATCATCCTCAGCACCTTCGAAGGCCTCTATGAAGGCCATGAGTTTGGCACAAGCATCAACGGCAAGCTGCCCATCGTCGAGGAGATCAAGACCAAGCGGGCAGACAGCAAACGCATCGTCATTGGCGTAACAGCTAATGCGGGGCTTCGCAAGCAGCTGTTGACGGCTGGCTGCGACGAGGCATGCTCGCCTGAAATGGCCTCCTGTACGATCGATCGCCTCCTGCGCGAGCGGGAGAAGAGCCGGTGATCAAGCGTCTGTCACCTCACCATAGACCCCCGCCAGGGAAACCTGGAACGGGGGTCTAAACGTTTCTGAGCAAATCACATTACGTCTCGTAGACGTATATGCTAAGCGTATCATTGTCCGGCTTGCTTATCAGCAGCGGTTTGATATTTGAAAAGCCGAATACATACGTCACAATGCGTGTTTTCGGCCGGCACGCCTTTGATAATCGGGCATAAAATTCCTGTGTCAGGGTTTCGCTCAATCCAAAAAGAAAAATCACGTCGGCATCAGACAAATCCTGTTTGAAAAAATCCCTCCAGAGAATACGGGCAAAAGAGCGGTTCCACCTGGCTCGCAACCAGGCAAGTGCAAAAAGCGGAAAGACATACTCAATCCCCACTGCGCGAACACCCTTGGCCGCCATAAACAAAGTCACACCTCCAAGCCCGCAGCCAAGATCGTAAAATGTCTGCCCTTCTTTTAGCTGCGTGAGTTGCCAGATCCGTTCATAATCGCTCTTTCTTGTGGGAAACCATGGAGCGAATTTCACGGCCGCGCGAATCAGAGAATACACTAGCAGCGAGGATAAAACAAAGAAGATAAACGCGATGAACCAGCTCATAACGCGCAAAGCTGGCGCTTTAATTCCTCTTGTTGTCCGTGGTACAAACGACGGCAGAGATCATAAGCAAATTCCCTGCCGCGAAATTCATCTGAAAGGACAATTTCTAAAAACTGCTCAAAGGAAACGCGTACAAGCTCGATACGCTCTCCCCCGTCAAGCCGAGGCTCGGCGAGGTTCTCAGCATCACGCGCCAGAAAAAGATGCACGCGCCAGTCGCATTTGGCAAAAGGACGGTATACCGCAAACGGCTCCCATATCTGTGACGCCATCCCGGTTTCTTCAAGCAATTCGCGCTTGGCTGCCTGCAAAGGCTCCTCCCCTTCTTCCGCGCGCCCGCCGATCAGCGAGTAAAATGAACCTGTATGCGGCTGGCTCTCTTTGGCAAGAACAATTTGATCGCCCTCAATCAAGATCACCTGCGCCGTATCAGGCCTTGAAAGCATTTCATAGACTGCCCTGCTGCCGTCAAAAAGCTCCTGCTCCCATTGATAGACAGCAAAAATTTCCCCTTGAAATACCCGTTTGGCCTTGCTTGGAATCAACATAGATGCGGCTTGTATTACGTATGGTAAATGCTATCTTAAGGCTCTGCTTTGAGCAAATAGATGGTTTATGTTAGGTTGTAGGTAAATCTGATCAATTTATGTTTGTCGCAGGCCACGCAGCAGCGGGCGCTCTGATCGCCCATCAATTACCCCAACACCCCATCCTGGTGTTGATTTTGGCATTTGTTTCCCATTTTCTGCTTGACATTGTCCCGCATGGAGACGCGCATCATGTGCACGATTATTACCATGGCGGGAAAAAACATCTCAAGCAGCTTTATTACACCTTCGTCGCGGACGCGCTTGGCACCATTGTGCTGGTCAGTTTGCTTTTTGCCTATGTGCAAATGAATAGAGTCGCGCTTGCCTGGGGCATTATCGGCGGCATTTTGCCCGACCTGCTTGTCGCAGCAGATGAATTGATGACCTCAACCCGCCTGCGCTGGTTTACCAAACTCCATTTTCGATTTCACAATGCGCTTACCGACAAATTCCACGTAAAAGCGCTTCCGGGAGCTGCCGGGCAGATTCTTGTCATTGCGGGACTCTTATTCGCTTTATAAAAAATCTATGAGAGGTTTTGAACAGCCTTCAAATGCCGACCACTTAGCCGAGCAAAGCGCGGACAAGCGGGTCGACATGGATCTTGCAGAAGTTCGCAAATCACTTGGCGGTGAAAAAGCAATAGCTGAAATGCAAGCTGCTGGACGCGAAGCTGAACGCCAAGCGCGCCAACAAGCAGCAGAAGCAGCATTAAATGACATTCCTGCAAACGAAGGAGTAGATATGCCGCTTGAAAATGTGCGCGCAGCAATTGGCGAAAAACCAAAAACAGGCAAAAAACGCTGGTGGCAATTTTGGAAATAAATTTTGAGAAATATTCAAGTTAAAGAGTCCCGCATCGGCTAAGCCGAGCGGGACTCTGTTTGTCCCTCCGCGTCTACCTGTGGCTGGCTGCTCTCAGCCGCCTGCGGCCTGCGCTTCTTGGTGTATCGTCGCCGAAGCTTGAATGCTCGAGCAAGCTTGCGCACCAAAGCTCGATCATCAAGGACGAGAATCTCCTTGCCCTGGTCAAGCACCTCCTGAGCGATGAGGCCTTCATCCAACTCCCAGATTCTATCCGCGCTTGTGACCAGCAGCAGCTTCCAGTCGAGCCGGAATGTACTGGTCAGAGCAAAGATCCCGGGCAGCCGCGTCTTCGCATTATCCGCCTCATCCTCATAGATCTCGCGAAGAGTCAGAGAATAGGCATTGCAGAATCGCTGAATGCATGCCCTCTGCTCTGCAAGACTTGGCACATCATCATGCTCCGACGGTCCCTTGCGCACGTATCCGATCACCTTCAAACAGCACCTCCTTGCTGGCGGATTGTAGGAAGACGGATTTAATCTGTCAATTAAACAAGCTTTGCGAAACGGCCCGCATCATCGTACGGACCGATTACGGCTAAGGTCAGTTTTTTACGGTCGAAAATGTTTTTTGCCACGCGCATGATATCTTCAGGCGTAACAGCCTGTATGCGCGCGAAGCGTTCCTGCGGCGTTTGCACGTGGTTAAGCAGCGCTTCCTGCTCGGCATACCATTGCGCGAGGCTGCTGGTATCCTCAAGGGAAATGCTCTTTTTGCCCTGCAGATAATCTTTGGCGCGCTGCAGCTCTCCTTCGTCTACTCCCCGCTCGCTCAGCTTTTGCGCTTCTTCAAGGATCACCTGAATCGCCGGTTCAATGCGTTCTTTATCAAGCCCTGCCTGGATCATGAAGTTTCCAATATCCTGATATTCGGAAACAGACGCGCGGACCATATAGGCAAGCCCCCGTTCCTCGCGGACGGAAACAAAGAGGCGCGAACTCATATTCCCGCCAAGAATGGTGGCAAGCACCTTGGCCGCGATACTGTCTTTATGGGTATACGCGTAAGCAGGAAAACCAAGTCCGATCTGCGCCTGCTCAGCCGTGCGCTTCATGAGGCGGACGCGCGGTTCGTTTTGATCAACAGCAAACGGCTCATACCCGAACTGATTTTCTTTGACCTCGCCTTGCAGCGGCGCAAATGCTTCTTGAATCTTCTCTTTGATGTCAGGCGACAGACGGCCGGCGACTGCCACAACGGTATTGTCGCCGCGGTAATGTGTTTCTTTATATGCAACCATGGCCTCGCGCGTGGTTGCTCGAACAGTTTCACGCGAGCCGGCGATCAGCCAGCCAAGCTTGCTGCCTTTATACATTTCTTCTTCAAAGATATCGTGGATATACATGAGCGGATTGTCTTCGTACATGTTGATTTCTTCCACAATCACGCCTTTTTCTTTTTCAAGCTCTTTTGCGTCGAATTTCGAATTCAGCAGCATGTCGGCAACAACATCAATCGCCATTGGCAAGTGCTCATGCGCGACTTTGATGTAGTACGCCGTATGATCCTTGCTTGTAAACGCGTTGAATTCCGCGCCAACGCCGTCGAGCTCCTTGGTGATATCAAGGCTTGTCGGACGTTTTTGCGTTCCTTTAAAGAACATATGTTCAAGAAAGTGCGACATGCCGTTGATTTCAGGCGTTTCATACCGAGAACCGGTGGCAAACATCACAATGATCGTGGCGGTCTGGCTCTCTTCAAGAGGAGCGGTGATCAGACGAACACCGTTTGGGAAGGTTGTTTTTTCAAATTGATTCATAGACAGCGATAGATGAACGCGGCAACCGGTTCACGTATTAACGAGTTATAAGGTTGAATTGAATAGTTCACGCAAAATTTTCCTGCAAATACGCAGCCAGTTCGTCAATCTTGACCCGCTCCTGCTGCATGGTATCGCGGTCGCGCACGGTCACAGCCTTGTCTTCAAGCGTGTCAAAGTCAACCGTAATACAATACGGCGTGCCGATTTCATCCTGGCGGCGATAGCGTTTACCGATCGATTGCGTAATATCAAGCTCGGTCACAAAATGCGGGCTGAGGCGGTCAAGAATATCCTGAGCCGAAGCGACGAGTTCGTCTTTCTTAGAAAGCGGAAGAACCGCTACCTGCACGGGCGCCATATGCTTGGCCAGGCGAAGCACAATGCGCGTTTCTCCATCAACCTCTTCTTCGTGATACGCGCTCAGCAGCATGGCAAGCAGGGTACGATCCACGCCAAAGGTCGGCTCAACCACATGCGGGAAGAATTTCTTTTGATTGTCTTCCGGATCAACATACATGAGATTTTCTCCCGAATGCTGCGCGTGGTTTCGCAAATCAAAATCCGTGCGATAGGCCAATCCCCAAAGTTCTTTGGTCCCAAACGGAAAATCAAATTCAAAATCCACCGTGCGTTTTGAATAATGCGCAAGACTTTCCGGCCCGACTTCAAGCCGGTGCAATTTGCCTGTGTCAATTCCAATGCTTTTTGCCCAGTCAAGCATCCACGCAATCCATTCCTCAAAATGCGCTTTCCAGTTTTCTTCATGCACGAAGTATTCGATTTCCATCTGTTCAAATTCCAGCGTGCGGTAGGTGAAATTTCCGGGCGTAATTTCATTGCGGAATGCTTTACCGATTTGCGCGATTCCAAACGGCAGCCGTTTGCGCGTTGTTTCAAGCACCTGCTTGAAATTCACGAACATGGCCTGCGCGGTTTCAGGACGCAGATAGACTTTATGCTTCTCCCCTTCCGTCACGCCGATGCCGGTTTCAAACATGAGATTGAATTGTTTAACTTCGCTTAACGGATTCCCTTCCGGACTTTTCAGATCTTCCTTTTTCAAGATCGCGTTGATTTCTTCGATGGGCTTGCCATCAACATTGATGCCTAGCTGCTGCTCAATCAAATGATCCGCGCGGTAGCGTTTATGCGTGATAAGATCTTCAACCAGCGGATCGTTAAATCCGTCGACATGGCCGGATGCCTGCCAGACTTTTGGATTCATCATGATCGCGCCATCAATACCTACCATGTCCTGACGCGATTCCACCACCTTTTTCCACCAGTCTTTCTTGATATTCATGCGCATCTGAGCACCTAGCGGACCGTAATCCCATGAATTGGACAGCCCTCCGTAGATTTCAGAGCCGGGAAAAATAAAGCCGCGCCGTTTGCATAATGAGATCATCTTTTCCATTAAATCCATACTTGATTGAACAATAAAGCCCGCAAAAACGGGGCTGTTTCATAGGCCAACTATAGCAACCAAACCAGCTGCCGACAAGGCAAATATTGACAAAAAACCGGTAATCTGATATTTTGCTGAGGCTCGCTTATTGCCCTGTTCTCATCCTTCTTCTATCTGGTGGCCGTGGTAGTCAGGCACGTTGCCTGACCGGCTATATCGGGTTCATCCGACACCAGACCGAAAATGAACAGGCTGATACGCTGAGCCGGGAATAGCCCGCAAAGGATTTCGGGATTTGCCATCCTGATCAGAGGATCCACGCTGATCAAACGCCAGGAGCCATCCCCGACCGGAGCATCTGGCAGGCTGCCGCGTTCACGGCGGTGTTGCGTGGCGCTATTCTCTTCGTTCTTTCTCTATCGTTCGGCCTTGGTCCAGTGCTAAGACGCTCTGACCCTCGGTTGGAGAAACATGGGTTCAAACCCCATAGGCCGTGCCCGCACCCTCTTTCGTCATCCCCGCGACGGAGAGGGTGCTTTCAAAGCAGAAGAAAGAGTGATTTTCCGTTCGCCAAGCGCTTCGGCTTTCGCCCTGTCCTGTATTGCGCCAAGCTTGAGCGGAGACACTCCGTTGGCACGTTCAGCTCCAAGCATCGTCTCAGAGGCTTTCCCGACCTTGGAGAGGATTTCCGGAACGGAGATCTGTTTTTTGCCCAACTTCATACGATGGTTATGAACATATTTGCAGGAATGTTCTCCCGCACGGTGCCGGCTGTTTTGTTGCCAAACGTATAAAGCCCCTTTGAGTCGCAACTGACTTGGAGGGGCCTTTTCATTAGACTTGCTAGACTGGCTAAATGAGCTAGACGTGCAACAAACAGGCTTGCCCCTCTGGTCTAGCATCTAGTTTCTAGATCTCTAGAGACTAGATGTCAGTGATGAGAATACTACCGAGGGGGCGAGGGAGAATACTCTTACATCCTCTCCGGCGCTTCAATGCCCAGCAGCCAAAGTCCGTTTCGCAAAATCTGCGCGGTAGCAGCTGTGATCGCAAGCTTATAGCCGCTTGCAGGATCGTTTGCGTCGACAATCTTTTCATTTCCGTAAAACGAATTGTAGCTGCGCGCGATTTCAATCAAATAAGTCGCAATATGATGCGGCGAGTAATCAGCGAGCGACCGCTGCACGGCTTCCGGGAATCGATACAAAAGACGTTCAATTTCTCTTGTCTCCCATTGATCAGGAATCTGCGTTGAGATTGATACCCCTTCCTCAGCCGCCTTGCGCAAAATGGACTGGCAGCGCGCCTGCGTATACTGAAGATACGGACCCGAATCACCGTCAAAAGAAAGCGATTTTTCAAAATCGAAAATAATATCGCTGCCAGCCGATTGGCTGAGAATCGAAAACTTGATCGCTCCGATGGCGATTTGCAAATAGGTATGTTCATCGCCAAGCACTTCCTTTTCGTTCGCTTTCTCAAGCGCCTGCAAGATCAATGATTCAGCGGAAACAACCGTGCCGGTGCGCGATGACATTTTGCCACTTGGCAAACGCAGCATGCCATGGCCGACATGAACGGTTTTTTCCGCCAGCTCAGGAAAGGCAAATGACATGGCTTTCAGCAGCACCTGAAAGTATTGATTGATCTCATTGCCGGTCACGACAACGGAAAGATCATAGGGATAGGTATCGTACTTCACTTTTGCCAAGCCAAGTTCTTTAGCTTCATAGGTTGGCAGCCCTTCCGAATTAAGAAAGACGCGCGTATGCAATCCATACTCTTCACCGGGAAATACAACCGCGCCTTCGCTCTCCTTAAAAATGCCTTGCTTTAGATACGCGCGAACTGCCTGAACGCCGGTATCAGCCACTTCGCTCTCAAAAAAGTAAAAATCAAATTTCGTTCCAAGCTGCGCGTATTGCGTTTCAAAATAATCAAGGCTGACCTTGCGTCCCCAGGCATACAATTCATTCACTTCCGGATTGCTTTGCTCGTAAATTGCCTTGTTCAGTTGCTTGATCGCGACCTTCTGTTCTTCTGTCCCTTCTTCATAAGCGGCTGAACCATGCGCATAAGCCTTGCCAAGGTATGCCACCTGCTCTGATAAATTTGCATTTCTTGGAATCTGCTGCACGCCTAAATCCATCAATCCCCAAATCGATTTTGCCACATGCATGCCAACATCCCCCTGATAGCAGGCGCGTTTGGTCGCAGCCCCGCTCCATTCAATGATGCGGGAAAGCGATTCGCCGATGGCATTAGACATGAGATGGCCAATATGCAAAACCTTGAATGGATTTGGGTCGGTATATTCCACAATCGCTTTTTTTCCATCAAGCGCATTATTCTTTCCAAAAAACGCGTCAATCCCAGCCAGCGTTTGCGCGTAATAATTTTTGCTTAAGGTGAAATTTAGAAAACCAGGGCCGGCGACTTCAATGTTAGACACCGCCGCCGCCAGCTCGCCGTCAGCCTCAAGCTGCTCTTTGAGCTTTTCAGCAAGCGCGCGAGGATTCAGTTTCGCTTTGCCGGCCAACTGCAAAGCAATGCTTGAAGCATAGTCGCCATGCGCCAATTCAGCGGGATGTTCAAGAGGAATTTGATCCACAGACAAAGAAGCTTCAGTGAAAAGCTTGGATAGACTATGAACAATCGCTTTTTTGATTTCTCCAACGATCATATGAACGAATCGTACAGAACAGAACAAAAAAACTCAAACGAGAAGCGGCTTCTTTTCTCCCTCCTTTCAAAGAAGCCGCTGAAGAACCCGACGCTAGTCCATGAGCGCGCTGTGGCTGAGCGCCGGAACCGACTGCAGCTCGATCATCAGATAGGTCTGGCCGCCCGGCATCGGAACCGCGTAGGTTCGAATGACCCGGTCAACCGTGCCGTCTTCGGAGGCAACGGTCTCATCGGCATAACAGGGCTTGGGATCGTTCACATCAAGCGGCGCGAAGCGCACCGAGGCTTCGTGGCCGCAGAGCTGATTGCGCCTGCGGTACTGGCCGTGCACGAAGAGGCGGAAACCGCCTTCGCCTTCGGTGACGTGAAATCCCCTGACCCTGAACCGCGACGCCAGCAGCTCGCACAGGCTCCGGCTCAGGTCCTGAGCATCGTGGAACGTGACAATGATGGTTTGCATTAATCCCCCTCTATCTCTAACCGGGTTGAAAGAACATGCCCGCGCGGGCAAAAAGAAAAACGGCCAGGCCGTCTCGAATATGACACCGCGGAATCCGGGGTATGTTAGCGGGAAATTAATGAGCGGACAAATAGGGCTTAAAACAGCACTTATTCAGCTATTTTACCGGTCCGATAAGCACCAGACTTTCGTTTTCCTGGTTAAAAATGCGTTTTGCAGAGCGTTTGATCATTTCAGGGGTTACAGCTCTCATCTGTTTTAGATAAGCAGACGGCGAAACCGGTTTTCGGTTCAGAACAGCGTTCCAGCCAAACCACCATAGGAGGTATTCTGGGTTCTGCAGCCTTCTGATCAAATCACTTTCATAGGAGATCTTCACAGCCTGTAAAAAATCTTTCCGTACTGTCTCATTTGAAAATCGATCAAACTGTTCTTGCGCGAGCTGCAGGGATCGGTTTAAATTCGACGGTAAAACATCGTAGGAAAATCGAGTGTACCCGGTTTCTTTAAAATATTCAGAAATGCCATCTACCCAGTACGTCAAATTCGCATCCACTCGTAATGTTCTGTTGAGCAAAGCAATCCATCTTCCAGCAAGCATTTCCCGCAGCAGGTCCGTCGTGGGTTGTTGGTCAACCTGGTTCATACCAGGGATTCGATAATTGAAACCAACTGTGACCATCTCCGTTGGGCGATGTTCAATCAGTTTTGATTTTGGACGTGCAAAACGTTCACGAGTAGTGACGGATCTCCCTCGTGTTAAAGCAAGATTATTTTCAATAAATGATTGTATCGCTTTTGTTGGTTCGTTGCTGATGATGACAAATGTGGCATTGGAGGTTGTGTAAAATGCTTTGTGGAAAGCAATAATATCCCTAAGCCGTACAGAAGAAAGAGAAGATTTATTTCCGAAAAACCCTCTCCCAAGCATGCTCTTTGGCCAAAGTGCCTGCTGACTCAGCCTCCATAAATACTGTGAAGAGTCAGCCTGATTAGAGAGGCTTTCATTCAAGATAATCGCCCGCTCTTCATCAATGCGCTCCTGAGTAAACCTGGTACTATTTAATCCCTCGATGAGATAGTCGAGCGAAACCATCGTTTTATTTGCGGGTTGAATATGCAGGTAACGAGCTGTCTCATAATCTGTATAAGCATTGAAATAAATTCCAGCTGACTCAAGCGCAAACAGGCGATCTGAACGGTTCACAAACCGCTCCGTTGTGTTCAACAATAGGTGTTCAAAGAAATGCGAGAGTCCTTCTTGCCCTTTTGGATCGAATCTCGCCCCGGCTCGAAACCACACAGAAACAGCGGAGTATGGCAATGACTTCGTTTTTATATGGACCAGATGAGCTCCGTTTGATAAACGAAGCATGTTAATCTTGAAATGCATACGTAAAGCGTACAAAAAAAACACTGTAAATGGAAGTTCCTCTGGCAGCGTGATGCCACCAGAGGAACTGAGACGATCGAGATGGCTTGAAGGCCTACTTGCCGCGCGCGCCGGTGCCACCGCCGGACGAACCACCCTTGCCGCCCGACTGACCACCGGAGCCCGCATTGCCGTTGCCGTGACCGCCCGAACCACCCTTGCCAAAGCTCTTCATGAACTCTCCTCTCGCATCGTTCCCGAATCAGACTGGAATGTCTAACGCAAGACATTATAAAGGCGCAATCCTTTCCGGAAAAAATGCATCTAAATATCAGAAAAATAAGTCTAGTTATGCAGTTAATAGGGGTGAGTTGACAAAAACTTGGTTTTCTGGTATTATCATTATGCACCTTCGTGCCCATTTTTTATGCCAATTTTAGCTGTAAATAAGAAAGGACGCTTTGATTACGAGATCCTGGAAACCTACGAGGCGGGCTTGAAATTGACGGGCGCGGAAGTGAAATCTGCCAAAAAAGGCCGCGTAAATCTGAAAGGAAGCTATGTCACGATCCATGATGGCGAGGCGCAAATCATCAATATGCATATCGCGGCTTATGACAAAGCGAGCAATCAGACAGGTTATGACCCGTATCGCACGCGCAAACTGCTGTTAAAGAAAAGCGAGATTGAACGGCTGCTTGGAAAGAAACAGGAGCAAGGATTGACGCTTGTCCCCCTCCGGTTGTACACCAAGAAAAATCTCGTTAAACTGGAATTCGGCCTTGGACGCGGACGAAAGAAGCATGACAAGCGGCAGGTAATTAAGGAGAGAGAGACGAAAAGGCAGTTGAAGAGGTCCTACGGAGTTTAGACACACAGACATTTCAGGCCTGTAAGACTCACAGACAGAGACAAGGCGCATAATCGTCTGTGCGGTCTGCCAAGTCTGACAGCAACAAAGATTCTCTATCCCGGAGCGATGGTGTAGGAAACGCCGCCGCCCCGGGGATGACGGGAATCGCTAGGTGGGTCCTTTGACAATTCAGCAAGCCGAGGTAGATAGATTCCCTCGTTAATGACCATCTATCACATCATAAGTGCAAACACACTTACACGCGTAAAGAATGCATTTGCTAACGCTTTTGCGTTCAACGCAGTACCAGTTCTCGCATAACTGCTTGAGAACTCATCGGACCGCCGACGCCCTCTAGGCGATCGTCCGGTGCTATATTAGAGGGACCGGCCAAATCTGTTTCCCGACGGATGAGGCTTAAAAATGTTCGGGATAAGGGACTCATTATTCTGGTTGTCTTATAGATGAGACTCTGACACAACAAAGACAACATAAGCTTGTAGACGAATTGGACAAAGCCATACTACACGAGGGTTCAACTCCCTCCATCTCCAAAACGAGCGCAGCGAGTTTTGCTCTGGTATCTTAATACTGGACATCTGGAGCTCTTGATCTCTACCAACTCGTTGCCATGCGCTCATTTTGGAGATGTAGATTCCAGATCCCAGATCTCAGATGCAAGAAAAGATTCAAGAATCAGATAACAGATCAGAAGCGCAGCGAGTTTTGCTCTGGTATCTTACTACTGGATATCCAGAGCTCTTGATCTCTACCAACTCGTTGCCATGCGCTCATTTTGGAGATGTAGATTCCAGATCCCAGATCTCAGATGCAAGAAAAGATTCAAGAATCAGATAACAGATCAGAAGCGCAGCGAGTTTTGCTCTGGTATCTTACTACTGGATATCCAGAGCTCTTGATCTCTACCAACTCGTTGCCATGCGCTCATTTTGGAGATGTAGATTCCAGATCCCAGATCTCAGATGCAAGAAAAGATTCAAGAA
>CAZDCG010000001.1:313620-454799 GCA_964503955.1 uncultured Gammaproteobacteria bacterium
TTTGGAGATGTAGATTCCAGATCCCAGATCTCAGATGCAAGAAAAGATTCAAGAAAGAGCCTTAGATAAGGAAGCCGTGCTTACGGCTTTTTTTGTTTTATTTTTATCATAAGATTCCCTACGATTACCGTACTTATTTTTATAATTTCAGTTAAACCGCGCCGATATTGATCTGCCCGCTGTTTTGTGAGTACACCTTCATCTTCGAGCATGTCAAACAACGCCCTTGCCTCAGTCGCCGACCCTCTCGCGATCGCAAAAAAGTGCAATCTATCTTTGCTTGTAAATCTTGCATTCCCTTCGGCGATATTTAAGACAGTGCTCATAGAACATCTTCTTAATTGATCCGCTTTGAACCTGTCCGCCTTCTTCTCATTAAGAAAAGCCACAATCTCCTTATTCACTTCTCTTGCTTTTTCGTACAGAACAAATTTTTGCATAAAAAAAGCCCCCGTTATAGGCGATAACGAGGGTGGTGAGCATAATCGAATTATAGCATGAAAATGGGACTCAGACTATCGATTATCTACTCTCTATGTTGCGATCTAAATCTAATACATTCCTTGTCTCAAATATCCTAGATATAGAAATAGATGTAGACGGTAGAAATTAGATCAAGGTGCCGCCTCACGAGTTGTTCAAAAAAATCATGACTCTTCTTGGGATGGTTTAGAGGGCAGCAATATTGAAGTATTAAAATTCTTAAAATGATGCTACTGTACTCCCACCAGAATTAACTTCCCCCCTATGCAAAAAATCACCATCTCTCAAACCGTGAACGCTCCTATTGAAAAAGTCTGGCAGTATTGGACGGAGCCGGAACATATTATGCAATGGAATGCCGCGTCTGATGACTGGCATTGTCCATCAGCCACGAATGATTTGCGCGAAGGCGGACGGTTTACTTCTCGCATGGAAGCAAAAGACGGCAGCGCGGGTTTTGACTTTGCTGGCACCTATACGCAAGTTGTTCCTCATCAAACGATCGTGTATAAAATGGATGATGACCGCGCAGTGGTGACCACGTTCAAACAAACCGACAGCGGCGTGGAGATCACAACTGAGTTCGACGCGGAAGAAACAAATCCGATCGAAATGCAGCGCGCCGGCTGGCAGGCGATTTTAGATCGATTCAAAAACCACGTTGAAGCTTAGCCTATGAAAAAAATTCTTATCGCCATCGCTGCTGTTGTTATCCTCCTGATCGCCGGGTTCTTCGTTTTGAACAGCTATATCTACCGGCAGAAACAGAGCGCGCTTAACACCTACGAACCTTATCGCGGGACGCTTACCGGTGAATATCTCTGTTTACCTCGAACGGATGCAACTGAAGAAGACTGCCGCTATGGCATCAAAACCGATGCAGGCGAATACTATGCCGTTGATTTTTACCTCATGTCGCAGCAGGTCGCCCCACAAGTCGCCATTGGAGAGCGCATTACCGCCAATGGCCTGATTACCCCCATTGAACGGCTCAGCACGAATACCTGGGATCCATATCCGATTGAAGGGATCTTTTCGGTGACGGATTCCCTTATCAGGGAATAGCCTAAAACTCGTCAGACCAAAAGAAGCTTCGGCTTCTTTTTTGTTTGCCCTTATCTTGCATCCTGGCTTTTCCTTGGTGACTTCTTGTTTATGACCGCAGCTCTAGGGGGAGCTTCGCGCTCGCGACAGCGAAAAAGCGGACATTTTCTCTCAAGCCGGTCTCTCCCAGCGTGGCGAGGAGCATGGGAGGGCAGGAACCTTGCAAAAAATAAGCTTTTATCCTATAATCCTGACGAACCTCCCATTGGGGGCGTTTTTTAACTTAGCGCGGTGAAATTCCGCGTTTGTGGCCAAAAAATGCGAAGAACGTACCGAAAAAAGAAGTGGAAACCGGACAAGACGGAATACCGTGCCAATGAGCGCATCCGCGTGCCGGAAGTCCGTGTTTTAGATGCTGAAGGAAATATGCTTGGGGTCATGCCGACCAAACAGGCAATTGAAGCAGCACGGGAAGCCGGTTTCGACCTGGTTGAAGTGAATCCCAAAGCGGAACCGCCGCTCACCAAATTCTCTGATTTCGGCAAAATGCAATATGAGCGTGAAAAGCTCAAGCAGAAACAGAAAGCCAAACAGAAGAAGGTTGAAATCAAAGGCGTTCGTCTCTCCTTTCGCATCAGCGATCATGACCGCGATGTCCGCCTCAAACAGACCGTGAAATTTCTTGAAAAAGGGAATAAAGTGAAGGTTGAGCTCATGGTACGAGGACGTGAAAACGCGTATCTCAGCCAAGCTTTTGAAAAGGCAAGACAGTTTATTGAAGATCTGAAGGCCGCCATGGAGGGCAAAGAACTTGAACTTGAACAGCCGCCAAAGAAAGAAGGCCATCGCATCACAAGTATTGTTACTCTTAAGACATAGAGTTAACGAGTTAATGAGTTAACGCGTTAACGTGTTGAACGCACAACCCGTTAACCCGCAAACACGTGAACCCGTTAATATCACCCTGATATGCCAAAACTGAAAACCAGAAAAGCTGTCGCATCTCGCATCACCAAAACAAAGAAGAACAAATTCAAGCGCCGACGCACCGGCCAGAGCCACTACAACGCTCGCGCCACCGGCAAAACCACCCGCCGCAAGCGCACCGACATCACCATGTCAAAGCGCAATGAGAAAGCCCTCAACCAGGCACTTCCATACGCTTAAAGGGGGCTACTGTTCTTAGATTGAATTGATTTATCTAGAGTTTATAGGTTTTAGTTTATAGGTTTTAGCCAAGGGTTGAAACTGAAAACTACAACCTAAAAACTACAACCTAACCTATGCCACGAGTAAAACGAGGAACAATGCACGTCAAACGTCGCCGCAATATCCTCAAGCAAACCAAAGGCTACTACAGCGGACGCAAGAACCTCATCAAGCTCGCTCAGACAGCCATCCTGAAAGCCGGCCAGCATGCTCTGCGCGACCGCCGCGACAAGAAATCAAATCAGCGCAAACTGTGGAATATCCAGATCAACGCGGCTGCCCGCCTGAATGGAACGAAGTACAGCAAGCTGATTGACGGCCTGAAGAAGAAGAATATCGAGCTTGACCGCAAAGTCCTTGCCCAGCTCGCGAATGAGAACCCGGAAGTCTTCAGCAAAGTCGTAGAAGCAACAAAATAAGAAAAGCCCCTCATGCCGAGGGGTTTTTTCTTGTTCGAAGCGAGCTATTGCTGCTGTCCGCCTCTTGCCTCTTGAATGAATTCATCAAGTTTCTGCGCATGATCATGCAATTTCTGTACGTATTCTTCATCATCCGAGGTGATGATCACTTGAAATCCATTTTTGAGTTCGACGATTTCAAATTCGATCGCGTCGCTTTTATACATTTCAAGTTCACGCTGCAATTCTTCATGCATGTCTTTATCCTGCCGATACCGGTCCCGCTCATAGCGTGCTTGAACCGGGTCCAGGGCGAAGGCAAAAGCTCCAACGAGAAGAGAGCCAAGCACCAACGAAGACGCTGTTGTCTTCCAATTGAACCTGTCTTTTTGCTCCATAGATAATGATTAACGGTAAGTGCCAAATAATACATCGGCACTGCCGGCGTCTTTCGCGCAAGGCAAAGACATTTCTCTGATCTATGGAAATATGTTCAAAGATTTCTGCCTAAAAGCATCTGAACAGCTACGTTGAATGCTTTCTTGCAATCAAAGAAGAAACAAAAAATCCTGCCATGCCGATGATTAAATCCCAGATCATGTCGATCGCAGGTTCAGGGCGGAAGACCAAATCGCCAAGCGCGCCCTCAACGGTCTCATAACCGATCACCGTGATAAGTGCAAGCCAGAACGCATTGCGCAAGCGGAATTTGCGCAAGAGAACACCAAGCGCCAAGCCGCTTGTAAAATGCACGAATGTCCAGCGGTCAAAGTAGAATAGTTCCGATCTATACATGGTGGTCGCCAGCCAGTCTTCAATCGGATTAGGTGGAATAAGACGTTTCATGCCGTCATTATAGCGAATTCGCAAAAAACCGCATTAGAGCTGTTTAGCAATGCTCTTACCAGCCAACATCCCGGCCGCCCAGGAAGCCTGCAAATTAAATCCGCCGGTTACTCCGTCTACATCCATTACTTCTCCGGCAAAATACAAACCGGCTGCTAACCGTGACTCCATGGTCTGCGAATTGATTTCATCCGTTTCAACGCCGCCGGCAGTCACAAATTCATCCCCTGGCCGTCGCTGGATAAGCGTTAATGCAAGCTCACCGGAAAACAGATGGCTGAGTTTCTTTCGCTGATCTTTTGACAGCTCAAAAAATTTTGTTTCTTCAGGAATACCCGCAAGGTGAAGCAGCAAGGCTGCGAAACGTTTTGGAATAAATTCATGCAAAAGTGTTTTGACCTGTTTCTTGCCTTGCTCTGAAATAGCGTTCAGGAAAAGCTCTTCCCAATCTTCAAATGTCCGGCCGGCGCGCGGAATAAGCAGGATCTTCAGCGGCGATTTGGGAGAAATCGTTTCATACGGAATATGCGAAGAAAGACTGAACACAACCGGTCCTGAAATACCAAAATGCGTAAAAAGCAATGGCCCGGTCACGGCTGTTTTTTTGTATTTCAGTATGGCTTTTTCAAGGCTGAGGCCTGACAAGGTTTTTGGCCATTCTTCCGCCAGCACAAAACTGTTCAGCGACGGTCCAACCGGCGTAATCGTATGTCCTAATGACGCGGCAAAGGCATAGCCGTCGCCGGTTGAGCCGGTCTGGCGGTATGCATTCCCGCCCGTGGTGATGACAACAAAATCGGCCTCATGACGGCCTTTATTTGTTTCAAGCAAAAATCTGCTGCCGGCTCGTTCAATGCCTTTCACGGAAGTGAGCAAATGCTGTTCAATGTTTGCTGCTGAAAAAAGCCGCTCAAAAACACCGACCACGTCATGACCGTCATTGGAAACGGGAAAAACGCGGAGATCTTCTTCGATTTTAAGCGCCACACCATGCGTTTCAAACCATTCCATGACTTTGTCCGGCGGAAATTTTGAAATTGCGGCCTTGAGAAACTCACCGCCGCGCGTGTATTTTTTCAGCAGCTCCTGACGGTTCGTAATCCCTGTCGTGACATTGCAGCGTCCTCCCCCGCTGATAAGCACCTTTGTGCCAAGCCGTTTATTTTTCTCAAAGAGCAAAATCCGGCAGGGCTTGCCGGACTCAATCAGCGCGGCAGCGGCCATCATGCCTGCCGCTCCGCCTCCGATAATGGCGATGGTTTTGAGATTCCCTTTATTCATAAAGAA
Organism: uncultured Gammaproteobacteria bacterium; assembly: GCA_964503955.1. Classification (GTDB taxonomy): domain Bacteria; phylum Patescibacteriota; class Patescibacteriia; order VMEV01; family CAYQCH01; genus CAZDCG01. The sequence continues at coordinate 318,888 of CAZDCG010000001.1, forward strand.
GCCTGGGCTTCCTCTTTGATAAAACTTCCAACACGCAATTCATAGGCTGCCTCTTCAAGCTCTTCTTGCGTATTCATCACAATCGGACCGTACCAGGCAACCGGTTCGCCAAGCGGCTTGCCAGACATCAGCAGAAAACGCGCGCCGCTTACACCCGCTTTCAGATAAACCGTATCGCCCTCTCGGGAAAAGAGCAAGATCTGGTTTTTGGTATAACCGATTTGATCCAGCTTTGACGCGCCGACCGCGCCTTCAATCACATATAAGCAGGTATTGTACTCAGGCGGAATCGGCAGGGCGAACTCTTTGCCCGCGTCAACGCGCACGTCAAGATAAAACGGCATGGCCACCAACTCCTGAACAGGACCGGCAACATCATTGACGCTACCGGCGATGACTTTAACCACCACGCCGTTGCCATGCGAAATTTCCGGAATATCTTTGGCCAGAACATCCTGATACCTCGGCTTGGTCATCTTGTCTTTTTGCGGCAAGTTTACCCAGAGCTGAAATCCCTGCAACCCAGGTATCGCTTTTGGCATTTCCTCATGTAAAATCCCGCTGCCGGCTGTCATCCATTGCACGTCTCCTTTGCCGATGCGGCCGGAATGGCCAAGCGAATCATGATGCAGCACCTCGCCGTTTAACAAATAGGTCACGGTTTCAATCCCGCGATGCGGATGCCAGGGAAATCCAAGCCTGTAATCAGCCGGGTCTTCTCCGCTGAAATCATCAAACAGCAAAAAGGGATCGTAACGGGGCACCTCTGCTTGCGAAAATCCACGCTGCAGACGCACGCCGGCCCCTTCAAGAGTTTCCCTGGTTGAGCGGACATCGACGATGGTTTTGTGCTTTGGCATAGGTAGTTATGATGCCTGAGGGAAAAAGGATTGGCAATGTCTTCTAAAAGATGAAGAGCCGGTTTGTGTGAAACAAACCGGCTCCATATGATGGCGCGAACCAGCATTAGGTCTTGCGCCTCTTCGCTGTCGCCTGCCGGACGATGGCGTCAAAATTCTCCTTTTCGGCTTCCACGCACCGGATCAGATCGATCTGCTCCCCAAGAATCTTGGGAAGCGTCTGTGGATTCACCTCGATCATCTCCCGAGACTTCGCACCCTCAAGCAGCAAGCCCACTGGTGCCCAGCCCGTCCACTGGAGCCGCCCCATGACGTTCCAGTCTTCTCCGGGAAGACGGGCGAAGCTCAGCCGGATGGCAAGCACCCGCGGATGCGGGCCAGACTTGTCCAGCCGGCGTTGAATGAGCAAATAATCAGCCACGCACACCCCTCATGTCTTTGCGCTGAACCGGTTCAGAATGCCCGCGCTGTAGCACAGGTTCGTCATTTCAGCAAAAATACCCGGTATTGTCAACCATGCGCGAAGGAGCTCGCAGCAAGGCTGGACTATTGCCCTGATTTTATGCTACGATCCTTTGTCATGAGCACTTGCTCATGCGCAAGGGGGATTTTCCGTGTATCTTAACGCGCCTGTTCCTGACCGAACAACCGTGATCGCGCTTTGCTTCTTCGTGCTGATTCTGCTGCTTGCCCCGCGCAAGCGCGGCAGCATCGAGATCAAGGCCGCCGGCGATCACACGAACGCGATTCCTACCCCGGGGATGCGGCCGCGCTAACCCCGAAGCGATGACCCTGCCGTGGAGACTCCTCTCCGCGGCAGGGTCGCTATGTTTTTAAAGAGAATTCTGCGCTTCCTGCATAGCAGGAATATCCGGCATAGATTCCTCCTGCTTATTTGAAAAAGATTCCCGCGAGAAAAAGACGAACAAAACGAAGACCACAAGAATTATTCCAAGAATCAGCCAGCTGGTTTTATCCATGGTGGTGAGCATAGAAATGGTATTGAGAGGTCTACCCAACGGTAGCATGAAAACGAACGGACAAAAATAGGCTATACTTAAGCCACTCTAATGAATATCTATGAAAAAGCTCGCCCTGCTCGTGGTTTTAGTCGCCATTATCACCATCGTTCTTTTTGCCATGCCACAGAAAAATACTCCAACCGCTGTCGATGAGAAGAACACGGCCTATACCATCGATGGACGAAGCGTGCCCCTGATAAACGGAGCCAGCGAACAAGAGCATTCCACAGTTCGCTACTTTGGCAATGAAATCCGCAAAGACCTAAACGGCGACGGGAAAGAAGATATCGCCTTTCTCCTCACCGAAGACAGCGAAGGCTCAGGAACGTATTTCTACCTCGTAGCCGCAATCGCTTCAGACAACGGCTATGTCGGATCAAACGCTTACCTGCTTGGAGACCGCATCGCCCCGCATTCGACCGAATCCGGCCCTGGCCTGGCCGTTATCGTCAACTATGCCGACCGCCTGCCTGACGAATCTTTTACCGCCCAGCCCTCGGTTGGAATGTCCGCGCAGCTGGTGCTTGATCCGGAGAGTTTGACTTGGAGTAATGAGAACGGGTAAAGCTGATTTTCAGACAAAAGAGCGCAGGAGATTCTCGACTAGACAAGGCCCGCAAATCCTGCTAATTTATGGATGACCCACCACTTTGAGGCGGGTCTTTCTTTCTAAAAACTCGACTTATTTTACTGCTAGTTCAGATGCAGAACGAGGAAGAAATGAGTACCGGACCGAAGCGATCGTGAGTGATCGCAGAGGGAAGCACGGAATTTCTGACGAAGTGCTGCGCTGAAATCGCAGTAAAAGCATGGACCGGTGGTGTAGCGGTTAACATGCCTCCCTGTCACGGAGGAGATCGCGGGTTCGATTCCCGTCCGGTCCGCCACGAAGAGCCCCGTATTCACGGGGTTTTTCGTTTTGGGGCGCGGGCGTGTTGCCCACGGGTTGCCCAAGGATTGCTGAAGTCGGCGCCAGTGTCGGCGTGAGCGGCCCCAACTGGAAGACGAAGGACGATACCTCTCGCGCCGGCGAGAGCGGCCGACGGTCAAGCCGATCGACGAACTCCTTGAGGCGAGAGGGCTCGAGGTGGCTGTAGCGCATGGTGACCCGAATGTCACTATGGCCCAGCAGTTCCTGCACGACCTTGAGGTGAGCGCCCGTTGCCACGAGGTGCGAGGCGAAGGTGTGGCGCAGTACATGCCACCCGACTTTGCGGAGGCCGGCAGCGGCGCACGCTTGCTTGAGCACGCGCGCCATGGCGTCTTGGTCCGAGTGCTTGCGGCCCGCGTCTTGCCCGAAGACAAAGCCCCTGCGGTGCGGCCATGCCCTCAGTGCTTCCTTCACGTCCTCGCTGAGCGGCACGTGGCGGATCTTGTTGCTCTTGGGAGGGCCGAGGCGGCGTCTCACCAGTGCCCGCCTCACCGTCAGCAGGCTCCCCTCGAGGTCGACGTCGGACCAGTCCAGCGCCAGCAGCTCTCCCAGGCGGAGCCCGGTGCGCATGGCGACGAGCACGACTCCACGCCAGAACGTGTCCTTCATGCTCCGCAAGAGACGTTCGCTCTCCTCCAGCGTGAGGAAGTCGAACGCCTGAGGTGGAACGGGAAGAAGCCGGATCTTCGGGCGGCGGTCGAGCTCGCCCCACTCCTCGGCAATGCTAAGAGCCCGGCCGAGGGCGGCCAGGTAGTTGTTGACGGTCTTGGGCGCATAACCCTCTGCGCGCCTCGCCGCCTTGAAGCTCTCGATCAGCTTGGGGGAGATCTCATCGAGCCCGCACTCCCCGAAGAAGGGCAAGAGCTGACGGTCCAGAATAGACCGCTTCGTGCGCTGCTCGGAGTGGCGGTTGTTGGGCACGACGTACTCTCGGTACCACCGCTCGGCGAACTCCGCGAAAGTGGTGGCCTTGACGACAGGTGCGTCTGGATCAAAGCCGAGCGCGAGCTGGCGGCGGAAGTAGGTTTCGTACGCGGCAGCGCCCGCCCGGCTGCTTTCCGGGCTCTTGCGGCGATAGCGGATGCCAGCGTGGCGGAAGTCAATCCACCAGCGGTTGCGGATCTTGCGAGCGCTCATGGGGTGTTGTCGTCAACGGAGCCCACGCGGTGCTTGGCCAAGTAGGCCGCCAGGTCCTCCCGCGAGAAGCGCAGACTGCGGAGTACGCGGTGGAAGGGCAGCCGGCGCTGCTCCACAAGTCTGTAGACGCTGGCCCTGGAGATACCCAGCTGGCGGGCGACCTGGTCTGGCGTGAGGAGAAGGGGCGGCAAGGCGTGGTCCGGACGATGATGCCGTGGTTGGGCCGAATTGCGCAAATCCGGACTGTGGATAAGATCGTTGAGCATGTTTTATGTGGCTAAGGCTAGCGGAGAATCTATGTCCTCCCGCCCGGCAGGGACACGAACCTCGGTCGGTGTCCCTGCCAGGGTGACGGCGGCGCGAGGTGCGGCCGCACAGGCGCGAGGGCGCCCGGGAGGTGGCCAGCGGTGAGCTGGCCACGCCCGTGCCCGGGCGCTTCCGACCGGTCACGAGCTTGGCCTTCTCGTAGGCGGGAGAATCTTCTGCTCAATCAGATATGCCGCACCCACGGCTGCAGCGTCGAACATGTTGAGCCAGAAGGTCTCCTTCCACGCGTGGGTCTGGATCTTGTAAATCGCTAGTTCGGGGTAACGACGAATGATCTCGGTGGCGACAGTGGGCTTCTTGGCGTTTCCGTTCAGGCAGAGAATCGCTCGCGCTGAGCGCGGGGCATACTCGACGACCAAGCCGTCGACGACGACGACCCGCTGCTCTCCGCTAGTGCGGACCGTCACCCGGTCGTTCACGACGACGGCGTCGCCGCTTCCGGGCTCGAGATCGAAGAACGTCTGCTGCTCGTCTTGGCTCACCCGGCAATCGTGCCTTACGGCCTCGTTGCCGCAAGGCAATAACGGGACACGTTCTGGTCCGCGCAATTGCCCGAGCGCTCCCGGGCCAAGCCCGCCTGTAGCGGCATCAGCAGGCGCTACGAGCCGCCGGCGGAGTCGAAAGGCGGACACATTGCGGTCCGCAGCTACCCGGCTGCCAGCCCTGCTACGACAGGGCATGTCAGGAGGTCTGGAGTCTGGAGGAGGTGCGCGCCCACTTCCGGCGCCGCCTCGACGCCTACGTCTGCGAGGTCATGACCGAGCGCGCGTCCGCGCGCGCGGCGCTGGCCCCCAGGAAGGCCGACGATCGCAGCGCGACACTCCCCTACGGCTGCGGGACCTACTGGCTGGTCCGCTTCCACGGCGCGTCATGCGAGCACGCCCCGCCGGCCTGAGCGGCGAGCCGGGCCGCCGCGACGCGAGGCGCCCGGCGCGAGCGAGCTCGATTGCGCGGCGCGCAGGCCGAGCGTGGATCGACGGAGCGCTGGAGCTCGCGGACGGCGCGGCAGTACCTGCCCACTCACTGACCAGGACGAGGCGGAGCATGCGCGAGAGCACTGAACTCGCCTACGTTCTGCATGGCATAATCAATAAGGCAATCATAAACGCGATCGCACTCGCCCTCAAAATTTAGAAACACCCTACCCACAACGGTATCCTCCAAGCGCCCGTCGTATGCCCCGATACTCTCCAAGAACTCTCGACGTGCGTCGAGGTCTAGATGGGGATTTGGCCCTGGGAATGCGGCTACCGCCTCCGCCAAGTAACGAGCGGCATCGCGTGCCCCTATCTCCTCCAATGCCTGCACAAAAACAGAATACGACGGATTCCCGCCCCCGGCGAGAAGGTAGCAGTAGGCGTCGAGCAGAAACGGCTTGGCCTGGTCGAAGTCGAGCCAGATCAGGGCGTCAGCAATTTGACACCGCTCGCCAAAGTCGGCAAAATCAAGAACGCTCACGTGGGGTGTTTCCTCGTGGGCCAGGATCCAGTTTACGCTGGACCTGGGGTAGCAGGTGGCTCCACCGCCTGCTGCCCGAACCCAGCACTTGATCCCCCTGGCAGCCCTGGCGCAGTCAGGGGGTTTTCGTTGCAGGAGGGCGTGATCGATAGGCCGAGGGTGCTGCACCCGGCAAAAACAACGGACAGCATGGCACAAATAACGGCGATGACGGCTACTTTGCTAGTCGAGCCACCACTCTCGCGGCCAGTGGTCTGTGCATAGCCCTTGACAGTTAAGGAATTATGAACCAATCTCTGCCTAGAGTCGCTCACCTTTGTCCTCCCGTGGAAGGGTGCGCGATCCGCTGCTCCGGGAGCACCAGATCCGCCACCTGTGGCCTTGCTCCAGGTGCGTCAACACCCGGGGCTCGCGGCTCAGCGGCCCCCGAGGTCTACAGCTTCGGGGGTCTTCTCGCGCGAAAACCGATCTGACGATTCCGTGTGTCGGGCCCAGAGTCAACTGATTTCCCAACGACAGAATGAAAACCTCTCCACACCTTCTCAACGTCCGAGGCAGGGGCGCGTAACGCGCTGTTCTGTCAGGCCTTGCTCTTCGCGCGCGGTGGAGAGCAGGGCGAGAGTGACCAGGGCACAGACGGACAGGAGTCGCCTCCCTCGCTCCCGCTGCGAGATCGTCTTGTGGGACGAGAGAGCAGTCGGACGAGATCCCACCGAGTCAGCGACTTGGCACCTGTGGCCGGTCTGGTCGTCCATGAGCTCCGGCGTTGACCGTTGCCCACCGATTGCCCAGGAAGTGCGGATTCAGCGGGGAAACAGCGCTGAACTGACCTGAGCTGAGAATCTCGATTCTGAGCTAAGGTTAGAGGAATTCCGCTAGAGCTAGCGACGCTTCCGCTTTCGCCTCCTGCGCGTTCGATTCCCGTCCGGTCCGCCACAGAGCCACTCAGCAATAGCTGGGTGGTTTTGTTATACTGCACAGGGCTTTCTTATTTAGCCTCTTGTTTATGGCTTTAGCGTCTCTCTTCTTGCTGCTTTCCTTCCTGAGTTTTCTGGCCTTAGTCATCGGGCTTGTTGACCCTCAGGTGATCAGCAATATCACGCGGCAAACGTTATCAAGAAAAGAAATCACTCTCCGTTTTAGTTTGGTCATGATGGCAAGTTTTATTCTCACCGTTGTATTCACTCCAATCGACCAGGATTATGAGCAAGCCGTAAAATTAGCTGATGAGCCTCGTATAGAAGAATCTGCAAGTTCAATAGCTTTTACGGGCAGCGAGGAGGAACTCGCAAAGATAACCGATGCTGAGGAGGCTGAGAATTCTACCGAGCAAATAACGCAACAAGCATTGGCCGTCGATGAAGAGGAAGCGGATTACGCCACAAATATCTATCCCGTAAAACAGATCATCGACGGGGATACGATTGACATTGAAGTTAATGGAAACATCACTCGTATTCGTATGATCGGCCTGGATTCTCCTGAAAAAGACCAATGTTATTTTCAAGATGCAAAAAATAAAATCGCAAGTTTGCTGTCAGGCACATCGGTGACTCTTGAGTATGATCCAAGCCAGGGAGAAAAAGACCGATATGGACGCACCCTGGCTTATGTTTTTTTGAAAGACGGAACAAATGTTCAGCAAATCTTGATTCGAGAGGGTTTTGCAAAAGAATACACCTACAATACGGCTTACAAATATCAGACGCTCTTTAAAGAAGCCCAAGAAGAAGCAAAATCAAAAGGTCTGGGCATCTGGAGTTCAGCCTGTGCCGCCCCGGCGCAGCCGGTCGCAGTAATTCCAGAAGAAAAAGAAACAGCAACAACGCCTCCCCCAGCAGCGCCCGATCTTGTGACATACAATTGCTCTGCCAATGTCTACAACTGCGCCGACTTCTCCTCTCATCAAGAAGCGCAGGAACTTTACGAATACTGTCTGAAGCAAAGAGGATATGATGTTCACGCTCTCGACCGAGACAAAGACGGGCTGGCTTGCGAATCTCTCTAAGATTTTTTACCAAAATAGCTGCGCACAGCCTATCTACTCCAGATTCAATATCGGCGTTCTGTCTTATCCTTCGATACCCCTCAACGAGAAAAGGGAAATTGCCACCCAAAACGAACAGTGCTCCCCTCGACCGTGACTGATCGAGAGAAGCACCGATGATCATGGACTGCGAGAGCTTGCGGCCGCGCGGACCGCTCTGGCCGCCGCCAGCGTTGTCGCCCTTGCAGCAGATATGGCTTTCGTGCATCTCGCTTGTGGACAGCAACTGCGGTTGAGTCCCTTCAGGGTGGACATACGGCACCAAACCATCCCGCAACCATCTATTAGGCGCAGGACATCAAAGAATAGAACCTCTTAAGAAACTCGTCAAGGAATAAAGCCAGTCTCATTGCTTACCTTGACAATCCCCTTATTTTTGCCTACTCTCGTTGAACACCTCCTTTCTGAAAAGCGATGTCTGTCTCATCTTTTTTCAGAGAGGAGGTCTTTATGACCGCGAGATACCAGGACACTCCGATGATCGAAGACGGGTCGACGACCGAGGCCTACACCGAGGACGACCGCGTGCACATGATCTGCTGCATCGAGCGCGGCCGGCGAGCGGGCAGCTGCTTCCGCCCCCGGCTGAGCACCAAGAAGCAGACTGACCGTACTTCGCGCCGCCTCAACGCCGAGCGCTCCCCGGCGCTCACCACCATCTAGCCGGCAGACTTCGTTCTGCCCGGCCACGCTCGCGCCTACAGATGCTGTCTGTGGGCGCGCTTTCGTTTATGCAAAAGATACATAGATGGGGAGCTGCTTACACACCAACAGAGTCATTGCCCGCCGCATCCTTCTGCGGTACGCTTTTGGCATATGACTATTACATTTCCTTCACGACAAGTTTATACGACAAGCATCGTCCTTGGTGCATTCCTGCTCTTTCTTATCCAACCCATGATCAGCAAATTTATCCTGCCGTGGTTTGGCGGCGGGCCGGGAGTTTGGACCATGGCGCTTGTCTTTTTCCAATGCGCGCTGCTGCTTGGCTATCTCTATGCGCATCTGCTTGGCAGGCTGTCCCTGAAAAAACAGGGATTTATTCATGGGACATTATTGCTGCTCAGCTTGATCTTTCTGCCCATTATTCCCGATCTCGCGCATGTGCCCGAATGGCCGCAGCCGGGTTTTCGCATTCTCTTTCTGCTGAGCGCGACAATCGGCTTGCCCTATTTGCTTTTGGCGTCGACTTCGCCTCTTATGCAGCATTGGCTGGCCAAAACTGAGCAGACAGAAAGCAAGACATACCGTCTCTACGCGCTGTCAAACGCGGCCTCGCTTTTAGGACTTGGCATGTATCCGTTCATTCTTGAACCGCTGTTTGGACTGCGCGCGCAAGCCTGGATCTGGTCAATTTTCTTTCTGCTCTTTGCCGCTTCAAGCGGATACTGCGCCTGGAAACTGCGAAAAGAAAAAGATGACCAGCTGCAACATGAGGCGGGCTCAGCTCCTCTCTCGCCTTTGAGAAAAAGCGTCTGGTTCTTTCTGCCAGCCATAGGCGTGGTTCTATTGCTTTCCGTTACCAATCAGCTGACAATCGATATCGCGCCAACGCCTTTTCTCTGGGTGCTGCCCTTAAGCGTGTATTTGATCAGCTTTATTCTGTCATTCGGGCAATCCCGTTGGTATGAACGGCGCTGGTATTTTCCTCTCTTCCTGATTTCAGTCATGTCCATTCTCTGGCTTTTGCTTCAACGCCCTCATCTGCCAACGCATCAGACCATCCTTATTTTTATCACGCTGCTTTTTGCGGGCACCATGATTTGCCATGGCGAACTCGCGCGCCAAAAACCGGCAACTGAATATTTGACGGAATTCTATTTGCTTCTTTCCGCCGGCGGCGCGGGCGGAGGTTTGTTTGTAGGACTACTCGCGCCGATTCTCTTTAACGGCTATTGGGAATTCCCGCTCTCCATCGGCATCCTCGTCGTCATGGTCTGCACCATTGCTTTTTCACATTCCAGGTCTCCTCTGCATTACAGGCGCTCGCTGCTGCGCACCGTCGCATTCGCGCATTTTGGCGTGATCATGCTCGCCGGCTTCTTTTTTTACGCGCGCGACTTTGGTTCAGACGCGGTGTTCATGGACCGGAATTTTTATGGCATCCTCCGTGTCAGAGACCGCGCGCAGGACGATCCTGAATTCGCATTCAGAGAATTGCTCAATGGAACAACCTTGCACGGTAGCCAGCTGCTGGCGCAAGACAAGCGCGGCCTGGCAACGACCTACTATGGAGAAACAAGCGGGCTTGAACTTGCTTTTCTCTCAAGACGAACAGAAACGCCTTTGCGCGCGGGCGTGATCGGGCTTGGAGCCGGAACAACTGCCGCCTATGGACGCCCGCAGGATCACTTTCGCTTTTACGAAATCGATCCGGATGTGGAGGATGCCGCGCGCGAATACTTCACCTTTCTTTCGGATTTTCCCGGGCAGGCTGAAGTGATAACTGGAGACGCGCGGCTCTCGCTTGAAGAGGAAGAAAACCAGGAATTTGACGTTCTGGCTATCGACGCGTTCAGCAGCGACGCGATTCCCTTTCATCTGCTGACCAAAGAAGCCTTTGACATTTACCTGCGTCATCTCAAACAGGACGGCATCATTGCCGTGCATATTTCCAATCGCTATCTTCGGCTTGAACCGGTCGTACTCGCCTTGCGCGACGCGTTCAATCTGGAAGCGAGAATCGTGGAGAGCGCAGACCGCGTGCCAAATTACGTTTCATCAAGCACCTGGATTCTGCTCAGTCCTGAGCCTATGGTATTCGCGGATGCGCTCTTTGCCGACACGCAACAGGAAGATGAAAGCGGCATTGCCCCTATCCTCTGGACCGATGACAAAAATAGTCTATTTGATATCGTAAAACTGTCTTTTTGATCAAGAGCGTATGAAAAAAGCTTCTCTGATTATTTGCCTGTTCTTTCTGGCCGGCTGCGCGGTGAATCAACCGACAGTTCTTACCGAACAATCGCCGGCTCCCGAAACGGAAAATGAAAATCTGTCCATGCAAATAACGGAGGACCTCGAAGCTTCGGTTAAAAGCAGCACCATGCCGATTCAGCAAGTGCGTGAACCTGAAGAGTTTCTTGCCTTGCCGTCTTCCACGCCGAAATTCGTTTATCCCATGCAGGGCTATGCCAGCCGTGTCACCTTCAAGCGGTTCGGCCAGGCAGTCAACGACCGCTTCTGCTGTTTTCATGTGGCTGATGATCTGGAAATCAGTACGGAAGAATACGATATTGAAATCCCGGTCTATGCCATGGCGGATGGAACCGTCGTCGCCGTGCGGCGCGCTTCAGGATATGGAGGGGTGATCGTCTTGCAGCATGAAATCAACGGCAAAAGCGTGCAAAGTTTATACGGGCATGTGGATTTATCGCAGACAACAATCAAGCCGGGAGATTCCGTTTCAGCCGGCATGATCATCAGCTACCTTGGTGATCATGAGAGCAGCGAAACAGACGGAGAGCGCAAGCACTTGCATTTCAGTGTTTATGAAGGTTCAAACGTGAAGCTAGCGGGATATGTGCAGCGGCGCGACCAAATTTCAGGCTGGATCAATCCAACAGAATTTTTAGCAAACCTAAGCGCGAGCGAACCGGCAGCGTAAAAACGACACTTACGAAAGCAGCCCCTCGCCGTTTCCGGCAAGGGGCTTTGCGTTTAGGCGACCTGGGAATCGCCATTCTCGTGCGTGCCGAGAGCACCCGCGAACAACTCGCTGACCACGAACTCCCATTCGTTGCCATGCCCGTGCAATGCTCCGCAAATGGTCAGCTTCTGCGTGGCAACAAGCTGCTCTCCCTGCTTCTTCCATCCGACAGGCTTCTCATGATGAATCACAATTTCAGAGAACGATTCACCCTGCACGATCATTTCCCGGATCGCCTGCAGGAACTTGTGCCGAACCGCTTGGTCGCGGAAGACATCGTAGGGCCGCTTATAGCAGGTAAATGTACCTGCCTTTTCCCGGCCGCTAAAGCGGCAGCGAAGCGAGAGTTCGCGCTCTGGTTTGATCACCACCTGCAGCGGACGCTCCGTGTCGATTTTCATGTGAAACAGCATTGATCCCCCTCTTGAGCTGAGTAAAGATCATAGGCGCGATTATAGCTTTCGTCAAGGGGTGTTCAGCCCTAAAAAGAGAGCATGGCGGACTTTGCATGAGCGCTGGTGATTTTTAGGGCCGATTGATCCGGCACCGGCTGGTAAAACATTCCGAAATGTCTAAAATATGAAACCCTCCGCTATCCGTCTAGACAGCGGAGGGAGGGATCAGGCGGCGGACATGGCGGGAACAGCGTTTTGCTCCACGCAGCCTGCAGCCAGATCTTCCAGAGTGATAACCCACTCCTGTTCTCCGGGCTCGATCCGCCCGGCGATGGTGATGGTGTTGGAGGGCTTGCCGTCCTGCCCCCAGCCGACTGGCTCCTGGTCGTAAAGCTCGCAACGGAATGCGCTCTGCTCGGGCAGAAGCTTGCGCACATGCTCGACCAGCTGGCGGCGCAGAGGCTGGCGCTTCAGCACGTCGACGTAACGCCGAAACGCGAAGAAACTGCCGGGAACCGGCTTGGCATCCACCAGGCATAGCTTGCGCCGCAACTTGCCGATGCGGCTGGAACAGAGGCAGAAGAGAAATCGGGTTTCCGGATCGGGACGCGTATAGAAGAGCATGACGGCCCCTTTCTTATTTTTGCCGAATCAACCATCATGCGGATGCAAACGATAAACGTCAACGAAACAGGGCCTTGTTTTTGACAAAATGTGATGACGAAAGCCCGTGGGGGGGCCAGGTTTCTAAAACAAACGAACTTTTCAGACTCATAGAAAATGACTATCTTCACATCGTCACCCCCGCGGAGAAAGTTACTCTTTGCGAAGCAAAGTCTAAACATCGCCAGCGGGGGTCTCATTCTTTAAGAGGCATCGAACAGCCCCCCTCACTCAGTTGATCTCTTTCGATGCTTGATCCCGTCCCCCCTAAACAGGGGGAAGAGTAGGTGGAGGTATACGGAGAAGCGGAGGGATTATAAAGCCTATTCGGGCGCGGGGCTCCCTCCTTCGCTAAAGGCTTCGGCGGGCACGCTGTCTCCGCCCGGCACTATTACGTGAAATGGTAAAAATGCTTCACTGTATTGAGCTCCCAAAGGAAAGATCTGAAACCTGAATTCTGAATTCCGGATCTCTATCTGAGGCGGCTCAGAGTCAGAATTCCGATCCAGATTTCAGAATCCAGAGAGAATCTTCATTCTGACTGCCAAACGATTCCCTAAGAAAGCACGAACCCCGGCCGCTCCTTGAGAGAGCAACCGGGGTCGTTTGTTGCACTTGGTGCTAGGGCTTGAACTCCCAGACCTCGTGCTTGTCAGCATCGTAGAAGTAGGTCACGCCGTTATGCGGCTGGCCATCGTCCGAGACGCGGAAGTAGCTGTCGACGACGAACGGAGCGTCTGCCCCGCTCTGGCGCGTGAAGCTGTTGTCTGCCAGGTCGTAGACGTGCACCCGGTAGCCGGACGGCTGCGCGTCGTCCCTGAGCAGGAAGATCCTGCCGTTTCCGGCGAAGAGCACATCGCCGCTGATGCCGTCCGGGTGCGTGGCCCCCAGCGTCACCATCGGCTTGGACATGGCCAGCGTGGCGGGCAGGTCAATGCTCACGACGCGGCGGTTCTCGTTGACCTGCGCCTGTGACAGGTAGTACCCGCCGCCGAGGATGACGAAGGTGTCACCCACCACCGTGCCCAGGCCGCGGTGCGGGATGGCATCGAGGTCCTGCGTGGTGATCACGTCCCAGGTGTCGGTGCTCTCGTTGAACACATCCAGGCTGGCCTGCCGTTCGAGCTCGAAGCGGCTGATGTAGCCGTGGCCGGCCAGCAGGCGGTACATCCGCCCGTTGTAGACGAAGTAGTAGCCCTGCTCGTGGGCCGAAGCCGACAGCTTGACCCAGCCGTTCTGGCCGAGCCGCAGCATGGCCCCAACCGGCGCGGGACTGGGCGGCCACGCCAGCGAGGGCTGGATGGCGTAGAGCGCCTGCGCGGTTCTGAGCAGGGTCGCGCCGCTGTTCTCCAGGACATTGGGCACGACCATGCCGCCGAGCGGCGAGGAGGCGCCGTTCAGGTTGAACTTGGCGGCCTTGCTCGACACGTCCTCACCGACGGGGTTGGACGGGTCGTTCACGATCCCGCCCATGATGTGGACCTCCCGCAGCACCGGGTCGAAGTTGAACCCGGGCCCGGTCCAACCGATCTTGGCCGAACCGGCGACGAGCGAGGAGTCGAGCGTGGCCACCTTGGTCCAGGTGGCGTTGATGACGTTGGCCGTCGTGACGGCCGAAGTGCCGGGCGAAGTCGAACGGCTGGTATTGCAGCCGGCCAGGACGATCAGCAGCCCGCAGAGAGCCGCGGAAGCGAAAACGTGTCGCATTGATCAAATTCCCCTCTCCGTTGATCACCCCTGAATGAAGTGATCAGCGAAAATAGCATGATTTTGCTCATTTGTCAAATATCTAACGCTTGATCCCAATCCGTCAGAGAGGAGGATAAGAAGGAGAAGGAAGAATCATTCGCGCCCCTGGCAACTTATGAGAGCGTCTGCTATCATAGCTCCACTATGAATCACGCAATCAAGCTTGAGAACCTTCAAAAAACCTATCAATCAAAACGAGGTCCGGTAGAAGCACTGAAAAGCATCTCATTTTCCATTCAAGAAGGTGAGATTTTTGGTTTGCTCGGTCCAAACGGCGCAGGCAAAAGCACGCTGATCAATATTCTTGCCGGCGTTGTCGAAAAAACGTCCGGAACAGCTTCGGTGCTTGGAATCGATATTGATAAAGATCATGCGGCCGCAAAAAAGCTTTTAGGAATCGTGCCGCAGGAAATTTCATTTGATGCGTTCCTCTTTATTGAAGAAGCGCTTCGTTTTGAATTTGGCTACTATGGCCAGAAAGTGGATGAAAAATACTTAACGGAAATCCTGCAAAAACTGACGCTTGACGATAAACGCCGCCAGGAACCGCGCGCGCTCTCAGGAGGCATGAAACGGCGCTTAATGATCGCTCGCGCCTTGATGCACCGGCCAAAGGTTTTGATCTTGGACGAACCGACCGCCGGCGTTGATGTAGAGCTCCGCCATGAAATGTATGATCTTATTCGCAAACTGAACAGAGAAGGAGTAACGATCATCTTAACAACCCATTACCTGGAGGAAGTTGAGCTGCTCTGCGATCGCGTGGCCATTATCAATAAAGGAGAACTGGTCGCGCTTGATAAGAAGAATGATCTGAAAAACCGTTTCCAATCAAAACGTCAATTCTCCATCGCGCTCACGGATAACATCGCGGTTCCAACCGCCTTGCAGCGCTTCGAGCCGCAGTTCATGGATCATGAATTGCGTCTGTCGTTTGAAGAACATGAATACGCGGATGTGCTCAAAGCCGTTTCAGAAGCTAAACTTCCTCTCTCGCATTTCTCCGTGATCGAACCAAGCATTGAAGATGTCTTCGTTAGTCTCACGGCCAAAAAATAACCGATGAACCGTTGCGAGCCGGTATTGCGGATGAACCCGCACCCTGAAACTCGTAACCCGTATCCCCTATGAATAAACGAGGTCTTTACACGCTATTCCGCAAAGAGGTCGCCCGTGTAACGGGCATCTGGAGGCAAACCGTTATCGCACCTGTTATCACCAATATCCTTTTTCTGGTGATTTTTGGCGTGGCTCTCTCCGAGCAGGCTTCTTCCTTTGGCGAGTATGGATACCTGGCTGTTCTCATCCCCGGTTTGATCGCCATGGGCATCATGACCAATGCCCTGCAAAATCCCATGGGTTCATTGATCATCGCCAAATACAGCAACAATATTTACGATATACTCATGCTCCCTCTGCATGGTTATGAGCTTGCGCTGGCTTATATCAGCGCGGGGCTGGTACGCGGCGTTATGGTAGGAGCGGCCACTTTGGTCGCGGGCATGTTCTTTGTTTCCGTTCCGTTCTCCCATCCATTCATCATCCTGATCTTTACGATTCTGCTTGGCATCATTTTCGCTTCCATTGGATTGATCATTGGCATCGTCAATGATGATTTTGACAAAGCCAGCGTCATCCCTACCTTTGTGATCACTCCGCTCATTTATCTTGGCGGGGTATTCTATTCCGTCAGCACGCTGCCGGGCATCTTTGGAACCATCTCAAAATTCAATCCGATTCTCTACTTTGTCGATGGCTTTCGCTATGGATTCCTGGGCGTGGGCGATGCACCCGTCTGGCTGTCGCTCCTTGTGACCGCTTCCATCGCCGCGCTCACATTCTCCATCGCCGCCTGGATGTTTCATACCGGGTATAAGTTGAAATCGTGATTTGATCCATTGCCATCCAAGGCGATTGGCCATGCTAAACCTATGTCTGCGTTTATAGATTAACGAGTGTACGCTAGAGAAATCCTCCGATTCCGTTTATACTATACTCATATGGCAAAATGGATCTCATTTCTAAGTCTTCTTCTGTTCAGCGGCGCGAGTTGCTCCATGGTTTCGGCTCCGCAGAAATTTGCCTGCGGGTATAATGGCCAGCGCTATGAAGTAGGCGCGCAATTCCCATCCACGGACGGATGCAATACCTGCACCTGCGGAGAGAATGGCCAGATCGCCTGCACGCAAACAGCCTGCGCGAATGAGATTCTTGGGCAGACCTGTCAAACTGCAGCAGATTGCGCGAATTCAGGAATCGACACATCATTCTGTGCAAGCGGTGCGTGGACATGCCAGAATGCCCAGTGCGAATTCGCATGTGAAGAAGTCGCTTTGTAAACACCCGCATGCCGGCCAAGCAAGTCGAATTTGTTTTTGTCCTTGTCAGCCTTCGATCCCTCTATAATGTGGGATCGATTTTTCGTACAGCCGATGCCGTGGCAGCAAAAAAAGTCTATCTCACCGGCTTTACCGGCACGCCTAAACAGAGCAAGGTTGCAAAAACCGCCCTTGGCGCGGAACAAAGCGTGCTTTGGGAGAAAGTACGCAGCACAAGCGAGCTCATCAAACGCCTGAAAAAAGAGGGATATGCTATCATTGGATTGGAACGGACAAACGACAGCCTTTCTGCGTTTGCCTGGACGCCCCCAGGGAAAATCGCCGTACTTTTAGGGAATGAAGAACGCGGCCTTTCGCCAAGAATCCTCAAACTTTGCGACAACGTCGTACACCTGCCTATGCAGGGCATGAAAGAAAGCCTGAACGTATCGGTAGCTGCCGGCGCGATCGCCTATCTCATCCGCTCCAAAGAAGAGTAATCTGCAATTATTATGGATATTCGCATTAAGATCGTGATGATCATCTCCGCGGCTGCGCTGCTTTTGCTTTCGATCGCCTGGATGGTCACGACCGCATCCTAACGTATGAAACGTTTTTTTTGCCTCGCGCTATTTTTCTTCTTATTTGTTTTCATCCCGCAGGCAAACGCGCAGCAGGAGGGGCAGCTGATTAAAGGTTCTTCTGCCACGGTATACTATCTTGCCGGCAATAAACGCTACGTTTTTCCAAATAGCCGCATCTATTTCAGCTGGTTTTCAAGCTTCTCTTCCGTGCAAACAATTTCAGACCAACAACTCCAGCAATATCCGCTTGGAGGCAATATCCATTACCGCCCCGGAACGCGCCTTGTAAAAATCACCAGCGATCCAAGAGTCTACGCGGTCGGTTTTGACGGAGACCTGTACCCGATCGCAAGCGAACAAGCGGCCATCGCGCTGTACGGTTCTGACTGGTCCAAACGCGTTGACGACCTGTCCGATGCTTTTTTCTCCGGGTATGAAATCAAGCCGAGCTTAGACGGAACAACTTATCCTCCTGGAACGGTCATTCGCAATACAGGGACCAAGCAGATGTATCTGCTGCTTGAAGAAAACGGACAAACCGTTTATCGAACCGTTTCAAGATCACTGGAAGACGATTTAGCAATCTCCCCCGCGTATATTCATGAAGTGAACAGTTTGCCATATCAGCCCAGCCAAAGCACGCAAGATCTCTTATCATTCACCCGCCCTGTCCGCCTGACGACAGCACAGCCGGGAACGGATCCCGCAGACGAACCGGTGATCAATCCCCCGTCTCAGCCATTGCCAGAAAAAGCAACCCTTTCTGTTTCCCGGCGGGGAGCATCCGGGCTAAGGAAAATCATCAAAACTGCACCGCAGGCAGTCGCTTTCGAATTCACGCTCAAAGGCGATGCGGCTCATACCATGAACATCAGCGAAATCCCTCTGCGTTTTTATGTCGATGCCAATGACCAGGATAGCGACTTTCAACCGGGAATCGATACGGACGGCAATACGACCCGCTCCATTGACCAGTTGATCAAGAATATCCGCCTCGTTAACACGACGACAGGAGAACAGATCGCACAAATCCAGCAAGCATCCAATACGACTCTCAAAATACCAGTGAATATTTCATTGTCCCCGCAAAGCGAAGTACCGATTCAAGTGATCGTGTCCACGGTGAGCGTGCCTACTCCTGTCCCGCGTTTCTCCGTTGACGTTCTGACAAGCGAGATCGTTTTGAGCGTTCCAAGCGCGCAAACTGTTTCTATCAGCGGCGAATCTCCCCTGAATGGAGGAGTATCGCCAAAAACCTATGCCACCTTCACGGATCGCGGAACATTCTCTATAGACGACGCCAACCGTCTCGCAAACGGCGTTCATTTCTTTGGAGAAACGATCACGCCGTTCACCTTAAAGCTCACCGCAACGGATGAAGGCGTGGAAGTGCGTACGCTCTCAATCGAATTAGCCGATGGCACCGATGATCCCCTGCTGGTCGAAGATCTGGATCTTATCTACGAACAGGACGGACAGACCATCCGCGCGGAATACGACCGCTTTGAAAATAATTCGCTCTATGTCTTCACCAATCTTGATCTCTTCATCGAAGCGGGACAGACCATTGACGTAGCGATTGAAGCGCGTTTCGCGCCGTATACAAGAACGTTAAGCGATAAGCGCGTGCAATTCGCCTTCGCCAGAGATTATTTCTTCGCGACTGCCGAACATAGCCGATTCTTCTTCAGCTCAACGTCCTTTGGCAGCGCCGCCACGGACCGCACAGCGGCGGGACCGGTACATCGTTTGCGTAATAGCCTGCCGGTCTTTGACCGCGGCACGGAAACGCCAAGCGGATCAAAAAACCGGTTTTCGTCAACACATTTGCTGACATTTTCCGCCCAGGCAATGCATAATCCTGTTTGGATCCATAAACTCTCCTTCCGGGTGGACACAAATAATGCCGGCACAGCAGGGCCCGACAATGATTTGCTTGAAAAATTGGCCAAATTGCAGCCATTTCAGGCCTCAAAACTCTATCTGCAGAACGAGAATGCAGACGGGGGCCGCGTCCAAAGAACGGCAGAAGGCGTGACATTTGGGGTATTCCGCCCCTCTGTAGGGCTTATCACCGACTTGAGCGGATATGAAAGCAAAGTTGGTGATTACGGAATTTTTGTCTATAATTTTGGCACGGCTCCTTTTCAGCTAAGTACAGTTCAAAAATCGGTTTTCGAGTTTGAAATGGATACGTCCATTATTCCCGGCGATGTCGCGGCAAATGTCCGAGTCACGGTAATGGGCGCTTCCGATTTCTCCTGGGATGACGGCTCAAGAATTCTGGCCAACGGATCCATCGTTCCCACATTGCCGTATGCGGGAGCAAATATATCGTTCAGCCGCCTCTTTTTACCTTAATTCATTCATTGTTAACCTTCTTGTCTATGGAACCGAACTATCTTGGAGCGTTCGCCGCGACCGTGGTCGAATCGTTCCTGACCGTTTGGGAGGGTCTCCTACGGCTTCTTCCAAATATTCTGGCAGCGCTTGTCGTGCTCATTCTGGGCTGGCTGGCCGCCTCGGTGCTTGGAAAAATTGTGCGCCGTGCCGTTGAATTCACCAAAGTCGACGAAGTCATCGACAAAGCCGGTCTTGATAAAAGCATGGCTGATGCCGGGCTAGACTTTAATCTGGCCAGACTGATTGGCTGGCTCGTGAAATGGTTTGTCATTGTGGTGGTTCTCATCGCCGTGGCGGAAATCCTGCGTCTCAGCCAGATTACGCAGTTTCTTGAAACGATTGCCTACTATATTCCAAATATCATCATCGCCGTCGTGATTCTGCTCGTCGGTCTGGTGCTTGGAAACTTCGTGCACAAAGTCGTCCTTAAATCCGTTCAGGCCAGCCAGATCGGCACAGCCGCCGGATTTTTGGCAACATTGGCGAAATGGTCCATTTTCGTCTTCGCGCTTTTAGCAGCACTCACGCACCTGAAAATCGCGCAGGAATTGATCAATACCCTCTTTATGGGGCTTGTGGGCATGCTCGCTTTAGCCGGCGGTTTGGCGTTTGGTCTTGGTGGAAAAGATGCCGCGCGGGAATTTATTGACAAGATGAAACGGGAGATCAAGTAGTTTCATCGCAATAAGCAACTCACTCCAAAACGAATCTAGACTAGCTAGATTCTCCAGACCCGGGCATGAGGCTCGGGTCTTTGTTTATGAAAGATAGGTGGTAATTGGCCCCAGCCTGGCCCATCTGGCGCCTATCGTCTAAATCGAGACTAAGCAGCTCGATGTGCAGATATGATCGCTGCGATCTAAACATGTCCCTACTAAGCCGATTTTTCCCGGCTTTGTAAAGTTCCGCACTGTAAATAGCTCTGTTACAATGACCCTACGCGCGGATTTCCGCGTCTTTGAAAATACGGCTGCCAACGGTCTTTTCCTGGCCCTGATATTTGCCGCGATACGGTTCCAGGGCCGGCTTGTCCATTTTGCAGAAAACGAGCTGGCAGATACGGCGGCCGGATTGTAGCTTGATTGGCAATGAGCTTGCATTGTACAGCTCAAGCGTAATGCGTCCTTCAAAACCCGCGTCCACCCAGCCGGCATTCTCAATGAAAAGTCCCATGCGGCCGATAGAGCTGCGGCCTTCCACAAAGGCGGTCACGTCATCTGGCAGCTTGATATATTCCATGGTTGTGGCCAGCAGAAATGACTTTGGCGGAATGGTAATGGAGTCGGCTTCGATCTCGCGGTACGTGATTTCGGTGTCGAGCGTGATGATTTCCATCCCCTTGTCTTCCACGTCAAGAAAATGCGTGCCGAGCCGGCAGTCAATCGAACTGCATTGAATCGATTCGGGCGTAAGCGGATCAACCACGAGTTTCTTTTCCTCCATCAGCTGTTTAAGTGTTCCATCTGAGAGCACCATATGTTGTAGTCTCAATTTCAAGTCTAGAAAGATAGTACTCAATAAGTTTCGTTTGAGCAACTAACCCAAGCATAGTATGCGACAATATCTCGATTTGCTCCAGCATATTCTCGACCACGGCACGGAAAAAGACGATCGCACCAAAACAGGCACAAAAAGCCTTTTCGGCTATCAAATGCGCTTTAATCTTGAAGACGGCTTCCCCTTGGTGACGACGAAAAAAACCTATCTGAAAGCCATCATCCATGAACTCTTATGGTTCCTTCAAGGCGAAACGAATATCCAGTACCTCGTAAAGAATGACGTGAAAATCTGGAACGAATGGGCGTATCAAATTTATTTGGAAGAAAACAATCTGCTTGAACAGTATCCTCGTTATTCCGATGCCTGGAAAGCGCACCAGGAAGAATGGGTGGAACGCATGAAAACCGACGCTGCTTTTGCCAAGCAATGGGGCGAGCTTGGGCCCATTTACGGAAAACAGTGGACGCGCTGGGAAAACAGCAAAGGAGAAGAAATCAATCAGATTCAGAATGTAATTGATCTCATTAAGAATGATCCCACCTCGCGCCGCATTATTGTCAGCGGCTGGAATGTGGGTGAAATTCAGGAGCTGATCAGAAACCATCATCATGCTCCGCCTCCATGCCATACCCTTTTCCATTTCATGGTGATCAACGGCAAGCTTTCCTGCCAGCTCTACCAACGCAGCGCGGACGTTTTTCTGGGCGTGCCGTTTAATATCGCTTCCTACGCGCTGCTTACCATGATGATCGCCCAGGTAACCGGGCTGAAACCCGGCGAATTCGTGCATACGTTTGGCGATGTCCATATCTACAAGAATCACATGGACCAGGTCAAAGAACAGCTCAGCCGCGAACCGCGCCCGCTGCCAAAAATGATCATCAATCCGGAGGTAAAGGACATTTTCGGTTTCACGTACGAAGACTTCAAGCTTGAAGGATACGATCCGCATCCGCCGATTAAAGCGCCTATCGCCGTTTAGTATGAAACCCAAAGTCACCTTAATCATGGCCATGACGGCGGACGGCTTTATCACCAAGCATGAAGACGGCCTCGTGAACTGGACCTCCAAAGAAGATAAAAAACATTTCTCCGAGCATACCAAACGCATCGGAGCCATGATCTATGGCAACGCGACGTTTAAAACGTTTAATAAGCCGCTGCCGGGCCGGCTGAACATAGTCATGACAAGAACACCGGAGAAGTTTACGCCTATCCCGGGCCAGCTTGAATTCAACAATGCCGCGCCGGCCGAGCTTGTCAAAGAGCTTGGCGAACGCGGCTACAAAGAAATCGCGCTTACCGGCGGAAGCGACATCAACGCGCTTTTTCTCAAAGAAGATCTGGTCGACGAAATTATCCTCACGATTGAGCCTCTGCTTTTTGGCAGCGGCAAATGTTTATTTGCTCCCCTCAAAACCGAGAAACAGCTTGAGCTGGCTGCCATTGATAAACTCAATGCGAATACCATCGCTCTTCACTACAAAGTAAAACGCCAGCATGCAAGTTAATATCCACCGCATTGATAAATCTTTGCCCTTGCCCGAGTACCATTCAGCGGGAGCAGCCGCATTTGACCTCTATAGCCGGATTGACATTGTCTGCCCGCCGCAGGCAATCACGCGGATTCCAACCAATCTGATCATTGAAACGCCGGAGGAATACGCGCTCATTGTCGCGCTGCGCTCAAGCAGCCCCAAACGCAAAGGATTGCTGCACCCGGCCGGCCCAGGCATTGTTGATTCCGATTACCGCGGCCCTGAAGACGAAGTGCATGTGCAGGTTTACAACTTTACCGATCAGGAAGTCACGATTGAAAAAGGCGAGCGCTTCGCCCAGGCCATGTTTACCCCCGTTCCTAAAGTAACCTTTAACGAAATCGACCAGGTCTCTTCGCAATCACGCGGCGGCTTTGGATCAACCGGAGTATGAAATTAGGTCTGTAGCCTTTGCCTACAGCCTACGACCTACTGCCTATCACCTGATTTATGGCTTCAGACGATCTCCTCTCCCGCTTTGACGCTTTGCTCGCGCCCTATGCCGTGCACAATGCAGGCGACCATCACCGCGCGTACAAAGAAGACGCACATCCCGACAAACTGCCGTTCGCGCGCGACCGGGATCGTATCGTGCATTCCAAGGCATTTCGCAGACTCAAACATAAAACCCAGGTAATCGTCAGCCCAAAAGACGATCATATCCGCGACCGCTTAACTCATAGCCTTGAAGGGGCCCAGATCGCGCGCAGCCTTTGCCGTTCCCTGCGGCTCAACGAAGATCTAGCGGAAGCGGCCATCCTTGCCCATGATCTTGGCCATCCCCCGTTCGGCCATGAAGGCGAATACGCGCTGCATGAAATGCTTGAGCCGCTCGGATTTGCTTTTGATCATAATGCTCATGGCGAGCGCATCGTTACCTTGCTTGAGAAACAATATCCGGATTTTCCCGGATTGAACCTGACGCGTGAAACGCTGGCGGCTATTCGCAAACATCACGTACCGTGGGAAGATCCAAAAGCCACGCTGCCGCACCAGGCAAGCATTGAAGCGCAAATCGTCAATCTCGCGGATGAAATCGCCTACTACTCGCATGATATCGACGACGGGCTGCGCGCGCATTTGCTGAGAATCGAAGACCTGCTTGAATTGCAGATCGGCCGGGCCGTGCACAAAGTGATTGAAAAGCGCTATCCAAACCTTACGACCCATGACCGGCTCTATCGGCCGCAATTCGTCCGTTTCGTGATCCACCTGCTGATTGCTGACATTGTCAAAACAACGGAACGGAATGTGCGCGACAAACAAATCTCTTCTCTGGCTGATGTCTACGCGCTTGATCATCCGGTCGCATCCTACAGCAAGCAGATGGATGACATGACCCAGGAACTGAGAAACTACCTGTATAAAACGTTCTATAGCTCTGAACCCGTTCGACGTTTCACGCAAGAAGGCCGCGAGCTTTTGCAGGAATTGTTTACGCAGCTCTATCAACGCCCGGAACATCTTCCCCAGCATATCCGCGAGCAGATCGACACCCTTGAACCGCGAGCCATTGTGGTCAAAGACTATATCGCGGGCATGACCGACCATTTTGCCAAGGAGATGGTGTATAAGTTGAGAGGAAGCTTGGTATGACGGGTACAAATCACCAATCGGATACAAATTTACAAATATCCGGCGGGAAAGTCATTCACAAAGAACTAAGTTATACGATCGTAGGAATCCTGTTTGATGTTTACAATGAGCTTGGATATGGGCATAAAGAGAAGTATTATGAAAACGCAATTGCCGTTGCTTTTGATACGAGGGGGATTAGTTATGAAAGACAAAAAAGAACGCCACTTTTCTTTCAAAATGCAAAAATAGGTGATTATTATTTAGATTTTCTCGTAGAAGAGAAAATTGTTTTAGAATTAAAGCGGGGAAATCGTTTCCCAAAATCACACATTGATCAAGTTATGGGTTATCTGAAACAGACGGGACTTCAACTGGCCATTCTCGCGACATTTTCTGTTGACGGTGTTAAGTTTCTAAGAGTTCTAAATGGAGTTAAAGAGTAGATTTGTAAATTTGTAATGTATTTGTGATTTGTACCCTTAATCATCCGCTATGAAAGGAAAATTGATCGTCATCGACGGTATAGACGGTTCAGGAAAAGGCACGCAATTTGAGCTGCTGCTTGAAAAGATGGACCAGCTTGATATCCCCGTACAAACAAAAGACTTTCCGCAATACGGCAAAAAATCCGCCGGCGCGGTGGAAGAATATCTGAATGGCAAATACGGCGACGCAAAGGAAGTGGGACCGTATCGGGCTTCCGTTTTATTCGCGGTTGACCGCTACGACGCAAGCCACGAGATGAAAAAGTGGCTGGCAGATGGAAGCCATGTCATCTGCAACCGGTATGTCACAGCCAATATGGGGCATCAGGGCGGAAAGATCCGCGACAAAGAAGAACGGATGCGCTATTTTGAATGGCTCAAGGAATTAGAATTCGGAATCTTTGATATCCCAAAACCCGACTTGAACATTTTTTTGCATGTTCCTCCTGAAACAGCCATTGAGTTGATCGAACAAAAAGGTTTTCGCGAATATATCGGAGGCGAAGGGAAAGATTTGCATGAAGGTGATTTACAGCATCTCAAAGAAACCGAGGAAGTATTTCTCCAGCTCGCTGATATCATGCCAAATGCGCATATTATCTACTGCGCGCCGGAAGGCAAACTCCTCTCCCGCGAAGAGATTCATGAGAAGATTTGGGAAGTGGTGAGGAGGGAAATTAACGTATAGTTTTATGAAATGGAAAATTTCAACAGGTATTCTCTTGCTCATTACTCTTGCAGTCATCGGTTATTCATGGAAACAAAATCAGCCGCTAGAGAAAAACCAGGACACCCCCTCTGCTGAGCAGGAACTCGCTTATCGCGTCTATCAAAATGACGAGTACGGGTATCGCTTCCATTATCCTTCTTATTTTGATGTTGACGGACAAAATGGAAGCGAAGTCTTTTTTCGAAACAATACGTGTTATCCCAATGAAGGACTCTGCATTCCAGGTATTGATACCATGATCATTCAGGTCTCAGAAGAACCATATTACAAAACAATGGATGAACTGGTTGCACTGGGTTCCGGGCGAGAAATCATTTCGATAAACCCACTTCCTGCACGTTTTGACCCTGAACAATTTCTCAAAGCTGTTCGTCATGAATTTCCAGGCGTCCCCAAGCAGGTGAAGGGTGGTTATACTTATGAGCTTTTCCATGACGGAAAGCTTTTCACAATCTCATTTTCTCAGGGCGACTCATCTGTCTCAGCCTATAAGGACGATCAGTTCGTGAGTCTTACTAAGGACGACTATGATCCACTTGGAGATGAAATAATGCGAACGTTCGAGTTCGTTGAAACTAATTAGCCTCTTCTTCTCGTCATTCCGGCGGATGAAGAATTCCTTGCAAAACAAGGCTTGCACCGGACAAGGCGAGAATCTCGAACTTCATCATCGTAGAGATTATTTATCGTTATAGATACCACCCCCAGCCCCTCCTTAAAGGAGGGGTGTTTGCTTTATTAATACTAAGTGGAATATATAGCCCCAAGAGCGACCCCACCTTATAGGAGGGGGCGCGACAAAGAAATTTTGTTAACAATCATCCCGCTGGTGGGGCGGTACTCGAAAAAAGAAAGCTCCATAAACGACTCGACCCCGCACAGTGCGTGAAAGCACCGTACGGGGTCTATATTGTGAGCCAGAGCTGCGCGCCGTGAAGCGCGAACCCCGAACTCAGGATGAGCCAGAAATTATCAGCCGGAGAGAGCATATCCCCCGGCCTTGGCTCTTTTGGCCACTGCGGAATCAGCTCCGCCAAAGCCGTTGCCACGCCTACGAAAAGCGCGCAGACAATCACCCTGGCATCCGGGCCATAGAACCAATGCAGGACAGTAAACGAAATTACGGCCGCGATCGCAAAGCAGGTCAGCGACCCTTCGACCGTTTTGCTACCAAACGGCCACTTCACTTTGCCATAGCGTTTGCCGATCACGCGGGCGAATGGATCCGCCCAGGCTGTGATAAAACAGGCTGACGCCAGCACCCAGAGCGGGCACAGCACCCAGATAATGCCAAGCCCGGCCAGGAAGTCGAGCGACGAAGACCGGGTTCCGATCTCATGCGGCCGGACCTTGATCCGATTGGCCGTCCAGACCATCCAGCGCGTGAGCGGCCAGAAGATCCAGGAACGCATGAACGCTTTCAACCTTGGCCGGCAGCGCAAAAGCTCATACCAGGCAAAGAGCGCGAGCGATCCAGCCAGCAGCCATCCGCTCAGCTGATGGGCCGAATAGCTCAAGCCAAGTTCCGGGCTGACCGGCCAGGGGATCTGCCGGGACGCCAGCACCGAAATGACTGAGGTAAAAGCGAGCAGCAATGACACGCCGAGCAGCTGCTTTGCGTCCAACCAGGGCCTACTGGGCTTGAAGAAGCGGCCGATGACGACAGCGCAGCCAACCCAGAGAGCAAATGCCCCAAGAGCAACCAAGACATGACGGACCGGCAACACAACTTCGCCGGAAACGGTATTCGGTAGAAGGGCGGCAAGCGCCCCGCAAACCGAGATCGCGATTCCATGGAACCAAAAGCGCACCCACTCCTTGATGAATGGCTGCGGCACTGAAGGCGGGGCAGGCGCATCCGCCGCCTGATCCGGGAACATCCGCGGTGGCATGCGCACCTCCCTTTCACCGCGAGTTTAACAAAGATCGCCAAATGTGGCCACAATGGATTGTTTTTTAGGCGTTTTTCTGATAAGCTCGCTGGGAACAAGACCCGCAGACGCAACAGACTCCTTAGACTTACAGACAAGGAAAATGCGATGTCTGTGAGTCTTAAAGATCTGTGAATCTGTTATGTCTCACGTTTATGCTAAAATACGAACCCGTGATCGGACTTGAAGTCCATGTTCAGCTCAAAACCAAGAGCAAGATGTTCTGCGCCTGCGATAATACCGGCGAGCATCAGGCTCCAAATACCACCGTGTGCCCCATCTGCCTTGGGCATCCAGGCACGCTGCCCGTGCCAAACCGCCAGGCAATAGACTGGTCCGTTATGACGTCCATCGCTCTGAATTGCGATGTGCCGCAGATTTCAAAATTCGACCGCAAGCACTATTTTTACCCCGATCTTCCAAAAGGCTATCAGATTTCTCAATATGATCAGCCTTTCGGCAGCAATGGAAAAATCCTGATCACGCTTGAAGACGGCACGCAAAAAGAAATCCGCATTAACCGCCTTCATCTGGAAGAAGACGCGGCCAAACTCACCCACTCCGACCAGGGTTCATTTGTCGACTACAACCGCGCCGGCACGCCGCTCATGGAAATTGTCACTGAACCGGATATCCGAACCCCGGAAGAAGCAAAAGCGTATCTGCAGGAATTGCGCGCTATTGTCCGCTATCTGGGCGTTTCCGATGCCGACATGGAAAAGGGACATTTGCGCTGCGACGCGAATATCTCCCTGCGCCCGCTTTCCGATGACGAACCATTCCTCTATCCAAAAACGGAAATCAAGAACGTGAACTCATTCCGAGCGGTGGAACGCGCTTTGCAGTATGAAATCAAGCGCCAGACCGAACTCTGGGAAGAAGGCAATCCGCCAAAAGTCACAACCACGCGCGGCTGGAATGACACCGAACAGCGAACAGAAGAACAGCGCACAAAAGAAGAAGCCGCCGATTACCGCTATTTCCCTGAACCGGATATCCCCCCTTTCCATTTCGGCTACAATCTTTCTGAAGAAGACGCGGCCAAAGGCATAATCGATATCCGCGGCCTTGAAACGGAAATTCCGGAACTCCCGGCGCAGAAACGTGAACGCTTCATCAAAGAATACGGGCTCGATGCGCGCGGTGCTCATACCGTGATCTATGACCAGGATTTATCCGGCTACCTTGAACAGGTGATCAGCGAGCTTGAAAACTGGACCAAGCATCATGACGATCTCTCCTGGGAAAAACATGGCCGGGAATTAGTGCGTTCTTCCGCCGGCTGGCTGACAAGCAAGTTCAGCAAGCTTTTGATCGACACGGAAAGCACGATCAAAACGACCAAGGTCACGGCTGAAAATTTTGCGGAAATGATGATTATGCTGCAGAAAGGTGAAATCAACAGCACGACCGCGCAGAAAGTACTTGTGATCATGCATGAAACCGGCGGAGACCCGTCAAATATCGTCCAGACTCAGGGTTGGGCGCAGATGAATGATACCAACGCGCTTGAAGGTATAATCAAAGAAGTGATTGCCGCGAATGAAAAAGTCGTTAACGACTATAAAGGAGGCCAGGAAAACGCGGTCCAGTTTTTGCTCGGCCAGGTCATGAAGGCCAGCAAAGGCAGCGCCAATCCGCAGGTTGCCATGGAACTTCTTAAGAAACTTCTCTCTTAAACATACTTGTATGTCACAAACCGTTGCCGATGCCATGAACGAGCGCGTCCACGGCAATACCATCCAGGATAAAATCGACGAAGATTACAAAGCGGCCTTCAAAGCCAAGGACGAACCGAGATTCAAGGCGCTACGCCCCGTGCTTGCCAAGCTGAAACAGGAAACCATTGACCGCCGCCATGAATTATCCGATGAAGAAATCCAGCAGGTATTGCGCACGGAAATCAAAAGCCGCAAAGACGCGACTGAACAGTTTAAACAAGGCGGCCGCGAAGATCTCGTTGAGCAGGCGGCCTATGAAATTTCCTTGATTGAAAGCTATCTGCCGGCCCAGATGCCAGACGAACATCTTGAAGCGATTGTCCGCGAAACCCTGGCTGCGATTGGCGCCTCCTCTCCTGCCGATATGGGCAAAGCCATGGGAGCTGTCATGGCCAAAGTGAAAGGCCAGGCTGATGGAGGAAGAGTAAAGGCTATGGTGGAGAAAGTGCTTAATGGATAAAGCTAAAAAGCTGAAAAACTCAAAAGCTTAAAAAGGCGCGGATGGTCCGGGCCTTTTTTGTGAATACGTGCTATAATTAATGCAAATTTAATTCTCTCTGCCCACACCTTTAATGAATCATTTTATGAGTGGCGGAGCCTATAAGCAATTAGAAGACCGGACGACCATGTTTGCGATACAGGTTATCCGGTTTTGTCGTTCTGTAGGAGAAAAGCACTTATCAACAAGCATTGTTAATCAAATAATACGCTCCGCGAGCTCTGTAGGGGCCAATTACAGAGAAGCAAACGAAGCCAAATCTCACAAAGAAAAGCTATACTTTCTTTATATCGTCAAAAGAGAGCTGAAAGAAACACAGTATTGGCTAGACGTGCTTGAGGAATTCGAAAATCCAACCATCGATTCTCAACGTAAAAACTTGCGAAAAGAGGTTACAGAATTACTAAATATTTTTATGAGTATCATTTTTTCCTTCCAAAAGAAAAAGTAAGTCTTTATTTTTTTAGTTTTTCAGCTTTTTAGCTTTTCAGTTTTTTGAACTAATACCCCCACCAAAGTCTTTGCCTCCTCCACATCCCGCACCCACTTCACATCTCCATGCTTGCGCCACCAGGTCAATTGGCGCTTGGCATAGTTGCGCGTGACTTTTTTTGATTCTTCAATAGCCTGATCAAGCGTCCAGTTGCCTTGCAGATAGAATCCGATTTGCTGGTATGCATGCCCGGTCATGGCGACCATATCGTACCCGTATTTCTCTCCGACGGCACGGACTTCTTCAACCAAACCGGCTTCAATCATTTTGTCGACACGGCCATTGATCCTCTCATAAACTTCTTCGCGGTCAACAACAGGCGCTAGATACAGCGCGTCAAATTTTGCCTCCAGCTTGCTTGGCGACTTAATCATTCTCCCCTGCTCAGCGATTTCAATCGCGCGGATAACACGTCGCCTATTCTGCACATCCACACGCCTTGACGCTGAGCGATCAACCGCCTCAAGACGCGCGATCAATTCAATATCAGACAGATCTTCAAGCTCTCTGCGCAGATTCGGATTGGGTTTTGCGTCAGGAATCTGCCAGTTTTCTAAAATCGCGGATGTATAAAGCGATGTCCCGCCGACAAGAATCGGCAATTTTCCGCGCGCAATAATTTCATTGATGATGCCAAAAGCCAGCAATTGAAAATGAGAAAGTGTCAGCAGTTGATCAGGGCGCACAACGCCGATCATATAGTGGGTGATTCCTTGCACGTCATAGACATTGATCAGTGCATCCTCAAGGCTGATTGGCGAATTTGTTTCTTCAAGTTTCTGTTCAATATCAAAAAAAGCTTTGTCTTTTGTGATCTCACGTGTGTCCGTCTGATGCCGCCCAGGTTCCTTATTGGTGCCAATATCCATTTCCTTATAAATCTGGCGTGAATCAACCGAAATAATCTCTCCATCAAATTCCTTGGCCAAGGCCAAAGCCAGGTCAGATTTTCCTGACGCGGTCGTCCCGACAACAGCAATGACTTTCGGTTTATGCATAGTTGCCTGGATTATGAGGACTTGCCCGCGAACCTGTCAAACAGTAAACAGCCCGCCTATGCCTCGTGAAAAGCATAAGCGGGCCAAGAGGCGGGACAGGTCGGGTTGTATGGTCGACGATTGCGCCTCCCGCCTCTTTGCACTAATACCCGGAACGTGCGGGATGATTTCAGATTCCTCACGAGAAACCTTCATAACCTTCTATGACGAGGATCCTTCCTGCTTATCTTGACAATTTTCATAAAATATGTTATTTTATAAGTTATAAAGGGGTGTTTTATGAAGAAAAACAAGGACGAGAGCGGCCACCGCAGCGGTAGCCGAAAGAAGATCAGCAAAAAACACACAACATCCATCAAGGAAGCAGGCGCACTCGTTGATGCCGCGCTGAGGCTTCCCAAAGTGAAAATCTCCCTCGGGGAGATTAGACCGATCCCGGGAGGCCGGCCGCGCCTCAAGTTCGCGCCGGTGCATGGCGGGCACAAGGTCACGGTCCGTGGCCGCACAGCCATCCAGTACGTCATGGTCTACTCGCCCCAGCCAGAGCAGACCAAGGCCGCCCTCGAGGCGCTCTTCAACGAGAAGTTCGGCTGAGAAGAACTCGACCGGCGGATGCCATTCACGGTGTCCGCCGGCGCGAATGTCAAATTGCCCAAAGGGGCTTTTTTTATTTTGAAATAAACAGCGCCCCCAGCTTGTCAAAGCCGGAGGCGCGGGCTCTCTCAGGCGCAACCTTGACCAGGGGTGTCATGGTTTGGCGAAGAAAGACTGATGGGAATTGCTTCTGTGCAAGGCGTTCTTGCGCCGTCTGTCTGCGCGGAATCAAGTTCGATCTCGCACGCGCATACCAATCCCGCAAATGGATCGTATGTTTCGACCAATCTGCAGTCAGGAATACATTGGCGGGCAAATGCCGTCAGAAGCTCACAAAGCAGGTTGGCAAGACGGTGCCGCCAGGCGATATCGCTGACTCCCGACCGCCCCAGATACAGGAAACCAACAAGCCCTTCCCCAAATCCCATGGACAGCCGCTCCACGGGAAAGAGGGTGCAAATAAGCTCCGGGGCGAGCTGTCCCTCTTACACCCCGGCTAAACCGGCTCGGATCTCTTTCTGCAGCCGCAGGAGGTCTGATTGAGACACTTGTGAAGGGATCCCGTACACAATAACGAAAGGCATCCGCGTTTCTCCTGTTTTGGGTACGTATATTTACGCCCCGGCCGTGGCTGGCCGAGGCGCATGCAGTTGATTTCCCTCCTTCTTACTTGATCTTCTGGCCGATGATCCTCGACAGGTCGTGAACGAATGCCTGCCTGAGCCGCGCGCCGCCGCTGCGGCTGCGGCGGATGAAGATGTTCATGGACAGCATGATGCGCCCATCCATCGCCTTGATCTGCTTGAGATCAGCGACATTGAACAGGCACTGGTCCTCGCTGACGGAAGCGTTGATGTCGTTGCCGAGCTCGAGCAGCTCGCCGGCCACGGTCGGGGAGAAGTTTCCCCAGACCCTGATCCGGACATCGTCGGCATCGATCCTGGTGCAAAGTTCGTTTTCCGTGTGAGTGATCGTTTCCATCCCTTTCCTCCTTATCAGGGTGCCGGCACTATAACGAAATTGCCCAGCCTAGACAAGCTCGCCGAATAAACCGAAAGGCCGAGCCTCGGTCACAAGGACATCCACAAATTGCCCTGTATAGTCACGGGCGGCAAAAAACTGCGTTGTTTTAAACAGGTCGGATTTTCCGGAATTTTTAAACAGGCCGTCTTCCTGCTGCTCGGCTTCATCAACAAGCACACGGATGGTTTTGCCAATCAACTTATCATGCTGCTCCTGTGCGGTTGTTTTCAAAATTTCATTGAGTACTTTTTCACGGCGGCGCTTTTCTTCCCATGGCACATCGTCGATAAACTTGCGCTCGGAAACAGCACCGGGCCGCGGAGAATATTTGTTGATATACGCCAAATCGTATTTCACCTCTTTCATAAGCTCGGCGGTTTGTTCGAATAATGCTTCCGTTTCACCGCAAAATCCCACGATAATATCGGTTGAAATAGCAACCGGATCAAGCAGCTCACGGATTTTTGCCAAACGTCCTTTATAATGTTCAACCGTATAATGGCGGTTCATTTTTTTCAGAATTTCATCAGACCCGGCCTGCACGGGCAAATTGATATAGTTCACGATTTTATCGTGCTTTGCCATAGTTTCAATCAGCTTGTCGGACATGTCATACGGATGCGAAGTGATGTAACGGATCCAAAAGTCGCCTGGAATCTGGGCGACCATTTCAAGCAGATCTGGAAAATCTACTGCAACAACCTGCGAGCCGCCCGCTTGCTGTGCTTTGCGATTTATCACAAGCAGGCCGCGCTTTTCCTGCGGCTTATCATATTGCCCCGCATAACTATTCACGTTTTGGCCAAGCAGCGTGATTTCCTTATAACCTTTTGCCACAAGCTGACGGCATTCGTCTAAAATGTCATTGACGGGGCGGGAGATTTCTCGGCCGCGAGTATACGGGACCGCGCAATAGGTACAGAATTTATCGCAGCCCGTCATGATCGGAACATATGCCTTGAAGTCTGATTGATGCTTGGGCGGAACAGCAAAGTAATCAGCCAGATCAAGCGCTTCTCCTTCGCCGATGATTTCCGGAATTTTTGGGATATCCTCAAGATTAACAACATGGTCGAATTCCTTGCCCAGGCGCTCGCGGTCATGCTGCAAAATGCAGCCTGTCAGAATGGTCGTCAGCTCCCCTTTTTCCTGGCGAGGCCGCCAATGGCGCAGCTTGCCATAAATACGGTCCATGGAAGTCTGGCGCACCGCGCAGGAATTCACCACAACCACATCCGCCTCAGCTTCAGAGGGACTTTCAACGTAATTGAGATGCTTAAAAACCGATGCGACTCGTTCCGAATCAGACCGGTTTTGCTGGCAGCCCAAGGTTAAAATATGGTATTTCTTGGCCATAGAGTAGAGGGCATCTTAGAGGAAATCGGGTTTGAATTCAAGCGGGAAGACGCACAGACATAACAGACTCTACAGACGCACAGACTGTTTTTGGAAAATGTGATTTGTCTGTGAGTCTAAAACGTCTGTGAATCTGTGCGTCTGCTTACAGCGTGTCGTCCATCGTCAGCGGGACAAGAGTTGCCGCAAACATCACGAGGGCCAAAAAGACAAATACCCCGTTTAAAGAAACTCCGGCCGCGAGCAGCAAAGAAGCAGCTACCGGCCCGATAACATACGCAAGCGGCCCTGTGCCACGGAAAAGATTGATCAAATCAAGATCGTCCGCGTCCACTTTTTTGTAAAAATATGTATCGCGCATGATTTCAACCAAGGCGGCTCCCACGCGCGAACAGAAAAGAATGACCATCAATGCGGCAAAACTGGAAAAGAAAATCATCGCCAGACCGCAAATCCCCATCAAGGCGAATCCGACGGCGAGCATTTCCGTTTCGCCAAGGTATTTATCTGCCAGCCAGCCGGCCGGGTACTGGATTAAAGCAAACGGAATAAGCATGACGGTAAAAATTTGGCCGATTTTCTCCCATGATAATCCCAAATCCAGCAGATAAATCGGCGTATAAATCACCATGAATGAATAGAAAAAGGAAAGCAGCAGCGCCACAAGATAAATCCCTCGCAGATTTTTATCTGCAAGAATTTCTTTGAGCGCTGCTTTCAATTTAATCTGCCTTCGATATTTTTCATGTCCGTTATTTCTGTACGTAGCAAAAATCATTCCCCAAACGGGAATAAGCACAAGCGCGGCCAGAAAATAGGTTTGTGAAAATCCATACCGCTCAACAAGAACACCGGTTATCGTCGGCGCAACCACAAAAGCAAGATTCACGCAGGTCCAAAACAAACCTCGAATACGGCCGGTTTCACTGTTTCTGGTAACAAATTCCAACAGAACATCGAAATTGATGACAATCACCGCATTCGCGCAAATCCAAACAAGAAAAGCGGCCAGGGACAGAGCTGGGTGCAGATTCACGGATAGCAAAAGAAGGGCACATACCTGCACAATCAACACGGTGAGAAAGACAACATGATTCTTGAATTTTTCAATGAAGCGGCCGTAGTATTGAATCAACAAAAAGGCGAGCGCATACCCCAACGCGAAAAATGACCCGACCACGGATTTGGGAATAAGCGTTTCAAGAAAGGACGAATTGATATACGCCACCAGCGCGCCTGAGGCACTTGCAAAAAAACCGCATGAGAGGATGACCTGGATAAGACTGCGATTTTGTTTGCGCGTAGCTTGAATGATTTCTGGCATATGAAAATATTGTAACATATCTACCTTGAAGGATCTCCCCCTCCATATCTATTTTTTTAGTCACTATATTTCTGCCCCTCTTCAAAAGAGGGGGAACATTTTTGTTCTCTTCTTCCCCCTTTTGAAGGGAGATTGGGATCAAGATGGAAAGGGGAGCAACTAACTGAGGGGGATCCTCAAATCAAAAAACCCACTCCGCGACATCGGTGTGGGCTTTTTGTAACTTCATTATAGCAGCTACGATCTCTCCTCAATCTCTTTTCTGACTTTCTCAATAAATTCTGCCTTCTCCATTTCCTCCGTTTGCTGCTGCCCCCTTCGGCGGATGGCAAGCTTGCCGCCGTCTTGTTCCTTATCGCCGATCACAAGAATATACGGCACCTTCATTTTCTCTGCTTCACGGATTTTCTTGCCGACCGTATTGTCAGACACATCCACAGCCGCACGGATACCTGCTGCAATAAACTCCTGCTGCAGGGTTTTAACAAAGTCCACATGCCGCTCGCTTACAGCCAATAAACGCACCTGTTCTGGCGCAAGCCAGACGGGAAATGCGCCCGCATAATGCTCGATCAACAATGACAGGAAGCGTTCAACCGAACCGGTAATCGCCCGATGCAGCATCACGACGCGCTCCTCTTCTCCCTTTTCATTCGTATAGGTCAGATTGAAGCGCTCAGGCAGGTTGAAATCAAGCTGAATAGTGGCCAGCTGCCAGTCGCGGCCAAGAGCGTCTTTAGCGATAAAGTCGATTTTCGGCCCGTAAAACGCCGCTTCGCCTGTTCCATCAATAAATTCCAGACCTTGGTCCTGAAGAATCCCTTTTAGCAACCCTTCCGCCCGTTCCCAGACCTCGGTATCGCCCAGATATTTCTCAGGCGCTTTTGGATCATGCGTTGAGAGGCGCGGCGTGAGCGGCATGCCAAGATTGGCATAGAGCTTACTGATGATATCGTACATTTTCAACGCTTCCTCCTTGATCTGATCCATGCGGCAGAAGACATGCGCGTCATCCTGGGTAATCGAGCGAACGCGCGAGAGTCCTTGTAATTGGCCGGTATTTTCGTCACGGTAGACGGTTGTCACTTCACTGTAACGCAGTGGAAGATCACGATAACTGCGCGGCTGAGAGGCGTAAATCTGCGTATGATGCGGACAATTCATCGGCTTCATGATGAATTCGTCTTCGGTCATTTTCGATTTGATATGGAAAATATCATCCGCGAATTTCTGATAATGGCCGGAGGTTTTATACAAATCGGCTTTGGCCATATGCGGGATATTCACGCGCTGGTATCCATGCGGTTTCATCAGTTCCCAGACAAAATCCGTGACAGCTTCACGCATGATAGTTCCGCGCGGAGTAAAGAGCGGCAGCCCCTGGCCGACCAGATCGGAAAAAGCGAAGAGATCAAGCTCTTTGCCAAGTTTTCGATGATCGCGCTTTTTTGCTTCTTCGCGCATGGCCAAAAACGCGTCGAGCTCCTCCTGCGTTGGAAAGGCCAAAGCGTAAACACGTTGCAGCATTTGATTGCGTTCATCGCCGCGCCAGTACGCGCCGGCAACACGATCAAGCTTGAATACGCCGGCTTCGCCGGTTTTCTGCGTATGTCCGCCTTTGCAAAGATCGGTAAAATCGCCATGCGAATAGAAGGTGATTTTGCCGTCTTCAAGTTCATGGAGAATTTCTACTTTGTATGGCTGATTGCGTTCTTGAAAATACGCAATCGCTTCTTCCTTGCTCACCTCTCGTCCTTCAAACGGCAAATCCTTGTTAATGATTTTGCGCATTTCCTTTTCGATTTTTTTGAAATCGTCTGGAGTGAAGGTGTGGTCGGACTCAACATCGTAATAAAATCCGTCTTCAACCGCCGGCCCGATGGCCAGTTTGGTATTTGGGTACAGTTTCATGATGGCATCAGCCATGATATGCGCCAAAGAGTGACGCATCTTTTCAATCTCGCTCATGTCTGCTGCTTTTTTTTCTCCAAAGGCTTTTGACATAGTTGCTTTTTCGTCATTCCCGCGCAGGCGGGAATCTAGAGGATTAATCTTCTTGGTGCTATGAATCGTGCTTATAAGTGTGATTTTCCATTCACGATTCCATAGATTGCAAGGAATGAATAAAAAAACTCGTCTCACGATTAATCAATGATCAATCATGGGACGAGCTTTCTTGCCCGCGGTTCCACCCATATTTGCATCAGGGATGCACGCTCATTACACCTTTTTTCTCCAAGAGTGGTATTTTCAGAGACCGAAGAGGGGGTTTGCAGCCGCGACCCACCTTCTCTAAACAACGGCTATTTCTGAAAACATGTCTCTTTTCAACGACAAAAGGTGCAATCATTGTAGAAAATCCCCTCAAAAAGGTCAATGTATAACAGAAGGCGGCCGGAATGCGGAAAGCACTCAGCGGCCGCCCTTTCATGGCTCCCCCATTCTGCGGATGACGCGATTGGTGATCGCACAAAACAGGGTCTGAGCAGCTATGAAAATCAAAAGAGAGACTGCCACTCCATGACTGAGCGTATCACAGTCAATCGTAATAATCCCCGTATCAGAGAGCACAGCGCAGACCCAAACAAAAAGAGCAAGCGCTGCGACAACCGCACATACAATCAACGGAGTAATGTTCATCAAATAACGCAACCGATTTCGCTGATCTCCTCGCGCGCGCCACCCCGCCAAGCATGGACAGAGCTCCAAGCTGCCGGAGCGATAACAGTCAATGCATCCCCATTTCCCGCATTCCAGACAACCGCTGGTCACGGTGGGAACACGCTTGCAGCCAGGACAGATATTGCTGGCATGACCAAGGCCGCTCAGGCAGCCGTACGTCGCGCAGCCGTATTCCACCAGGCAGTCGGAATGATGCATGGTACGGCATGTGCAGCAAGCCGTTTGGGAATCATCTTGCAAAGTACCGTGACAATACGGGCACCGGCCTTCTCCAGATTGAACCTCTCTCAACTTCAATCGACACCTCGTCTCACAGAACTCGTTGCCCGATACAAATCCGGCAATCAGAACTGCCGCCGTCTGATGTTTGTGAAACAAGACGGCGAAGCTGTTCAGAAGAATGATAGTACTCTGAACCCCTCCTTTGCGAAAAAGCCCCATCTCTCAGAACGGCCGCTCGAACCTGGCCGTTTCAGAGCTGCGAGCGACCCAGCGCGTCTCGCAGCCTGTGGTGGTACAGTGTTGATCACGGACACAGGTGCGATGATACATCTGCTCGCAGCCAAGACAGCGAACGAAAAGGCCTTTGATCTCAGTGCCGCAGGCCTTGCAAAGCAGGGAAACTCCCTGCGTGTTTTCATACTCCAAATGCCACCTCCTAACGCCGCAGGAGTTTAGCAAAAAATTTCCCGACCGGCCAGTGCCGCCTCATGGGATGAAGATGAGCAGCAAGACCGAATGCCAGAGCGATGATAACAAGATTCTTGATAATATATTGTCCCTCCAGCGTAGGGACGAATGCTCGTTGCCAGGAAATATGCGGCAGCAGAATAAGCGGCAAAAACGTTGCAATCATATGAGGGATCAGCAGAGCAATGGCAAGTCGTTCAAAACGAGGGAAAAGAAAGGCGACGCCGATCAGCATCTCGACCATGCCCAAAATAAACTTGAAACTTTCAAACGACCAAAATGGCAGAATCATTGCGAGCTGAGCAGCCACCAGGGCGTTTGCCGGGCTTAATCCTAAAAGCTTTAGCATGCCAAACCAGAAAAATACGATAAAAAGAGCCACTCTGGCGAGTGGCATGTGAATCTCTTTTAGTTTTTGAAGAATGTATCTGTCAAAGGCATGAATGAACGCGGACATAATCAGGAAGCGAATTGGATATAGATATGATCAACCAGGCGTGGAATACGGCGCAGCCAGAACGGACGCAATTCAATGCTGACTTCTTCAATTCCCGCGTCTTCTTCCAATTGGCGCTTCACATCAGCCGGTTTTTCTCCAACAAAATTTGACGCGTCTAAAAGCGGATGTGCCGAACTGATGCGGCGTTCGCCGTGGAGAACAATATGCAGCTGGGCAATGCCTTCTTCAACATCAAGCGTGCTGAGTTCATAAGTGAACGATCCGTCATCGCTTGAAGAAAGCTCGTATCCAAGCGTGGTGGTGGCATACAATTGCGCCTGCGCTAATTCAAGCAGATCTTCCTCAAATGCCTGCACAAGTGCTACCTGAGCCTTGGTGGCAACAGTAAACTGCTGCGCATTTTCTCCAACAGCCGGTTCCACGGTCTGCTCGCTGATCTCAACACTTGCGGCATTTGGCAAAATCAAATCCGGATTGATCCCTTGCGCTTCCAACTGCTCCATGGCGCGCTGAATCAATTCATCTTTGGCTTGTTCCATGACAAGATCAACCGCGGACCGGGTCACCTGATAGGTCGCCTTCGTGCCGCCGGTCATTGCCTGGTCGCTGACGGCATAAACCTCCTGCTGGCGCGCCTGATTCAAACCTGGAATCGTAAAACGGGTCGGCGCGATTTCCCCCTTCTTTCCTGGCTGATCCGCGTAGACTTCGGCCTGCACTTCACCGTTGGCCGGAACATTCACAGCAGACCGCAAACGGAAGAGCACGCCTTCTTCTGAAAGCAGGCGCGTTGTCGCGACCAGGGGTTGGGCTTGGCTTGAATTATTGACGAGCCGAACGGTTCCCGTTGCCTGCTGCGGTTCGCCATCAGCCAGCAATTCCGCTTCTCCTGTGCGCTGCGCATCAAGCTCCACAATATGCAGCCGGGCGGTGATTCCCTCATTTGTGATTTCGCTGTCTTCTCTCACCAATACGTGAAAATCAGCATTCACATTCTCCGGCGCAGGCGTGACAAGAATTACCGCCTGGGAAAGCGAAAAATACACCAAACCAAGCAGGACAACAATGGCTGCACCGATGAAGGTAAAGGCGATTTGACGGTAAAAATGAATCTTATGCTGGCGAATCGTCTGCGGAGTTTCAGTCGTTTGATTTTTCATAGTTGGGGACGGCTTTGTTGTTTGTCTGATGGTCTATATTATACGAGAAACAAGCGAGTATAGTCAAAATCAAGATATCTAAATTCTGAGCGCTGGATCAGAATTCTTTCTCAGAGCCGACTCAGGTCCAGAGAAAGAGTCCAGAACTCAGGATTCAGCGATGCACTGCTATACCTAACTTACCACCCGCAAACTTCCAGGGCCGGTGATCTTTTGAATCTGATAGCGCGATTCTTCATTGATGGCGATGCGATAGCTCGTCTTAATGGTGCGGTGTTCGGTTTGGCCCACCTTTAAATACACCGGCACATTGCCTTTGTAACGTTCAAATAAATGTTTCAGCTGATCGGTTCGGAAAGGGTCCGGCAGAGCCGGAAGATGAAAATACACCCCGGACGGCTCTTTCTGCGAGCCGATCGTTTGCGATGGATCGGTTGGCAATCGTCCTTGGGAAAGAATTTTTTTCAATTCAGGCAAATTCTCGTCCGTAATCACCCAGGCAGTATCGCAAATCAGTTTGGCCTGCCCGTCGCGCGTAGAGACTTTGGCACGCACAAGCACCGACTGGTCATTCATCCAGATATTTGGAGCCTGCGCAAAAGTGCGCGGGAAGATAATCAATTCTTTGCTGCTTGAATCGTCTTCGATCTGGCAAAACGACATCAAATCGCCTTTTTTGGTCGTGATCGTTTTCGCATCCGTAATCATGGCAGCCACGCAGACAAGATGATTATCCGGACAGTCATCGATGCGTTCCAGCTTAGATACCTTGCCGTCAAAGGCTTTGGCGATCTTTTTGAATGGATGGCTGCTTAGATATACGCCAAGGAGCTCTTTTTCCCACATCAGCTGTTCTTTGGCCGAAGCGGGATCGACCGGCTGCAAGTAGAGACTGGCCTGCTCCTTTTGCATGGAAGAAAAGAGCATGCTTTGCCCCGAACTTTTCACCTGCTGCTGAATTTTGGCAAAGCTGAGGATCTGCTCCATATTCATAAGCACCGTATTGCGTTCCGCCAATGAATCAAGCGCGCCGGCTTTGGCTAAATTTTCCAGTGTTTTCTTGTTGAGATTACGGTCCTCAACGCGCGTCATCAAATCAGCAAGGTCTTTGAACGGACCGTTTTTCTTTCGCTCTTCAATAATGACATCAATAATTCCCTGCCCCACGTTTTTAATCGCCAATAGACCAAAGCGGATCGTCTTGCTGTCCATGACCGTGAAGTTAGACAGGCTTTCATTGATATCAGGGGCAAGAACGCGGATACCAAGGCGCTGGCATTCGCGGATCGCGTCGGCGATTTTTCCCAAATCATGATATTCCGCCGTCATCAGCGCGGCCATATACTCCACCGGGAAATTGGCCTTCATATAGGCGGTCTGATACGCGACCAGCCCATACGAAGCCGCATGCGCCTTGTTAAATCCGTACGCGGCAAACGGTTCAATCAGTTTGAATAAGTCCTGCGCCTGCTTCTTGGTCAGACCGCCATGCGACTGGGCCCCGTCAATAAACTTTTCTTTCTGCGCGGCCATCTCGGCTGGAATCTTTTTTCCCATGGCTTTGCGCAGCTTATCGGCCTCAAGCCAGTCGTATCCAGCAATAGTAATAGCCGTAAGCAAAACGTCGTCCTGATAGGTCATGATCCCGTATGATTTTTCAAGCACGGTTTCAAGACGCGGATCAGGATAGGTGACTTTAGAAGGATCCTTTTTGCGCGCGATATATTCAGGAATCGATTCCATCGGACCGGGGCGGAACAGCGCGACCATGGCCATGATGTCATGGATGGTGGTTGGCTGCAGCTCCATTAAGTAGCGCGTCATGCCGCGGCCGCCCAGCTGGAAAACACCAAAGGTCTGTCCTTTAGAAAGCATGTCAAAGGTTTTGGGATCGTCTAGCGGAATATTGAGAATATCAATTTCCTTGCCTCGTGTGCGTTTGATAATTTCAATCGCGCGTCCAAGGATGGACAAGTTGCGGATCCCAAGAAAATCCATTTTTACAAGCCCGGCTTCCTCAATGGATTTCATTTCATACTGCGTCACGTTGCCGCCGGTATCAGGATCAACCTGCACGGCGGTAAAGTCCGTCAGCGGGCCGGGCGCGATGACCACACCCGCCGCGTGAATCGAACTATGCCGCGCGCAGCCTTCCACTTTCTTGGCATAATCAAGCAGTCGGCGGGTATTCGGTTCAGTCTGATACGCTTTTTTGAGTTCGGGATTTTCCTCGAGCGCGCGTTCAATGGTCATAGGAAATCCCTGCGCGCCCATGGGAATCATTTTGCTGATGCGGTCCACATCCCCGTAGCGCATGCCAAGCGCGCGGCCCACATCGCGCACGGCCCCGCGCGCCGCCATGGTTCCAAAGGTGATGATATGCGCAACCTTGTCCTCGCCGTATGTATCAATCACGTACTGCACCACCTCATGGCGGCGATCATCCTGGATATCGAAATCGATATCAGGGGCAGACGGACGGAGCGGGTTTAAGAAACGTTCAAATGGCAGATTATAATCAAGCGGGTTAACATCAAGAATTTCCATCGAATATGAAACAAGCGAACCCGCGGCCGATCCACGCGTCGTGCTCATAATCCCCTGCTTTTTTGTCCATTTACAGAAATCCGAATAAATCAAAAAGTACTCAGGATATTTTTTCACTTTGATGATTTCAAGCTCATAGCGAAGCCGTTCAATCACGAAAGCATCATCCTGATCGAATCGTTCTTTGATTTGTTCAATGGTCGCGGCTTCGGCTTCCTCAGCGTTCATATAGCCGTAACGGACCGCCAATCCGCGATGCGCGCGGTCATACAGCCACTCATCGGCCGTATAGCCTTGCGGGATTTCATAGAGCGGAAAATGAAATTCTCCCAGCGGAATTTCAAGCTCGATTTTTTCTGCCACGCGGACCGTTTCATCCACTGCTTCAGGATGATCCGCAAAGCCGGAGCGGATCTGCTCTTCGGACTTCATGGATAAATCCACCTCGCGCATGTCCAGGCGATTGGTATCGCTCACTTCCTTGCCGGTGCCGATACACACGAGCAAATCCTGCGCTTCCGAATCCTCTTTATGTAAATAATGGCAGTCGCAGGTTG
The DNA here is from genome assembly GCA_964503955.1 of uncultured Gammaproteobacteria bacterium. Taxonomy (GTDB): domain Bacteria; phylum Patescibacteriota; class Patescibacteriia; order VMEV01; family CAYQCH01; genus CAZDCG01. Next base: position 362,297 of record CAZDCG010000001.1, read on the forward strand.
CGACCGTTTTGATCCCAAGCTCCTCGCTGAAACGGAAAAGCGTTTGGTTGACCAGCTGCTGTTTTTCTAAACCAGGATGATGCTGCACCTCAAAGTAAAAATCATTACCTAAGAGTTCTTTAAACCGCAGGGCGATTTCTTTGGCTTTTTCTTCCTGCCCGGCAATAATCGCCTGCGAAACCGGTCCGCGCAAACAGCCCGAGAGGCAAATCAATCCATCCGCGTGCTTGGCCAGCACTTCCATGTCAATACGCGGTTTATAGTAAAAGCCTTCTTTATTGGCAATCGTTGTCAGCTTCAACAGATTGCGATATCCGGTGAGATTTTTTGCCAGGACAATGAGATGATTGTATTTGTCGTCGATGCGGGGACGTTTTTGTGAAAGACTATGCGGCGCAAGGTACATTTCCTGCCCGATAATCGGTTTGATCTCGTTTTCTTTGCAGGCTTTGTAAAATTCAATGGCGCCGTATACATTGCCGTGATCTGTTAATGCCAGCGCCTCAAATCCCAGTTCTTTTGCCCGTTTCACCATGGGCTTGATCTTTGGCAAACCGTCTAAAAGCGAATAGTGGGAATGGTTATGAAGGTGGACAAAAGCCATAAAAAACGACGTTTGGAGTGGATACTAGATTAGCATAGATGGAATAGACGTACCAGACGTTTTCAATTTATTGCTCTTGTATCTTAATACTGGATATCTAGAACTCCGGATCTCTGAATACCTTATTGAAAAATGTAAGGCTTCAGATGCAAGATACAAGATTCCAGAAATCAGACGCTAGATTGAAAGCAAAAATCCTTCCCCGCGCCTCCTCGCGGGAAAGGATATTGCCTCCTAAAAATTGTGTTGTTGCCCGTTACGACTGCGTGCCGGCGGGTACATCTTCAAGCGCGCTGCGGAATCCGAATTCGCGCAGGCACCAGCGCTCAACCGATCCCCCTTTCCGCACCGGATTATCCGCCTCCTGCGGATCAGCATCCTGAGGCCAGACAGCGTCCGGCGTGAAGTTGGTGAACCAGACAAGACTTACCTTGGTCCAGCTCGCCTTGGGCACGCCATGCTCCACGGCGGACGAGCGGTTGCCACAGAGCCAGAGCGAAAGCGACTTCCCGAAATTGTGGACGATAAGAGGCCCCGGGCCTTCCACCTCCACATCAAAGAGCACTCCGTTCCGGCGGATCTGAAACGGCTTTTGAAAAACCAATCCAGCGACCGCGCTGGTATCAAGGTGCATCTTGGAAAAGCCGGTCTTGGCCTGGTACCGATTGATCCGTCCGGCCGAAAAGACTCCATGCGCGCTCAGAGCTTCGCGCAGCTCCTGCACGTCCCGTCCGTAGAAGCGGGCGGCGGCGCTGGCCGCTGCCACATTGGAACGATGCAGCAGCATGCTCACCCTGAGCAGACGGTCGGTAGACGCGCGCAGGGTCTCGGGAAATCCTCCCTCCATTTGGAAACTGTAGTAGTCCTTGTTCTCCGGCTCTTGCTCGCCCTCCTGAGTCTCCCTGCCGGTAGCCGTGGGACCTCGCATGCCATGATGCGTGCGCGGACATTGCCGGAGAATCTCATTCCACTCCTCAAAGAGGCGGTAGCAGAACTCCATGGTGCGGGAGAAGTCTGTTCCCCGAAACGGCAGGTGGGAGACAGCCGTTACCCCCCATTCGTGAAGCTCTGCGCCGGCTTGGGCGGCCTCAGTGCTGTTCACGTCTTCAAGCAGCGGAAACGGTCTGGCCTTGAGCATGAGTCGAGGCATCAAGCCCTCCTTTTCGAGAGGAGAATAGCATGCTCGAACAGACCTTGTCATTAGTTGCGAGCTGCGGGTTACAAGTTGAAGGGCAAGCAATGGATGAATCTCTCATAAACAAATCCAGGGATTTTGCCCTGGATTTTCCGGTTTTTTCTAACAATCCCTATTTCCTCCTCACCGTTCTTTTCCTGGTCGTCTTTTTTTCACCGAAGTACTCAATCGCGCTTTGAATGGCATTGGCTGCCACGCCGATATAGGTTCCGGTTGAATGCAGCTTGTCTTTGGCCATATCAAGCACCTCATCCGCTTTCTGCATCACTGTGGTGACTTTCTCTACCATATACACTGCGTTTCGCAGCATGCGCACAACATAGTAAATCGCCCAGGCGAGAAAGACCGTCAGCAAAGCAACAGCGCCGGCGAGAGTAAGATACAAAATATCGAGAGTGGTGTTGACCATATGTATTTGTTTTTGTCTAAAGGTAGTATATCAATGTTGCTTATTTCTGTCAGGGGTACAGATCACGAATGCATTACAAATAGACAAAGCCTGTCAAAGCTGACGACAAACCGTTTGTGAGATGCAGCCCATTTGTAAATTTGTATCCGATTTGTGATCTGCCCCCTCCATCATGCTCGTTTATCTCAACCGAGCCCCCAGTTCATTCTCCAGCTTCTCCACAATGCGCTTATGCAATGTCTCAGCCTCGCTCATTTCAAGGGTTTTTTCATCGGAACGGAATTCAAGATGAAAGCCAAAACTCTTTTTGCCGTCTCCATGATGATACACATCAAAAAGCTCAATGTTTCGCAGCAGGTCGGTTCCGGCCTGCAAAACGGTTTGCTCCACCTTGCCCCAGGCCATGTCTTCAGCCACCGTTACGGAGAGATCCAGCTGAATCGGCGGAAATTTTGGAATAGGGGTATAGGTGAGCGCATGCTTTGAGCGCGCGACAAGCTCCCTGAAACGAAGCTCAAAGGCCACGGCCGGACGCTTGAGCCCGACGGACTTCGCTGTTTCATTGCTCACAACGCCAACAGAAACCAAAGGCTCACCATCAATCAGATAGGCGAAACTGTTTGACGCCTGCAGCAAAGAAGCATCCGATCCAGTCGTGAAATCCGCTCGTTTCTGCAAACCAAGTTTCTGCAGAATAGCCAGAACAATTCCCTTGGCTTCTCGAAGCGACCGCTCAAGATCATCCGTGATCACCACGCCGGCCATTTCCGGGTATTCGTCGGGCAAACCTCCCTTTTTCTTTGGAAGATAGACATGGCTGATCTCAAAAAGACGCTGCACAGGCGCGACTCCCTGGTTAAGGGCCGCCACTTCAAGCAGGCTTGGCAGCAAACGCGTGCGCATGGCCACATGCTCCTCATCAAGCGGGTTGAGCAGACGGATCGCTTCGCTTGTCTGACGTTTTGATAAAGCAAGCAGCGGCTCGGAGACCATGGAATAGGTGTACAGCTCGGTATAGCCGGCTCCTTTCATAAGAGTCTTTACTTTGTCTTCCGCTTCAAGCTGCTTGTCAAAAACCGGCATGGGCATTTCTCCGCTTGGCAGGGCGCTTGGAATATGGTGATAGCCGTATAGACGGGCTACTTCTTCAATCAAATCTTCTTCAATGCTGACATCCGTCTGCCGCCAATGCGGAACCTGGCAGACAAGTTTGTCTTTGGCTGCTTTCATGGAAAAGCCAAGCGCCTTGAGTTGGTGAGCGACCTGCTTCTTGTTGAGCTTGGCGCCAATAACCTGCTCCGCGCGCGCAAAGCTCATGCTCACCTTTGCCGGTTTATAGGTTTGATACCCTGCCTCAACAAGATCGCTTGCAACATGCGCGCCGGTGATTTTCACAAGCAATTCAACCGCGCGCAGCATGGCTTCTTTGCTCATCTGAGGAGACACATTGCGAGTATAATACGCGCTTGCGTCTGAAAATTTATCCAAAGCCATGGCGGTTTTTCGCACGGCCTTGCTGCTCCAGTCAGCCGCTTCAAGCAAAACAGTTGTCGTTGACTCGCTCACGCCGCTTTCAAGCCCGCCTTTGACTCCGCCAAGCGCGAGCGCCTTCTCTTCATCGGCCACAACCGGCATAAATGATTTGAGCGCATGCTCCATGCCATCAAGCGTTACAAGCTTCTCCCCGTCTTTGGCCGCGCGGATAACAAGCTTGCCATCTTTAACGTTGTCATAATCAAACGCATGCAAAGGATGCCCATACTCGCGCATCACATAATTGGTGATATCAACCACATTGTTGATGGGCGTATGTCCGGCCGCGCGCAGACGGCGCTGCAACCATTCGGGCGAAGGCGCAACTTTTACATTGCTTAAAACCAGCGCGCGAAAACCAAGACATTTTTCCTTGTCTTTGATAACCACGCCAAGAGGCTTCTTCTCTTTCGTTTTTGATCCTTTTAGTGCGAGTTTTGGCAGGCGCAGTGTTCCGCCCGTAATGGCCGCTGTTTCGCGCGCCATGCCGACCACGCTGGCCGCGTCAATGCGATTGGTCGTAATTTCAATATCAAAAACCGTGTCATCGAGTCCAAGCGCCTTGGCCATGGGCGTGCCTGGCTTGGCTTTGAGATGCGAGTAATCGGTTACGCCGTTTGGATTTGGCGATTTGGCAAGACCAATCTCGCTGTCATCGCAGATCATGCCAAAACTTTCTTCTCCGCGAATTTTTGCCGGCTGAAGTTCAACCGGATCACCCTCGCCATGCCAGCGCACCATCGCGCCAAGACCGGCAAAGGCGATCTTCATGCCCGCTTTGATATTTGGAGCGCCGCAAACGACTTTGTGTTTGTCTTTGCCGGTGGACACAACCGCCAGCTGCAGCTTGTCGGCATTGGGGTGCTTGCTGATTTCAAGAATCTCTCCAAGCACAATTTTGTCCGAAAGCAATTCAACTTCCGGCAAAATCCGCTCCACGCTCATGGAGTGCAATGATAAGAGTTTTGCCAATTCTTTCGCCGGCGTTTTCGTTTTGACGTATTCGTTCAGCCAATTGAGACTAAGTAAGATATTCATACATGCTAATATTGCTCTTCACTACAAATTACAAATTTTACGACGAATCTACAAATCGAGATTCAATACACGCATAAACTTACACCGGAACTAGTGAAGTTTGCCAGAATCGCCAATTGTGTTTTTGTCGTTTTTAAATAATCCTTGACCTGTTGGATATTTTTTCGAGAAAAATGATTACCTTGCTTTAACTCAAGGATAATTTTTCCTTCGACCAAAAAATCAAGATAGAATGTCCCTATTTTCTTTTCTTTAAAGAACAAACGAGCGTGTAACTGACGTTCATATTCCATTCCCTTTTCATCAAGTTATAGACTTCAAAGAGAATTTCTACAATCTGATAACTCAATTCACTGTAAATTACCTTCTGTTCTGACACTTGTAGATTTGAAGCCAATTTGTAATTCGTAGTGGAGAAATCAAAATTGCTCCAAAAATCTCAAATCATTTCGATACAGTTCGCGCAAGTCAGGAATCGAAAGCCCTTCGCGCATTAACGCGACGCGCTCAACCCCCCAGCCGAAAGCGAATCCATTGTACTTCTTCGTGTCAATCTTTCCCGCTTTGAGTACATTTGGATGCACCATGCCGGATCCTCCAAGCTCAAGCCATCCTTCCTTACAGAATTTGCAGCCTTCACCTTTGCAAAGTCCGCAGGTGATATCGATTTCAAAGCTCGGCTCCGTAAACTTGAAATGAAATGGCCGGAACCGGATTTCACGATCCTGCCCGAAAAAGGATTTGGCAAAATATTCCATCACGCCTTTCAGATGGCTGATACTTACGCCCTCATCGATGTACAAACCCTCAAACTGATGAAACATTTGCGTATGCGTCACGTCGGCCTGGCGGCGATAGCATTTGGCAATATTGATCATGCGGATGGGCAGCTCTCCTTTTTCCATTTCACGCACCTGCGCATTAGACGTATGCGGCGTAAGGATGACGCGTTCTCCTTTGGCATCCGGTTCGGTGACAAAGAAGGTTTCCCAGTCATCGCGCGCGGGATGATCCTGCGGCATATTCAGCCCTTCAAACGCGTAGTAATCTGATTCCACTTCAGGATAGCGGACGCGCGCAAACCCAATGCGTTTGAAAATGTCGGTGATTTCACGGATCGTTTGAGTGACCAAATGCAAATGGCCTTGCGCGGGAGCAAGCGGCGGCAAGGTCAAATCAACCGCCAGCGAAGCCTCTTCCGCTTCCTTCTTTTTTCCCTCGTAAGCGGCTTCAAGCGCTTTTTTCAGCTCATTCGCCAATGGACCGATTTCACGTTTTTCTTCCACCGGCAGCCCGCCAAGCGACTTCATAATTTCCGTGAGCTTTCCCTGTTTGCGGCCGAGATATTGAATATGCCACGCGTCAAGCGCTTTGAGATCTGTCACTTGTTTAAGCGCATCAAGCGCCTCTTTTCGAAGTTGGTCTAACTTGTCTTTCATAATGATTTGGTAACATCTGGAAACGTATGGTACGTCTGGCATTATTTAATGATTATACGCTATCAAACAAGCAACATTTTGACAAAATGCCATCAACTCGTCATAGATGATGCCAAAGGAGGAAGAAGTGCTGTGCAAAAACCAATGCGGAAAACCGGAATACCTTGAAGATCTCTGCGAGGATTGCCATAAAGAGGCAAGACTCAAGGCCATCGAGGAACGAATTCGCCGGGAGGAAAGCGAACTCACGCCGGCAGAAGACAGGAAGCGTGCCGACCTTGCTCTAAAAGAGCTTGTAAACAATCAGCCTCTTTCAGAGCCGCCGAAGAAAGCCGCGCGGCCAAAAAAGAAGAAGCGGTCAGCGGCAAAATCGGCACAAGCTGCTGCGGTAAAAACGAACGAGAAGCAGCCTCGATCCGCGCTAAAGCAGAAGCGAACCAAGCCGACCACGGTTGAATCAACACCCGCCAAGGCAACCTGCCTGGTGCCGGATTGCAGTGAAGCGCCGGACCGCGACGGTCTTTGCGTCTGCTGCCGCTCCATGCTGATCCTGTGGCGAAATGAGCGCGATCGTCTGGACAAATGCCCCATCCTGATTTCGGGCAGCCAGGTGGAGACCTTCAAGCGGCACTTCCCGGATCGCGCTGCCGAAATGGATCCCGGTGCCTGACAGGTGCCGGGATCTCTTCATTTCAAAAACCGTTGACAAAAACAATTTTTTGCCGTTCAATAATCTACCGCCTGAAGAGAAAGGAGTGTGAAATGGATTCTGTGTTATCCAGCAGTCACAAGCCCCTTCCTCAAGGGCGCGACAGGAAACCACGCTGGGAGGTCTGCCGAAACGGCTGCGCCGAAATTGTATTCGCAAACGGTATCTGCATTGACTGTTTTCTTGGCGGAGTCCACGCTCTTGTTAAGAAACCCGTTTTACAGCCACCAGCACCAGCAAAACCTGAACCACCACTACCGCCGCCCCCACAAGCCTTTTCATGGATTTGCGCTCACTGCACAGATCCGGTTTACCGCGGAATTTACTGCAAAGGGCACTGGACTTTGCTTACCCCGTCCTTTTGTGCAAGAGAGGGGTGCCGCAAGCTCATCGCCGCAGGAGATTACTGCAAAGAGCACTATGAGGAGTGGTGGAAGGAAAGGACCAGAAAGCGCGGGCAAAGCGGCTGTCTAGCGGCTGAAGTCAAATGCAATCGATCGCATAAGTCTCATGGGTTGTGCGAAAGACATTACAGCCAATTTCGAAAGCACGGCGATACATCCTACCTGCTGCCCCGGCTGCGATTGAAATGCCGCTTTCCGGATTGCGGCCGGTATCGCGGCTCAGGAGGCTATTGTTCAACGCACGCCGCTCAACTGCGCGCAACCGGAAAAACACGAGCAATCAGGCCTTCGAAAATGGCCGAATACTGTTCCATGCCGAGATGCGGACAACCCCATCACGCCAAAGGATATTGTCACGAGCACTATGGCAAATTCCTGAGACGTAAGGGGAGAACACCCCACCCCGTCTGCGCGCATCCAGGCTGTGAACGGCGCACAACAGAGAAGTATTGCAAAACACATCGCAGACAGTTCCTCAAGCATGGCCGCACCACTGACATACGGACAGGCCCCGTACTCTGCGAGATCCCCCAATGCGGAGGCATTCACCGCAACACCGGACTCTGCCGTAGACATACGCGAGTGCTTGAGCGTCTTGTGCGCCGCATGACGGAAGATTTCCACTGGCCAACCCCCGAGGAGCGCCAGGTTCACGCGATTGCCTTGAGTCATGGATCTCAGGTTGCAAAACGTGTCATTCTCGTCGCCTAATACACCCCGCAAGCAAGGAGGAGCTCGCGGGGTGCTTCTTTTTTCTCCCTTGACATTCCGCTTTTTATCCCGTATTCTCAATCATTATTCTCCTCTCCGGTTCTCTGCTTTGCTGCCGGCAGAGAACTGGAAAATCATTTCCAGTAGAGGAGGCTGTGTATGTTCAAGCCCAGCAACGCCGCTACCAAGCCCGAGTGCGTGGCCCCCTGCAAGGAGGTGAGCGATCCGTTCGCGTCCTCCGAACAGGAGGTGCGCCGCGACGGCAACGGTGCAGCGCAGCTGGACGATGGTCCCTGCGAGGATCTGTACGACGACAACTTCTACGCCGGCGCCGACTAGCGCCCGCCGCCACCGTCGCAAGACACCAAGACCCCGATTCGTCATCCGTGACACAAGAATCGGGGTCTTCTACGTTTCTCCCTCGTCACCTTATCCTTAATCTTCCCCTTAAACGAAAAGGAGGAGAACCTGAAGGATAAGAAAAACAAGCAACCCGCGAACTCGCTAACCCGTTAACTCGTCAACACGTTAACGCTTTTGACAAATCCCCCACCCAAACCTACGCTGTAGTTACATCCTATCAGCGGTTTTCCTACAGCCTACCTCCTACCGCCTTGAACCTAACCTATGAAACAACGCATTCTTTCGGGCGTGCAGCCCTCAGGCGACCTTCATATCGGCAACTATATCGGCGCGCTCAAACAATGGGTGAATCTTCAGGACAAGTATGAAAATTACTTCTGCGTGGTGGATCACCATGCTATAACCGTTCCCCAAGATCCGCAGGATTTACGCCGCCGAACGGTTGAAATTGCCAAATGGTATCTTGCCTGCGGTATTGATCCTGATCGGTCAACAATTTTTATCCAGTCGCATGTTCCGGCACATACCGAGCTAGCCTGGATTCTTTCTTCCCTGACAAAAATCCCCGAAATGGAACGCATGACACAGTTCAAGGACAAATCCGCCAAGTCGCCAAAGAACGTGAATGCCGGTTTATTCACCTATCCTATTTTGATGGCAGCGGATATCCTGCTCTATCAAGCAAACCTCGTGCCTGTTGGAGATGACCAGACTCAGCATCTGGAATTTACGCGCGTGATCGCTCGACGATTCAACCAGCACTATCAGCAGGAAATTTTTACTGAGCCGGAACAATTCACCCCGCCCCAGGGAGCGCGCGTCATGTCTTTAAGCGAGCCGGAGAAGAAAATGAGCAAAAGCGACCGTTCGCAAAACTCGCTCATTTATTTGATTGACGATGAAGAAACGATCAAGAAGAAAATCAAAAAGGCAGTCACCGATTCCGGCGATGAAATCGAATACAGCGACAATAAACCGGCGCTGAAAAACCTGCTGACAATTTATAGCGCGTTTTCCGGCGAACCGATCCCGCAAATTGTGAAACATTATAACGGCATGGGATATAAACTCTTCAAAGAAGGCTTGTCAAAAACGATTATCGAGGGTCTCCGACCGATTCAGGAAACCTACGCCAAGCTTGAGAAAGATCCTTCCTATGTCCATGCGATTCTTGCAAACGGCGCGGAGAAAGCAAATCAGCTCGCGCAATCAACTCTGCGTAATATCAAAAACGCCGTGGGATATTATTCATAAAATCTGGCGTCTATTTTCTAGATCTACCAAGCTTTCAATCAATAACGTCGTTCAGACGTAGGTTCCAGATGCTAGACGTCAGACGGAAGATTTTCACCCACAAGATTCCATCTATACGAGAAAAGGTCCGGAACCCTCACAGGTCCGGACCTTTTCCCTCCTATCGCCCCTTGTCGTTCCCGGCTATGCCGCGTCGGACTTGTTCGATTCCTCCTCGACCTGCTGCTCCGCCACGACAGGCAGCCTGTCGCTGAGACTGGTCAGGTACTCGGCCTCCCGGTCGAGCACCTTCCTGTCCACGCCGGGATCGTTCTCGTGCTCGTCATCGATCATGTGAAACATGCTACCCCCCACCGCTTGATGGATGATTGACTACATAAGCCGCACCTGCCTCGCTTTGACCGGCGCTCCAAAGAACTGGCTGGCCAGTCCATCAAAGCGACGGTCAAGATCGGTCGTGAGAAAATCGAGTTGCCCGTTCTTGCTCAGATCTTTGTCGATTTCAGGATGACGCTGCAAGTAATCTGCCAGCGACTCCGCGACAATCGTCGGGATATCAAGCACAAGAACGCGACGACCCATAATAGCTGAAATCGTGCTTTCCAGCAACTGGTAATGCGTGCACCCGTTGATCAGCACGTCAATTCGGGCCTTTTTGAGAGGTCGGAGGTAATACTTCAAAATCCGTTTTGTTTCCGGCCTCTTGTGAAAACCCTCCTCTACAAGCGGTACAAGCAGCGGACAAGCCTGCTCAAGAATATCGGCTTTCTGCGCAAGCTGCTGCTCGATCTCCTTACTGTAGACTCCTGACTGAATTGTCGCGCGCGTACCAATGACCCCGATTTTTTTTCCGGGAGCGACTTTGGCCACGGCCTCGGCAATGGGACGGATCACCCCAAGCACGCGTCGATCAGGATAATGCGAGGGCAACCATTCCTGCTGCAGCTGGCGCAGAGCCTGAGCCGACGCCGTATTGCAGGCAAGAATCACCAGCCTGCAGTCCTGCTCAAACAGATACTGCACGGCCTCTATCACATACGAGTAGATAATTTCATGCGAATGGTTGCCATAAGGCGCCCTGGCCGAGTCGCCAAGGTAGAGAAAATCGTAGTCAGGCAAAGCCTGCCGGATTGCTTTAAAAACAGAGAGCCCGCCAAAACCGCTGTCAAAAACGCCTATTTTCATAAGAGTGCTCACAAGTTAACCTTGTGAGCATAATCAGAATTGCCCAGACAAGCAAATTAGGATTTTTGCAGAATCGCGGCCCAGTACTGTCCAATTGCCGTGACGACGGAGAACAGAATGAGAACAAGCCCCGCGGCAATGCTCAGCGAGATTTTTCGCAAAGCAGACACGCGTGCCCGCGCGAAAGGATTTGCCTGCTTGATCGCGGCAAGCTGCTGATACACCAATCCGAAATAGAAAATCCAAACCGGCGTAAGCAGCAGAGACAACAAGGTTGCGGCCAGAGCGCCGGAATATGGAATAACCAGAAGGAGGCTTACCAATGAAAAGAGAAAGACAAAAAAGATGAGGTAGCCAAGCAGCGGCCAGGCAAACCCTTTGGCCAGCTGCCTGCTGCGCGTAAAAGCCTGCCGGACGGTCGTATCTTCAATCACGAGAACATAGGCTCCAAGCATCCACCAGATTAACAGAATCAGGCCGGGAATGATCAACAAAAAGCTCCCCACAGATACGGCAATACCATTGAGAATCAGAAATGCGCCAAGTGTGAGCATCTTACGCCAAGCATATTCATCAAAAGAGGAAAAAAAGGTTTTACCCGTTTTGATCATTGAACGCATGAACACAACCATGAACAGCGCATTGTACAAAAAGACCAGGGAGACAAAGAAGAGATTGACGCCAAACGTAAGTGCGGAAGATACCTCAAAAGCCTGATACAGTTCACCGACCGCGCTCCATAAGAGGAAAAGCAGGAACTGCACGCCCACATAAAAAGCGGTGAGCGATCCAACCTGGAGCGTGCGCTTGATTGATTCAGAAAAGAGCTTGGCCGGAGACGAAAGCTCCGGAATCATTTGTTTTTGTTCTTCTGGCATAGTTAGTGCGAGCGGATTATCGATAAAACCTCTTTGGTTCTTTCTTCCATAAGAGCCTGGCTGTTTGCCTCAAGATTCAGACGGATCACCGGATCATTGGCCGATGGACGGACATTGCAGCGCCAGTCGGGATATTCAATGGACACGCCGTCCAGCTCAAGCAGCTTGGCATCGGCATACCGTTCTTTCAAGAAAGCCATGGCCGCCTGCTGATCGCGCACCGAAGAATTGATTTCTCCTGAGACATGATATTCGCCAAGATCGGTAATGAACTGCGAGAGCGGTTTTCCGGAAGTCGAAAGCAATTCAAGAATCATCAGCGGCGGAAGAAAACCATTGTCCATGTACTGGTTATCGGCAAAATAGTAATGACCGCTGACTTCCCCGCCAAAGACCGCCTGCTCGGCACGCATGCGCTGCTTAATATGCGCATGCCCCACGCGTTCCATATGCGGTACCCCGCCGTGCTTTCGTATTGTATCAGGAACCACGTTTGACGCGCGAAGATCATAGACAATTCCCGCTCCCGGATGCTTTTGCAGGAATTGAATCGCCAAAAGTGCGGTGGCAAAATCTCCATGAATGAAGTCTCCTTTTTCACTGATGAAATAAGCTCGGTCCGCATCCGCATCCCAGGCAATGCCAAGGTCAGCGCCGACTTCCTTCACTTTTGCTTCGATATGAACACGGTTTTCCGGGATGATCGGATTCGCTTCATGATTTGGAAATCCCGCATCAGGCGTAAAGCATAATTCAGTGATGTCTAATCCAAGACCTGCAAAAATCTTTCTCGCGATTGGACCGGCCACCCCATTGCCGGCATCCATCACGACTTTTAGCGGCTTGATCTTGCTTTTATCGACAAAGGACCATAGGAATGCTTCGTAATCAGGGAAAACGTCTTTAGAGATCACCGTACCTGGAACAGCGGATGCCAGCATTTGACCGGAAGCAATCTCTGATGCAAACGCGTAAAGCTCCTCCATTCCGCTGCCCTTGCCGATCGGTTTAAGGTCTTTGGTGATAAATTTGAACCCGTTAAATTGCGCCGGCATATGCGACGCGGTAATCATCACGGCCCCCTGAATCTGATCAGGGCCGTCGCCAACATACTTCCAGGAAGCAAAATAGGTCATGTCGGTTGTGACCTGGCCGATATCCCAAACGTCCACGCCCGCATCGGTCAATCCCCGCACCAACGCTTCTTTCAGCTCAGGGGTTGAATCGCGGTGATCATAGCCAACGACCACGCGCTTGGCCGGATTATATTTGACGAATGCCTGGGCAATGGCATACGCCGTGCTCGCATCGATTTCAGAAGGGACCTCTCCCCTCACGTCATAACTTCGAAAATTTCCCTCCCGTACATTGAATGTTGCAAACGGCATAGGCTGTCAGAAATGCTTATTGCAGTCGTTTTAGCACGCCTGTGCCGGCTGTCAAAAAAGCGCCAAGACCGGCCATGGCGGCAAGGAAAATCAGCAAACCTCCAACAAATGGCACAGCGGATATGATGCCCAGAACGAGCAAACCGGCAAGCAGCGACCATCGGGGTGAAACATGTTTCCAACGACGGCCGGAAACCTTCTTCACGAGCGGCTCGCCTAGCACCATGGCAATGACGACACCTCCGCTAAGCACGGCAATCATCAAAATAGAACCAAACAAAACGGCCAATGGCATGCCGATAACGGTCAAGGCCAGAATGACGCAGAGAACAGGCACCAAAACAAAGGCGGCGATTCCTTTCCCGATATTGAGCCAGAGAGCGGCGCGCAAAGCCTGCTCCGCCTGCGCAAGCAAACGCGGAACAGCCCAGAGCAGGAACCAGCCTAAACAGAAGAACGCGATCAGTTTCAGCAAAAGGAATGCCAACCATAATACAACGGCGGCCGCAACCGCGCCCTCTCTCGCCTGTCGATGTTTTTCAATGGGAGTGAAATTTACTTCTCCACCCACAACGGCTCCGGAAAGCACTTGCGCGGCGCGCGGAGACGCGTAAAACAGGTCGCCGCCGATTCTTGCCTGCGGGCTTAATTGCAAGCTCCCGACTTTGGCCCACATATTTTCCTTCACTTGACCAAGAACACGCACGGTTCCCGCACTGACCCGAATATCTTTGCTGACGGTGCCAGCCAGATCCATATTGCCTCCCAGCAGCAGAAGCCCCCAGCCGACCGCGCTTGTATTGCTCAGGTAGATATCGCCCGCGATCAGACTCGCATTTTTGCCAACCACTCCGTCAAGCAAGACATTGCCGGCAATCGCCCGCACATTGCCCTGTACGGGACCTGAAACATGCACATCGCCTCCAAGTGCTATAACATCGCCAGCAACAGCGCCGGTCACAACCACGCTGCCTCCCGCGACAATGACATCGCCTTCCACCTTTCCTTCCACAAGGATTTGATCGCCGGCCGCGAGAAAATTGCCGTCAATCACCTCATCCGGCGCGACATGCACCACCCTTGGCGCATTCATGCCCGCAAAAACCGAAAGCGGGAAGAAGAGAAACGTAATGAGAAAAACCAATTTGAGCTTGCGCATAAACAAAAAAGCTATTTTCTTTCAGTATAGCTTTTTTGTCCCTCTTAAAACAAGATTCTTGCCGGCAATCGCGCGGGCTTTGCGGCCGTCTTTTCTGTAGGAAAGTTCCTCAATCGCCAGTTCGGGCGGCAGAAGCGCGCGCAATTCACGCTTGGTAAAGGCGTGATAGTATCGATAGACCGGTTCGCGCACACCCCATTGCCAGATATGCGCCGTATCCTTAAAAGAAAGCTGCGCGCGCAATGCAGGCGGAAATGCGCGCTTTGCCTGATCAGACCAGAAAAATCGTTTCCAATAGTGCGGCCGCCAAAGCCCCATTACCGTGATCAGCAGCTTGCCGCCCGGTTTCAGCACGCGTGCCGCCTCCCGCAAAGCCCGCGCGCGTTCCTCCTTTGTGAGCAAATGATGCAAAGCGGCAATATGCAGGACCGCGTCAAAGCTATTGTCTGGAAATGGAAGTTCAAGCATGCTGCCGGTGAAAAATTTCCCTTGCGGACAGGCTTTACGCGCCTGGTTGATTTGCTCCTCGCTTATATCAATCCCCGTATAGTGAACCCCTTCCTTTGCAAGCTGCGCGCAGACCCGACCCGTTCCACAGCCCACATCTAAGACGCTCTCTCCCGCTTTAAGCTCTTCGAGAAATTCACTCACTTCAGGCCATTTCATGCCCCGCCGGGACGCGGCAAAAGCGCCGGCAATCCGGTCATAATCGGCTTGTGTTTTGCGCTCTATGGGGGTATAATGTTCGTTCAACATTGTTCACGTGTTAATGAGTTAACGTGTTAACGGGTTTGCCTTGAACGCGTTAACTCATGAACATGCTAACCCGTTAACATGTCCTACAACGAACTTATCAAACAAATCGTCGCGCAACAACCGTCATCCAGAAACGAGATGCAGACGATCATTCGTACACATATCAAATCACGCGGAGCATCCTTTCCGCGTTTTTCGCATTTGCTTGAAGCCTATCGATCCTTGGTGGCCGGCAAGGAGCTTGAAGCGCAGCCCTGGCTTGAGCCGCTGCTTATCAAACGCGCGATCCGCACGCTTTCGGGCGTAGCGCCTGTCCATGTCATGACGGCACCGCTTGGATGTCCGGCCAATTGCCTGTACTGCCCGAATGAGCCGGGCATGCCCAAAAGCTATCTTTCCAATCAGCCGGGTTCCATGCGCGCGATTCTCAATGACTTTGACCCGTACAAACAAGTCACCATGCGGCTGCGCGCGCTCTATCAGAACGGACACCATCCCGAAAAAATCGAATTGGTTGAAAATGGCGGAACATGGACCGCGCTGCCACGTCGTTACCGCACCTGGTTTATCACCCGCTGCTATCAAGCTGCCAATGATTTTGATCCTCAAGACTTTGTCAAAACAACGGACTTCATTCCGTCTAATAATTCCCGTTTGACGATTTTAAACCGGCTCAAAGAACAGCCTGATCATCTGCTGAAAGCATCGCTGCGCTTGCATGACGAAGACGACGAGGATTTGCTTACCGAACTTTTTGCCGCGCAAAAGATGAATGAAACAGCCCGCTATCGCATCATCGGCATCACGCTTGAAACCCGCCCTGACTGGCTGGCTGATGATGAAATCCATCACCTGCGTCTCATGGGCTGCACCAAGCTTGAGATCGGCGTACAAAGCATCAATGAAGAAGTATTGAAATGGAATAATCGCGGACATGGCGTAGAGGCAGTTATTAACGCGACGCAAGCCTTGCGCGACGCGGGCTTTAAAGTCGGCTACCATATGATGCCGGGGATGTTTAAGTCCACACCGGAATCAGACAAACAAATGTTTGTGGAGCTCTTCGCCAACCCCGCGTTTAAGCCGGACTTTCTCAAAGTTTATCCTTGCGTTGTCGTGCAAGAAGCTCCTCTGTATAAACTCTGGGAGCGCGGTGAGTATAAACCCTATGAAGGAGACGAACTCATCGACGTACTGATTACCATTTCACAGACCTTCCCCCGCTATTGCCGCGTCGCGCGCCTCATTCGCGATATTCCTTCAGAAAGTATTTCGGGCGGGAATAAAATCACCAATCTCAGAGAAGTCGTTGAGCAAAACATGCGCCAGCTTGGAATTGCTTCGCAAGATATCCGCGCTCGCGAAGTCATGGGCAATGTGCAGAATGAAGAACTGGCGCACAATGATCTCGTGTATGAAACCATCAACGGCGAAGAGCATTTCCTCAGCTTTGACGGGCAGGATTCCGACAAGCTCTACGCATTCCTGCGCTTGCGGCTCCCGCAAAGCAATTCCCATTTGATCAAAACAACCTTTCCCGAGCTGATGAATGCCGCGCTGATCCGCGAAGTGCATACCTATGGCAAGCTCGCGCGTATTGGAAATGACGATGAGACAAAGCAGGCGCAACACAAAGGACTTGGCAAACAGCTGATGGAAAAAGCCGAAGAGCTTGCGCGCAATCGTGGTTATAAAAAAATCGCCGTCATCGCCGGCGTGGGAACGCGCGAATATTATCGAAAATTCGGCTACGAGCTTGAGGGGACATATATGGTGAAACCGCTCTAAATAAATCATCCCCGCAGAATAGGAGCATCCTGCGGGGAATAGGTAGCGGTCTCAAACCGCGATATCACCACCCTCTCTTTTGTCCCAACCCCCGTCACGCAGGTACGTGAAGCCTGTTCCGTTATCGAATCTGAACTGGCCGAATCGATGGAGAGACAACAGCAGTGGAGGGACAGCAAGCTCTGCAAGATCCCAATCAGCTATCTGAGCGGCCTCTACTGCATCGATGCACTTCAGGCCGGCGTCACGTGCGAGCTCTCGGTCACCGCCTCCGCAAAAGACAAGGTCAACTAAGCAGACATCAGTATGTGGCAGCTCAGGAATCTCAAACTCCAAAATAGAGTGCATCACAGGAAGAGGCAGGTCGTTAAACATGCCACTATTCTCTAGGGCTTTGAGGCACTCTAGTTCGGCCACATTAACCTGATGACAGGCTAGCGACTCCCGAAGATCCCATTCCCTCAAGACCCTTACCGCACTACCCATTTCTGAGCCTAGGTGCTTGGTACTCTCATCAATGTCTCGCATGCGTTGAACACAAGCAGCGCTCCAGAGATCGCGCAGCTTCAGAAACGGCTGCACGTCGTAGCCGGATGAGGCCTCATGCAGCGGCACTGAGAACGAAGCGTTTGTCAGAAAAAAATACACCAGCTCTCCTTTGAAGTCGCTAATGTAGCGACGTTACACGATACCCTTTTCCTTCGAAATCGTCAATATCGCTGAGCTAAAAGCAAGCGCAGTTATAAAAAATCGCCGTGATCGCCGGCGTGGGAACGCGCGAATACTATCGAAAATTCGGCTACGAGCTGAAAGGGACATATATGGTGAAGAGACTGGATCACGAGATCACCAGAACATGAAATCAAAGAGCAATGATCAAGGAGCAATGTTATTCTTTGAGACGCACAACTTTGCCCTTATTCTTCTTCGCGAATTGCTCCAATTGCTTATCAAATGTCACAAGCTTATAACCGTACTGATTACTCATATATGCAAGCGTGTAATCAGTGAAAGACATTTTTGTCTTGAAATGAAGAAAGAAAAAGAGCTCCTGCTCATAACCATTCTCAACCAGCCGAGCAGATTGACTGTTAATCAGTCTCATTAGAAACACATTCGCAGATTCTTTTGACTTTCTGTACGTTAAAATCGTTGCGACTTCCACGGCAACACAGTAAGGAACAACCACCATCTCAGCTTGGTTGATTATCTCTGTCGCTTTCTTGTGAAAATGATCCTCTCTATTAAAATACGCATACCAAACATTCGAATCAAGTAAAATCATAATTCGTATACGATCTCATCAATTCTTTGAGAATCGTCAGGACTCCCCCCATCAAACTGAAGGTCTTTAAAGTCCACTCGGATCGGTCTGGGCTTTTCTGCATTAACCGGCTCCATCTTAAAGGCTGGCTTACCGTTTTTTGTAACGAGAAAAGAATTGCCCTGGTTAATGGACTCGACAATTTCAGACAGATTTCTGTGAACTTCACGAATAGAAATCGTTTTTTCTTTGAGTTGATGTTTCATATATCAGCACGATAGATCATTGTCAGACATTTGTCAAACAATTGTCATCGCTTAATAACACAGGGGTACGCGAGCTATGTGAAAGGCTGGCAGACCGTTTGGCATCGGCCAACGGCTTGCATAGCGCTCATCGACTCCTAAGATAATAACCCGCGAAGCGGCACCATCATCTAGTGTCTGCCATCTGTATCTATCTCTATCTCTAAGCCACAAGTGAAAAAGAGTACGTTAGAATCAGATAGAGATACAGAGATCAGACGCCAGATCTTTTTTGACATTCTCCCCTGCCCTCCCATATGCTGATTTCATATGATTTATCTCTCACTTGAACATACATAGGCTTCGCAGAATCAGGTTCAGTATTCAGATTTCAGAAAAGAATCCAGAATCAGATCAAGCATGCGGTTTTCTGAATTCCTGATCCAAGATCTCGATCTATTCTGAATTCTGCAACCTGCTCTCTGTCACTGTCTTCGTCTGGCTAATCTAGCCAGCCTAGCTAGTCTTAATAGATCCCCTATGTTATCTCATCTTTCTCAACAAGAACCTCATATTCATGAAGCGATCAAGCAGGAATTGCAACGCCAGCGCAACAGTCTTGAATTGATCCCTTCCGAAAATTTCGTTTCCCTTGCCGTTCTTGAAGCGCTCGGTTCGGTCTTTACCAATAAATACGCCGAAGGTTATCCGGGCAAACGCTATTACGGCGGAACCGAACATGTCGACACTGTCGAGCAGCTGGCGATTGACCGCGCCAAGCAGCTCTTTCAGGCCGAGCACGCGAATGTGCAGCCGCTTTCCGGCGCGCCGGCCAATGTCGCGATCTACTTTGGACTCCTCGAGCCGGGCGACACTATTCTTGGCATGGACTTGTCGCATGGGGGCCACCTCACGCATGGCCATCCGGTTACGCATATGGCCAAAGTGTTCAACTTTGTCCGCTACAAAACCGACGCGCAGGGTTTGATTGATCTGGACAATTTGCGCGAAATGGCCAAACAGCATCATCCAAAACTGATTCTTGTCGGCTATTCGGCCTATTCGCGTGAAATTGACTTTCAGGCCGTTAAACAAATCGCGGATGAAGTCGGCGCATTGACCATGGCGGACATTTCCCATATTGGCGGCCTTGTCGCGGCCGGTGAAATGAACAACCCTACTCCGTACTTTGACGTTGTTATGACAACAACGCATAAAACCTTGCGCGGGCCGCGCGGAGGATTGATTCTTTGCAAGGAACAGCATGCGAAAAGCATCGACAAGTCGGTATTCCCTGGGTTGCAAGGCGGACCTCATCAGCATAATATCGCGGCCAAAGCCGTTGCCTTTGGAGAGGCATTACAGCCTGAATTCAAGCAATACGCAAAGCAGATCAAACTCAACGCGCAGGCGCTGCATGCCGGCATGGCGGAAGAAGGCTTTGACATTTGCTTTGGCAAAACCGAAAATCACCTGATTCTGGCCGATGTCACCCCGCTTGGCATTGCGGGCAAAGAAGCACAATCGCTGCTTGACTCCGTGCAGATTACCTGCAATAAAAACATGATTCCTGATGACCCTCGCTCGCCCATGGATCCATCCGGCATCCGTGTCGGTACGCCGGCCATGACCACGCGAGGCTTTAAAGAAGACGATTTCAAACTCGTCGGACAGCTGCTTGGCAATGCGCTGAAGAATCCAAAGAATGAAACCGTTCTCAATGAAGTGCGGCAGACCGTTTCCGAACTGACCGCCAAGTATCCGCTCTATCCTGATCTTGTTTACTAGATTCGAATAAAATCTGAATGCTGAACCCCAGATCTTGCTTCTGATTCTGAAACAAGTTCAGAACCAAAGCCGGAATTCGGTATTCAGCGTTGAGAAAACGTATCGCCTACAACCTACCGTCTGCATATGACCGCCAAAATCATCGACGGCAAAAAACTTGCCTCGCAAATTACTGATCACGTCAAAAAGGAAATCGAGCAGCTTGGCTTTGCTCCCGGGCTGGCCGTCTTTCTCATTGGAGACGATGAAGCCTCAAAGCTGTACGTCAAACTGAAAGAACGGGCTAGCAAAAAAGTCGGCATTGATTTTCACAAATACCTTTGCGAGGAGGAAACCGCCCAGCAGGATATTCTTGAAGCCATTGATTTCCTGAACCGGGACGATCATGTCAATGCGATCCTCGTGCAGCTCCCGCTCCCTGAATCATTTGATGAGCAAACCGTTATCGATAAACTGGACCCGAGCAAGGACGTTGACGGATTTCATCCGCAAACCATGCGTGATTTTCTCAGCGGGAAAAATGATTTCATTCCGGGACTTTCCGAAGGTATTGTTCGTCTCATTGAAAGTACGAATGAGCCTCTGCAGAACAAGCAGGCCGTGATCATCGCCAATAGTGAAATCTTCTCTCAGCCTCTGACCAAGCTTCTCAGCGACCGAGGCGTGAAAACGTCCGTCGTCGCTCCCGATGACAAACAACTTGCGCAAACAAGCGTGGCAGCCGATATTCTCATCACCGCGGTCGGCCGGCCGGAATTTATCGACGCGTCCATGATCAAAGAAGGGTCCATTGTCATTGACGTTGGCACGACGCGCGAAGATGAACGCGTGGTCGGCGACGTTGATTTTGCTTCCGTTAAAAAGAAGGCCGGCTATGTCACCCCTGTGCCGGGAGGTGTGGGACCTGTCACCGTTGCCATGCTGCTTGAAAATACCGTGGAACTTGCCAAACGGCAAAAAAACAAACTATGAAAAAATATATCACCGCCGCCGTGGTCCTTGGACTTATCTTCGTGGCGACCTGGCTTTTGCAATCATCCTTTTCACGTGTTGAGGAAGAGCGTATTGAGCAACAGTCTGCAGCTTCGATGATCGACGCTTCCCTGCTATCAACCGAAGGGCTTGAAACTGCCACCCACCGCGCTGAACGCTATAAAACGCTCACTGAGAAACTCACTCAATTATTCCCGGTCATTGCTGAATGTCCCAATGCGGACGATCCGTTTTTTGAATGGTCCGCCATGTTCGAGGTGCATCAGCTCACCGGCGGGCGCCTTCTTTCTGTCACTTGTTTTATGGGAGCCTATCAGGGGCCGTCCATTTGGTTCGCGCTCGGCGCTGAAGAAAACGGCTCCGTCCCGGTTAAACTCCTTTCATTTGAAACACGGACGGCTCAAGGAGAGAGAAACCAAACCTTGATGCCCGTTGGCGCGTACTATGACGATACGACAGGCAAGATTATGGTTTTTGACCGAGGGCGCGCGATTGGCGACTGCGGCACATTCGCGCAATATGCGTTTGACGAATCAACGCAAACACTTGTGCTTGAACGATTTCAGCTGAAAGCGGACTGCGACGGACAATTCATTCCGCCGGCTGAATGGGGCGTGCTTTATCAGCGATAATGTTTTTAAAAATGATGAAGCCCGCCTGTTGCCAAGCGGGCCTGCGCGCTGATCAGGCTCTGAAGGGCCTGGCGATCAGCAGCGTCTTTTCATCCGTATGGTCGCCCATGGTTCGGATGATGTACTCGCGGATCTCATCTTCGCTTCCAACGCAGATGAGCTCGCGGAAAATACGGTCGTTGAGAACAAAGGGCATGGCGCCGTCGCTGTAGAGCACGAGCGCGTCGCCCGCTTTCAGCTTCTCAATGCCGGTTCGGACATAATTCATGGCCGAAGGCTCGCCGGTGAGAACGCCAAAACCTCCCGGCTGCCCGTCGTTTCGGTTGCGGAAGTCGCGCCGCACGCGAATGAACCGCTGTTGCAGGCCGACTTGGCCGACGGATGGGAAATACGGCCGCGCGGGCGTTACCTCGTCAGGCGTATGCCAGAGAAGCTCCGCTTCCGGCGAGATCCTGGCCACGCCGCAGTCTCCAATGAAGCCGTAAACGAAACGGTCTCCATCGATCATGGCGGCGCTGGCCACGGTGCCCGCGTAATCACCCTCAAGGTAATCACCGCGGCCAAGTCCGAGCTCGCTGTTGAGCGCGGCAATCGCACGGTTCGCCTTCTCAAATGCCTGCCGGATTACCTCCTGCGAGGGCGATGCCTTCGCAAGCAGCTCTGCGGCGACGTGCACAGCCATGTCCGCGGCCATGCGAGCCGGCGAAGGATGCGGGTACTCCTGGTTGCCAGACACAAACCTTGTCACTCCGTCAGCAACCACCATCACGAGCCCCTCCTGAAGGCTCGCGTCTTCGCTCTGTTTCTTTGGTCCCGTTACCGGATCCCAGGCCAATGACAAGAATTCCACGTTCTTCTGACCTCGTACCCCCCAGAAGAGGTTTGCGATCCATGCTTTGAGCATAGGCAAGGCAGCTTTGATGATTTCATCAGAGCGCCTGGCCATGGCAGACTCAATGTCTCACGCTCTGCGTACGGGCCGGCGCATCGGCCGAAGCGTCAGCTCAACAATGGATCCGGGAGTCACCCTGGAACGCATCATTTTCGTGCAGACGCTTGGGTGGACCACCAGGAAGGCGCCATGCGGAAGCCTTCTTAGGAATGGCCCGATGTTTGCCGGATCGAATCCCTCGGCGCAAAGAGCCTCCACGTACTCAGGCTCCCTGCGTTCATGCAAAAGGCATCGGTGAATGATCACCAGAGCCGGACCTGTCGCATCATGCGCCAGGAACGGCAATCCGTTTGCCTCGACCATCCTGCCCAGCCGCTGAGAAAGCGACGCAAGCAGAGGATCATTCTGCGCCGAGAACCTAAGCTCCGGCGCGTAGGCAATAAGATAAACCGATTTCTCCATGCTTCCCCCTGAAACGACAAAGATCCGCTCCCAACCAGAGCGAACCTTCCAATACATGCAAACTATGGCAAAAAACCTGTTTTGCGTCAAACCTCACTGAAAAATTTCCATGCGGCAATTGCGTCTGGAAAATACAAAAGAACCTCGGTGCAAGGTTCTTTTGTCAGAGTTTAGGTTAGGCTTGAACGAAGAGCTGTTCCCAGCCTTCTTTGCTGCCGTTCATCCTGATCTCAAAATTATCTGAATAGAGTTTGATCGTCTCTTCAATTTGCGCTTTGACTTGCTCTGCTTCGCAATTATCCGCAAATGCCGGCTCGCCGACAAAGTCAATGATGCGGACACCTTCTTCATAGTGCACGTTTTCAAGGGTAATGCCATGCGAAATCACAGAATTGACCAGTCCCTCATCCTGATAGGCAGCCTTCTTTGTCACAAGAAGCTGCACGATAGCGGTTGCCAAATCGCTTTGCGATTTCTCAAGTTCGACGGTAACCGGAACGAGAAGCGCGTCGCATGACAAGGAAAAGACTGCATCTTTTCCTTCGTATTCCCCTGCTTTGCCGACAAGAAAAAAGGCAATGGAATCCTCATCAACTTCTGCTTCAAAGTCTTGCAGACGTTTTACGCCTGTTTTTGACTCCTCTTCATTTTGTTCATGATCTTCTTCACGGACAGTGTCCTGCTTCTCCTCTTCTCCGGCGCGGCCCATTCCATCCTGGGCATTGTCCGTTTCTTTTTCCTCTCTATCCTCATCATTATTCTTCTCCTCCTCTTCTTTCACGTTGGCAGGCGGGGCTTCTTTGCGCGGCGGTGTCTTTGTTTCGACAGCAGGTTGCTTCTCCTCATCGGGAACAACCGGAGGCTGGTAGCGGCATGATGCTCCCATTAGAGCGAGAACAGAGAGCAGCGCGATTCCCAAAAACGAACGTTTTTTCATACAAAAAATTGGTCAATGCTGATGAAAATGTAACAAATCCCCCTCCCATCGACAAGAAACGGCTGTGGCTGCAAAAGCTTACTTCAGTTGACAAAACAGGGGAAAAAACCTATGGTTTGGTGCCATTTCCAGGAAAGGAACCGTATCGTGGCAAAAACGCCTCAAGAGCAGGCGCTCGCACAGATCGAAGAGATGGCTGCCAAGCTCACCCTTGGGTATGAGCTGATCAAAACCAGGTCACGCTTTCACCCGCTCGTCATCCAGCAATTCAGCCGTATCCAGCAGGGAACGGACAGAATCACTTCGCTTGTGCGCCAAATCCATCGTGGAAAGAAACTGGATCGCGAAGCGCTGCTTGATCTTTGTTTCAACGAGCAGCGGCAGATGAAAGCCTGCCTCGATGCCATGGAAGTGTTCATCCGCATGAAGGGTGAAGCATTTGTCTTCCCCGCATCGCTTTACTGGAAGTGGTTTGAGGGAGTCTCCCTGTTCTTCCAGCGCTTTTACTCCTTTGTCGAGACGCTCGATTGCTAAGGAGCCGCAGCCCCTTGTGCCGTCCGGCGCGAGGGGCTGTAAAATAACCGCTGAAACTTGCCGTTCGTTCATGAGCCTGCTAACGTGTTCGCAACACATCTGTTTATTATTGTTTGATACGTTCGGCCAATTTTGCATGTTCGGCAACGTTTGGCTCGTTTGGTAATGTTTAATACTATGTCCTTCTCCATCGGAATTGTCGGTCTTCCCAATGTAGGCAAATCAACAACCTTTAAAGCGCTTACCCGCAAACAGGTCGACGCAAGCAATTATCCGTTTTGCACGATCGATCCCAATGTCGGCGTGGTAAAAGTTCCGGACGCGCGCATTGACCAGCTCGCGTCTGTTTATCCGTCGGAAAAAATCCTTCCGACAACGATTGAATTCGTTGATATTGCCGGACTTGTCAAAGGCGCTTCGCAAGGTGAGGGGCTTGGCAATAAGTTTCTTGAAAATATCCGCGGGGTTGATGCCATCGCGCAGGTTGTCCGCACGTTTGATGATGGGAATATAATCCATGTTGCCGGGAAAGTGGATCCGGAAAGCGATATCAATACCATCAACCTCGAATTGATCCTCGCGGATCTTTCCCTGGTGGAAAAACGACTGAAAAACGCTCAAAGCGCGGCCAAAAACCCCAATGACAAAGAGGCAAAAAAAGAGGCGGAAGCATTTGCCAAACTGTTTGAAGCACTCAATAACAATCAGTTCGCCTCAACGGTCAGCCTGAATGAAGACGAAACGGAAATCGTGAAATCACTCCGCCTGCTCACCATGAAGCCGATGCTTTATCTGCTGAATGTGGATGAAAACGAACTCACAAAGGAAATCACCCGGCCAGCCTGGCTGGCTCAGGACGCGGTTATTGTCCGCATCTGCGCAAAGATCGAATCGGAATTAGCAGAACTTTCTCCTGAAGATGCCAAAAGCATGCTTGAGGATTTAGGAATGCGTGAATCGGGTCTTGATCAGCTTATCAAAGCCAGCTACCAGCTGCTCAACCTTGAAACATTCTTTACCTGCGGCCCCAAAGAAACACGCGCGTGGACAATGGAAAAAGGAACCAAAGCACCTCAAGCGGCAGGAAAGATTCACACCGATTTTGAAAAAGGCTTCATCCGCGCCGAGGTGATCAACTGGAAAGACTTTGTGGAATACAAAGGCGAATCCGGCGCGCGCGATGCCGGTAAACTCCGCACGGAAGGAAAAGAATATGTGATGCAAGACGGAGATGTTTGTCACTTCTTGTTTAATGTTTAAAGGGTTAACGTGTTCACGGGTTAACGAGTTAACGGGTTGATGCGTTGAGAGTGCAATGTCATCCCGACCTAGCGCAGCAGTCGGAAGAATCTCCTCCTTTCCGGGTACAAGAGCTGTCATCTGTGTGTCTGAACCGTCTGTGATGTCTGTGCGTCTTAGCGTCTGTGAATCTAAAAAGCCGGGAGATATCCCGACTTTTTTGATTCAACTTTCCCGGCTTTTTCATCACATCTTCCCAAACTCCTTAAATACTTTCTTCAGCACATCGATTTCATCGTCAAACATCACCATCTCGCCGGAGTAATCCATTCCCTTTTCCTGCTTCACTTTGGAATACGGCTTGATGCTCTTCACTTCATCTTCCCCGACAAGGATAAACTCTGAAACCTCCTGCGTCGGCCTAAGTGTTTCAAGCAGGACATCAGGCATAATGGCGGCATGGTAGAAGGTATGTTCCCTGGTTGTATCCCCAACCTGCGCTTCGCCAAGATCAATGATATTGGTCAGCCGGTGATAGTCTCCTTTGAGCTCTTCCTGGAATTCCCGCTTCATGGCCAGTTGTGAAATTTCCCCCGGCTCGATCTGCCCATGCACGCTTGCCTGAAGCAGTCCAGGTTTTTTTTCGAGTCTGCCACGTCGAGAAAGGACAACCTTTTTCGCCTCAGGAAGATAGAGGAACAACGTAATGGTTTTGCGATCAGCCATATTCGGATTGTTAACGTGTTAACAGGTTAACGCATGAACGCATGAATACGCTAACACGCTAACGAGAGTATTATATCATTTTTTCCTTAAAACGAGGATCTCACGTCCCACATGCTGGTTTGCTCGCTTATAATCCACCCCGCCGCGTTCGCTTGAACTCACGTCTTTTGGCAAGGAAACAACTTCCCACTGCCGCTTCATTGAGCGGGGAATCGGCACGCGTTTTGTTCCAATAAAAGGGAAAATCATGACAAGCACGCCGTCATTTTTCAATACCCGGTGCATGGCAAGCAGTGCTTTGTCGTACAGGTCAGAAAGCGCATCCTGCCGTTCATTCACTTCTCCAGGTTGCAGCTTTTTGCGAATGGGTGTTCCAAGATACGGTTCTGTCACAATCAGATCGACGAATGCTTCAGGCAGCCACTCATCCACTTCCATCACATCAACCTGTTCAATGGTGGATTGAAATTCATGCCCGCGCTCGCCTCGCAGCCAGTCGAGGTTGCGCCGTGTATCATCGATGGCTTTGTCTGACAAATCGCTGCCAAGAACTTTTCCCGCACCAAGCAAAACCGCTTCCTGCAGAACCGTCCCCGATCCGCAGAACGGATCAAGCAAAACGGTTTGTTTGCTGATGGGTTTTCCGGAAAGGTTGATCATCATGCGCGCGAGTTTGGGAGGCAGCATGCCCGAACGGTCGTCTCGGAATGGACGGGCAAAATCACGGTCGGAAAAAGCTTGAAAATCCTGCACGCCAAGCGTTTTTCCAATCCAGATATGCTCACTCGCCAGCCCGAGCAGAAGCTCAACTCCTTGGCCTGTCAGCAGCTTGTTCTTTTTCACCACGACAGACGAAAGCTGCTCCTCTTTGCTTTCCACAACGCGAACAGAGGCACCCTGTTCCTTCAATGATGCGCGGATACCGAATAATCGCTTGCGCACGTCCTCCTGGAATAATCCCAGCTGCTTGCCTGAAACCTTGTCGTCAGCTTTGTAAACGCTTGCTCCAAAATAGAATTTTTCTTTGCCGGCGGGCTTTACGAGTTTTTGCATATGCTTGTCCAGGTCAGATGCGGTTATCTCACGCACGGCGGCGACTTTGATACTTCCGCCAAGCAGGGGGAATAGTTCCGCCAGATCGCGCTCTGACGCAAAGACCGCCAGATCAGATGAGCGGTCGACTAAATCGGCTTTGATTTCAAATGCGGAAAAAACTCGCAGAATTTCGGCTAGAGACAGCTTATCTTCACGGCCGAGAATGAAGGCGAAATGAGACATGTGGCCAACGAAAAAAGAATAATAGCTTCATACTGCCCTAAAATACGATTCCTTGCCAATTTCCGCTATTTCTGTTAATGTTGAGCAACCGTAAAGGCCCATTTTGCCGCCATTTACGGAGCTATTTACAACATTTATTTCGCTATTCTTCGCCGAAGGCCGTCCTGCCGGAAGACTAACTAGACGAAACTAGATTAGCCAGACGGGAGATCGAGTCGCTGCATCGAGCCCAAGGTTTTGAAGATTCGGTGCCATGCAAGGAAGATTCGAGGATCGAACCGAGGCGTACGAAAAGGTACGCTGAGGAAGAACCGCAGAATCTGACAAAGCAGGGTGCCGAAGATACAAAACCGCTTAGATGCAGGTGGAATAGACATGCTTTATGGCAACTGCCACAGCAACCGCTCAAGCGGAAGACACAAAAGACGCGCGCGTGCGACGCTATGAATTGCTCGCTATCGTGCCGAACAAATATACCGAGGATGAAATTCCTCAGATGCAAAAGACCATTGGCGCGCTCGTTGAAAAAGTCGGAGGGGAAACCGTAAAGGAAATCAATTACGGCAAACGGCGCCTTGCCTATCCGATCAAACACAATCACTACGGATACTACCTGCTCAGCCATTTTGATCTCACCTCCGGCCAGGTAAAAGAACTCGACGCGTACCTGCGCGTGCAGGATGAAATCATCCGTTATCTGATCACCTTCGCCCTGCCGGAAGGATCCGTGCCAAAAGAAGCAGGCGACCTGCGGGCACAGGAAGAACCAAAGCGCGAAGAGAAAACGGAAGACAAACGCAGCGCGAAGAAACCTTCCATCACCGACGTACAGGCAACAGACGAAGAACGCAAGAAAATGGCCAAAGGAACCGCATTCGATCTTGAAAAAGAACTGGGCGTTACCGCGGAAGAGGCGAAAAAATCCCTTGAAGAAAGCGGGAAGGAAAAATCAAAGAAAGACGAAAGCGTTGATCTTGCAGGGTTGGATAGCAAGCTTGACGAGATCATGGGAGACCTTGAAAAATAGACGTTTCAGACTCACAGATCTTAAAGACATCACAGACGCAAAGTCTGCGTGTCTGGCCAACCTGTGATGTCTGTGAGTCTGCTCACGATTAAATCCAATTATCTATGGATCTCAACAAAGTCATGATCATCGGCCGTCTTACCAAGGACCCTGAGGCAAAGACAACGCCAACGGGTGCCAGCGTCACCTCGTTCAGCGTCGCGACAAACTTCTCATGGAAGGACCAGGCAGGCAATAAACAGGACAAAACCGAATACCACAATGTGGTTGCCTGGAGAAAGCTCGCGGAAATCTGCGCGCAATACCTGCGAAAAGGTTCAAAAGTCTATATCGAAGGCCGGCTGCAGACCCGCTCCTGGGATGACCAGTCCGGCAATAAGCGCTACATGACGGAAATCATTGCCGACAATATGATCATGCTCGACAGCAAAGGCGCGGGAATGAGTTCTTCAACCCCGTTCCCGGCAGGCAATGCCGCTCCGGCAGTTCCTCCGGCTCCTCCTGCTGACGACGAGATCCGCATTGAAGATATTCCATTCTAACATCAAGACTTTTCAGACCCACAGAATAGGCAGACAGCACAGACAAATACCACCGTCTGTATGCCTGAAAGATCTGTGGCGTCTGTGAGTCTCTCACTTATGCGTAAGAAACAACCTCAACAGCAGCAGCAAGCAAAGGAGAAATCCTGCTACTTCTGCGTAAACATGTACCACGAAATTGACTACAAAGACCCGCAGATGCTTCGACGCTTTATGTCGTCCTACGCCAAAATCGCACCGACGCGACGCAGCGGTCTCTGCTCAAAGCATCAGCGAAAGTTGAGCGTGGCAATTAAAAAGGCCCGCATCATGGCCATTGTTCCATTCACACGAAGATAAAAAGGTCGTAGTGGGTAGTGTGTAGGAGGTAGGATTGGATCGCATTCCTGCCCACGCACTGCACACTACATCCTACCCACTATGTTATCGATGAACGAAATCAAGCTCGGAAAAGTTCTTAAATGGGATGGCGACCCGTATGTGGTTATCAAAACCGAGCATTCCAAAAAGGCGCGCGCCGGCGCCGTGCTCCGCGTCAAGATGAAAAATGTCTTTACCGGATCCGTCATTGAGAACACATTTCAAGGAGCCGACAAGGCCGAGGAAGCAGATCTTGAACGAGGCAAAAAAGCGCAATACTTGTATAAAGACGATCAGGCGGCGCACTTCATGGATCAGGAAAGCTTTGAACAATTCGGACTTGACCTTGACCAAATCGAACAGCAGCTCAATTATCTCTCTGAAGGGGAAAATGTCCTCTAC
The DNA here is from genome assembly GCA_964503955.1 of uncultured Gammaproteobacteria bacterium. Lineage (GTDB taxonomy): Bacteria > Patescibacteriota > Patescibacteriia > VMEV01 > CAYQCH01 > CAZDCG01. The sequence goes on from CAZDCG010000001.1 coordinate 392,431, forward strand.
ATGAGCTATGAAGGCAAGCCGGTTGCGCTGGACCTTCCTCCAAAAGTGGATCTTCGCGTAACCGAAGCTCCCGAAGGCGTGAAGGGCGACTCGGCGCAGGGACGCGTGATGAAGCTAGCCACCGTTGAAAGCGGATATGAACTGCAGGTGCCTCTCTTTATCAAAGAAGGCGACCTCATCCGCATCAATACGGAAACGGGTGAATACGTAGAACGAGTGAAGGAATAAAGGAAAGAGCCAGTGCGAGCATATTCAGCAGATTGCTGAGCGCTTGCACTGGTTCTTTTTATTGCACGGACATTGTGGTACACTGAAGTTAGGAGGTATAAAGGAAGCCTCCCCTTATGAAAAACCCGCTTATCATCTGGACATGATCCTGCTGATAGGTGGGTTTTTCTCTTTTTCAGGAAAAACCGCTCTGGCACGCAGCATGGGTTTTAGAGCCGTGTTTCCTGAATGTTCTTTCAACCCTCAGAGAAAGGATTGCACATGGTCCCCCATCCCCATGGGTCCTGGGAGCATGTCAACCCGCGTGCTCGCAAGATCTTTCGCCGCGGCCAGGAACGGCGCCGGCGCAAGGATCAGAGCGCGGCGCACCGCCTTCGCAAGGGCAAGCATGATGTCCGCTACTCCTTCGAGATCAGCTCCGAAGACGGACCTCTCTCCTTTCTCTTCGAGGAGATCAGCCGGATCACGCTCCACGCGCTGACCTCGCGCAAGATGATCGACAAGGTTCGCCGCCGCCAGGCGCGCGATATCCTGCCGCAGACCCTGAAGCTCAGGATCATTCGCCGGCGCACGGAGTCTGGCGCGTACGTGATCATCCCCGGACAGCAGTACGACGACTTCTGGGTTCCGATCCGTGAGTCGGAGTGCCGGGTGCTTGATGCCTGGCAGTGGGTGATGCGCTATGAGCCCTGGCAGCAGAAGATGCTGCTGGAGGTGAAGAGCATCTACTCCAACATCAGCCGGGCTCAGCTCGTCTCTCTGATCACTCGCGGCGAAACCCGCTACTACTCGCCGCGCGTGCGGGTCGTCATCCTCATCGAGGTCGTCGGACAGAGCTTCAATGCTCATCCGCTCAATCCCGTTCCTCTGCCGGACAACGATCCGCAGAACAGCCTGGACGACGGCCGCCTCGAGATGGACGCCGCACTGGAGAAGATCGGCGCCGAAATCGCGGCCTAACAGCGCGCCCCCCTTTATTCCTCACGGGATGAAGGGGGGCGTCTGCATTGAAAAAGAGGAAAACCGGAGCCCTGGAGCCTGACTTTAACATCTCTCTTCAGATAGGTTTAGCAACTACCCATTGACGGAAGACAGACTATAATGAGCTAAAAACTCGTTTGTGAATTCTTGAATACGTTGTTCAAAGTTCGCTATAGGAATAAGATTACTTGATTTTTTAGTCAGTTTATACGAGGCGTTCGCACCTTTTTCCATAGTGACTAAATTCCCCGCTTTTCCCGTAACCACGTCAGCCTTAGACCATACTCCGAAATAGAGTTCGTTTGGAGTTACCCCTAAACACAAGACAGCATCATATTCTCTATGATAGCGTATATGATTGAACTGAAAATTACCTCCGGTATCTTCTGTTGCTGTCTTAAGTTCATATTTAATACCATAAAGTTGAATATCCCATGAACTTTGTTTTGCTCTTGAATTGGCCTTATTCAACGGGAAATCACATGGAATTGAAAGCACATTACAAAGGCCCTCAATAAAATCCTGTCCAACGTTACCGACTTTTGTATTTGAAACAGTTTTGATTCCAATAAAATCACCCTGTTTCCATTTAGGATTGTCAACATTTTTCTTTAATGCCTCTACGAACAACTGTTTATAATCAAGATTTTGCATGTGTTGGAAGATGATCTAGTAAGGCCAACTTGATATGGTACATCGAAATATGACGACAATTATGGGTTGCAAGATTACTATACTTGTCCCAGTTAATACCACTTAGTATTTTTTTCACTTTTCTTTTTTCTTTTTTTATGATGATTCCATATCCGCAAACATATTTCACTTTTGAAAAATCACTCACCAGCACGGGCGGTTTGTTGAAATATGTCCTTTGCAAAAAAGTATTGCATTTACTCATCTTTTTCATTCCACAGAGTCGTTCTTTTCTTAGATCAACTGTAAATAGGTCAATGTACTCATCAGCCAAACTCAAATCCGGTAATGCTGCGGCTTCACCTTTTTTCCAAATCTGCCAAAGCGTATTCACTTGTTTTGTCTCTCCATTTGGTTGAACGAAAACATCCCCAGAAAGAATTTGAGAATGTACTAACCTCATTCCTAGTACTCTATTTTTGGGACTACCTTTACCGTCACTCTGAAACGACATAGGGAGAATGAAACCAACATAGTCACAAAATTCTGCTGCACGATTCAAAAAAGCTAAAGCTAGCCACCCGCGATACCCAAAGGGAGGATTGCCTATAGCTACACAAGGGCGGTTGTCTGTATGATTGGGTTCCCAAGTAAGGAAATCTTGTTGGATGTATTCTCTACAATAATTTTCAACGTCAATTCCTATACGTTGTTTTTTGGGTAACAGATTGTAAAAAGATCCAGTCCCTGCACTTGGCTCTATAATTTTATAATTGGTTAAAATTGTTCCGTCCATTTTGAGGTATTTTTGGAATGAATTCCAACAGTACTCCGCGACTTTGGGCAAGGTATTAAATTGATCGAGACCAACTTCCCTTCCACGAACCCAGTCCGGGATACGATTAGAGCTGGCCCATGCCTTATCTCTAAGTTTGATTGCATTCATATTTTGTATTATATCCTGATTTTGGATTTCAGGATAGAGGGCAATCTTAATATTACAAACACATCAAATAGGAACCCGAAGACAGCAAACCCAGGGGTGCGTTTAACGGATAAAAATCCGGGGCATCTCAGCTCCGACTTTTGCTTCTGTTCACTGAAAAGACTCTTCTGAATCTTCTTTTTCCATTTCTGGCATGCCGTTTCCGCTCGAAACTTCTCGAGACAAAGCTCGCATATTATGGCAGAGTGCTCAGGGTTCGGTGCATCCTGGTGGCCGACACCGAGCTTTTTTCTCTGAACGCTGTTCCTACGCTTGGCGATAATGCCTATGCTGACCGCAACCAAGGGGGGCGGCTTTCTTTAGTAAATTTACTCCCCCGGTCCTGCTTGTTTATGTAGCTGTTCTATTCTTCAGATTCGTTCTGTTTCACTGAGGGCTGTGCATTTTCCGTGCGGAACTTTTCTGCGCAAAGCTCGCGGATTTTGGCGACAAGTTCAGGTTTGTCGCGCAGGTAATCCGTCGCGTTTTGCTTGCCGACTCCAAGCTTTTCTTCTCCATAACTATAGCTGTTTCCACGCTTGGTAATAATGCCCATGCTGGCGGCAACTTCAAGCAAATCCGCTTCTCTGGCAATTCCCTGATTGTACATGATATCAAATTCCGTTGTGCGGAATGGCGGAGCAACTTTGTTTTTGACAATCTTCACCTTTACGCGGTTTCCGATAATCTGCTCGCCCTGCTTAATCTGCGCAGACCGGCGGACTTCCACACGGATGGATGAATAGAATTTCAAGGCATTTCCGCCAGTGGTTGTTTCAGGATTGCCAAAAAAGACACCGATTTTCATACGGATCTGGTTGATGAAAATCACGGTGCAATTCGATCGGTTGATGATACCCGTCAACTTGCGCAGAGCCTGGCTCATCAGACGAGCTTGAGACCCCATTTGCGATTCGCCCATTTCTCCTTCGATTTCGCTTTTAGGAACAAGCGCCGCAACCGAGTCCACCACAATAACATCCACTGCATTTGAGCGCACAAGCGTATCAACGATTTCAAGCGCCTGTTCTCCCGTATCGGGCTGGGAGACAAGTAATTCATCAATATTCACGCCAATGCGCCGCGCATATTCAGGATCAAGGGCATGCTCGGCATCCACGAAAGCCGCCGTTCCCCCTGTTTTCTGCACTTCAGCCACAATATGCTGGGCCAAGGTCGTTTTTCCTGATGATTCAGGACCGTAGATTTCAATAATACGCCCTCGGGGAACACCGCCTACGCCCAGCGCCATATCCAGAGAAAGACATCCCGTGGAAATCGCATCAATATTCAGGCGCTTGGCTTCTCCAAGTTTCATGATGGAGCCTTCGCCGAATCGCTGCCGGATCTGTTCGATCGCATCCTGCGCAGCCCGCTGCCGCTCCTTCTGGCTTGTTTTTGCTTGTTTATCATCTGACATACATGGCTGTTTAACGTAAAGATTCTCAAGATTCATGGTTTTGGATGCAGTTCAAGGAAGAGGCGAGTACCGGAACCAAACCTCTGACGAAGAAATGCGCCAAAACCATGAATCTACAAACAAAAAAGAACATCTCTAACTAAAGATTCGAGATGTCCTCCACACCATATAAATTGCTCTGTTGCCATTATACCACATCTGCCCTGTGGAAAAAAGAAGGCCCTGATTGTGGGCCTTAGGAGCGATGATCCGGCTCTTGCGCATTCGTAAATGTCTGTTTCTCCTGCACAATCACTTTTCGATAGACGCTGCTTTCACGGCTGTATTTCTTCCTGGCCCCGATTTCAATCACATTCAAACCTGGCTGCAAAGTCACGCGTTCGGTGAAATTACCTTCCACATCGCTTAACACTGTTTGATTATTGATAGAGAGCGTTACTTCCGGCTCGGTCTTTCCGCTGATTTCAACGACCTGCTTATCCGTAATCAATTCTTCTTGCGGGGTATAAATTGACAAAAGCGGCGGCTGGCGCAAATCGTATAATTCAAAGCCCAGATAACCAAAGATTGCCACAACAAGCAAACTTGCTCCAGCCCAGCGGAGCCAGCGCGGCAATGTCCAAAAATCCGACCGGGAAATTCCAAGCCGGCTGCGGTTCACAGGAAAGAGCTGCTGCTGATGTTTTTCAAAGAGTGTCCACTCCTGTTCAAAAAGCGTCAGAAGGGGCTCAGTTCGCAAACCAAGATACTGTCCATAGCAGCGGACAAAATTGCGAGTATAAACGTATGAAGGAAGCTTGCCGTAGTTTCCTTCTTCAAGCGCTTCAAGATAAAAAGGAGAAATTTGCAAATGGCGCGCGATCTCATCAACAGTCAAACCGGTTTGCGAGCGAGTGTACACAAATAACTCGGCCACGGTCTGGATCACATCCAGGGATTTCGTTTCAAATTGAACACGGTATGACGCCATAATACGAAGGTTACCTGAGCTCTTCTTCGCCCTCCTCGTCAGAATCGGAATCGGATTCCTCCTGAACGATTTCTTCATCTTCCAAATCATCGTCCTCGCTATCATCAAAATCCGGAGTTTCGTCCGTTTCTTCCTCAATGGTACCACCCTCATCGGGCTGGATCAAGACATCACGCGCTTTTGCTCCGTCCTGAGCGCTGACCACCCCGGCATCTTCAAGCAAATCCATCAAACGGGCGGCTCTGGCATAGCCGATGCGGAGCTTGCGCTGCAGATATGAAGTTGATGCTTTTTGCGAATGCACCACAATCTCTTTTGCTTCTTCAAATAAATCATCTCCGCCTTCATCGTCGGCCATGAACGCGGTTGGCGTTTGCTGTTTCTCCACGACCTCTTCAATGTATTCAGGTTCGCCCACCTCTTCGGCCAGGAAAGAAACAATGCGCTTTACTTCATGTTCTGAAAGATACGCACCCTGAATACGCTTCGGCTTTGAAACTTCCGCGGAGCTGAAGAGCATATCTCCTCGTCCGACAAGCTTCTCCGCGCCCAATGAATCAAGAATGGTTCTTGAATCAACCGCCGAAGCAACACTGAACGCGATGCGTCCCGGAATATTCGCCTTGAGCAGACCGGTAATGACATCTACGGAGGGTCGCTGGGTCGCAAGCACGAGATGGATACCCACGGCGCGAGCCATCTGCGCCAGGCGGATAATATGCGTTTCCACTTCCGCCGCCGCGACAATCATGAGATCCGCCAATTCATCGATAATCAAAACGATATAAGGAAGCGGTTCATCCGCTACCTGATTATAATCGGCGATATTGCGCTTCCCTTTTTGCGCCAGCGTTTCATAGCGTCGATCCATCTCAACAACCAGCCATTTCAAGGCATTGATGGTTTTTTTCACATCCGTGATCACAGGCGTGAGCAAATGCGGAATACGGTTATAGACCGGCAATTCCACGCGCTTTGGATCCACCATGATGAATTTCAAGTCATCGGGGCCGTACTGGTAGAGCAAGGAAACGATCATGCCATTCACGAAAACGGATTTACCGCTTCCGGTCGCACCGGCTACCAAGAGGTGAGGCAGCTTATCAAGCAAGGTGCAGTATGATTTTCCGGCCACATCAAGGCCAAGAGGCAAAACCAGTCCGCCGTTCTTTTTCATCTTGCGGTAATCGCGGGAAGAAATGAGTTGTTTTAAACCGATCAGCGCATTCGATTTATTCGGAACTTCAATACCGATCAGCGAGCGGCCAGGAATCGGCGCTTCGATACGGATGGGGTGGGCGGCCAGGGCAAGCGCCAAGTCATTATTGAGCGCGAGAATGCGCGTCAGCTTAATGCCTTCCGCCGGCTTGAGCGTATACTGCGTCACCGTAGGACCGACATTGACTTCGTCCATTTCAACAGGGATATTGAAATTCTCAAGCGTGCGTCGAATGATTTCCTGATTGGCTTCAACGTCGCCGCTGTCGGCTACTGACTGGCGTTCATCAAGCAATTCAATAGGAATTTTCACGCGGCGGCGGCGTTTTACCGGTTTCATTTCAATCGCTTCTTCATCTTCGTCTTCTTCAGCATCATCAGCTGCGGAAGCGTGCACCGGTGCAGCTGCCGGAGCAGGAGCTTTCTCCTCTTCCCCTTCCTCTTCTTCAACTTCCTCCTCGTCTTCAAGATCCTCCTCTTCTTCATCCTCTTCGGCTTCCTCGGCTAAGCGGCGCTCCTCAGCAAGCAATGCTTCTTTTTCTTCCTGCCAGCGCTGCCATAATCGCGCAAGCCAGCCTGGGTTGTCTTCCGTTCCCAAGGCAAGGCTGCTGAGCGGGATATTGAAAAAGATGAGAAAACCGGCCAGACAGGAAGCAAAAAGCACGAAGAGCCCGACAATGAATCCAAAAAACCGATGAAGATTAAACGCGATCAAATACCCAAGCCATCCTCCGCCAAGGCCGTCGGCGGCGGCAATCTGCATTTCAGAAGGCGGAATAAAGTGGTGAAAGAGACCGGCAAATCCGACGAAAAGGAAAAACATCCCCAGGTACTTGCTTAGAGGAACTTCAAACATTTCTGATTTCAGGAGGAAATAGATAATCCCAAGCAGGACAAACGGAATCCCCACGCGCACCCAGCCAAAACCTAGTGCGAGCAAATGATTGGTCCACTCGCCGACAACACCGGCATATCCGAGAAAACCAAAAAGCATCATCAGCACCAATGCAAATAAAACGAGAATCCATAAACCTCGTTTTGTCGCAGAGGACAATCCTTCGCCTTCTTCCACGTGTTTTCGTCTTCCCATAAAAAATCCAGGGGAAAACATGAATAATTCGCACAAACGCAGGGGTTTTTACCCCTTTCAAGACTTCTCTAGTATAGCACAATTACACTGATTTTACAGTGATTTTGTACACAAGCTCCTCTTGCTCGCCTCGCCGAGCGTGTTCTGATCGCTTGAGCGTATGAGATACCGTTTATAAACCAAAACCCCTCCCGATAATGGGAGGGGCTGGTAAAAGACTGGGCAAGTCTCTCTTTATCAGGTGGCGGCTACGCAGCCACTTCAACTTCTTCGCTTACCTCTTCCTGCGATTCTTCGCCGTCTTTCTTATAGCCGGTTCCGGCTGGAATCAAGCGGCCGATAATCACGTTTTCTTTCAAACCTTCAAGCGGCTCAACGCGGCCATTGATCGCTGCGTTGATGAGCACGCGAGCGGTTTCCTGAAAGGATGCCGCAGAAAGGAAGCTGCGTGTGGTCAAAGAAACCTTGGTGATACCAAGCAGCATGCGGTCAAATGTCGCGGGCTTCTTGCCATCGGCAATGGCTCGGTCATTTGCCTCCATTGCTTCCTGATACTCAGCGATTTCTCCCGGGAGAAGATCCGTATCACCGGCATCTTTGATCATCACGCGCGAGAAGAGCTGACGCGCAATGATTTCCACGTGTTTGTCATTGAGCTTCTGTCCTTGAGAGCCGTAAATATCCTGAATCTGCTCCATGATGTACTTCTGCGTGGCGCGCCGTCCGCGAAGATCAAAGAGTTCCTGCAGACTGAGATGTCCTTCCGTGAGCGGAGTTCCCTTTTCAATTTCTTGTCCGTCCTGAACGAGGATTGAGTAGCCAAGCGGAATAACGTATTCCATCACGCCAGGAGTAGCCATGGCCACTTCAATGTACTCGTCGTGAACGGCCACCTTGCCGCCACGCAATGCGCGCACTTCATCGCCATTTTCATCGAGGTAGAGGATGCCGTCAGCTTTCACCTTGCCGCCATCCTTCACCTTCAGCTTGGTCTTCTTGGCGATTGGATAGGTGTCAACCTCGTTTGCCTCATGTGCGATGCGAATGACTTTCTGTTTGAATGAGCTGTTTGGCACATTCGCCTTGGCAAGATCCTGATTCACAACCGTAATCTCTTCGATCTGCACCTTGCCGGCAACCTCGCTGATAAATGCCTTACGCTTTGGATTGCGGGCTTCAAACAATTCTTCCACGCGAGGGAGACCCTGGGTAATATCCGCAGAGCTTGCGATACCTCCGGTATGGAAGGTCCTCATCGTCAGCTGGGTACCAGGTTCACCGATACTCTGCGCGGCGATGATTCCCACCGCGGTTCCCATTTCAACAACGTCCGCATGTCCAAGATCCCATCCATAGCATTTCTGACAGATGCCTTTCTTGGAAGCGCATTCCATAACCGTGCGGACAGCCACTTCTTCAAGGCCGGCTTTGTCGATGGCAATGGCAGCATCTTCGTCAATCAATTCAGCCTTCTTTACAAGGGTTTTTGAACCGCTCTTGATATCGGTGAGCGCGAAGCGGCCGATGATACGGTCTTTCAGATCGCGGTTCATGGCGACACTTTCTGCGCGGGTGATGACAAGGCCCTCTTCGGTTCCGCAGTCAATTTCGCGGATAACCACATCCTGCGACACGTCAACAAGACGACGCGTCAGATATCCAGCATTTGCGGTACGAAGCGCGGTATCGGACAGACCTTTGCGGGCACCGTGAGTTGAGATGAAGTATTCAAGAATCTCAAAGCCGTCCTTGAAATTACCGCGCACCGGAAGCTCGATAATTTCACCGGCAGGGTTGGTTACAAGCCCCTTCATACCGACGATCTGGGTGAGCTGCCCCCATGAACCGCGGGCTCCGGATTCCACCATGGTATAGACCGGTCCTTCCGTATCCATGGCTTCATGGCTGATCGCCACGATTTCATCTTTCACCTTGGTCCAAATTTCAATGATCTTGCTGTAGCGTTCGCTATTGGTGAGCAGCCCCATATTGTACTGCTCCTGTACTTCGTCCACCTTCTTTTCAGCGGCTTCAAGGATTTCTTTCTTCTTATCAAGATGCGGAATATCATCCATACCCCATGACCATCCAGAGAGGGTAATGAACTTGAATCCAAGGTGTTTGATGGTATCAAGCAATTTCGCGGTCTTTTCGATTCCAAGTCTTTCAAATGAACGCTGAACGATGCGCGAAAGAACCTTTTTATCGATCAGTTCGTTGATATATGGCAGTTCAGACGGCATCTGGCGGTTGAAGACAATGCGGCCGACACAGGTTTCTTGCAGCCCGGCTTCAAAATCCGTGTGGGCATCGAATCGTACGCGGATGCGTTCGCGCAGGTGAATCGCGCCAAGGTTATAAGCAGCCAGGGCGTCTTCTTCGCTCGCGAAATGCTTGAGATCTTTGACATCTTTCTCTTTATCTTCCTTGCGAAGCGATGTCATGTAGTACACGCCCCAGATCATATCTTTACTTGGCGTGGCAATCGGTTCACCGGTTGCTGGCTTGAGCAGGTTCTTGGCGGAAAGCATGATTTCTTTCGCCTCGGCTTGCGCTTCATCGGTCAAAGGCAAGTGAACAGCCATTTGGTCACCGTCGAAGTCGGCATTGAATGCGGCACAAACAAGCGGATGCACCTGGATGGCTTTTCCTTCAATCAAAATCGGCTTGAATGCCTGGATACCAAGACGGTGCAGGGTCGGAGCGCGGTTGATCAAGACATGTTTGTTCTTGATCACGTCAGCGAGAATATCCCAGACTTCAGGACGGTTTGATTCGATATAGCGGCCAGCGGAACGGACATTATGCACATATCCTTCCTGAATCAAGCGGCTGATCACAAACGGCTTGAACAATTCAAGCGCCATTTTCTTTGGCACGCCGCATTCATCAAGCTGAAGGTGCGGACCGACAACGATCACCGAACGTCCGGAGTAGTCTGTTCGTTTACCAAGCAGGTTCTGGCGGAAGCGTCCCTGTTTTCCTTTCAGGATATCGGCAATCGATTTGAGCTGGCGTTTCTGCCCGGTAGACGCGGTCACGGTTTTTCCATGGCGCATGCCATTGTCGATCAGCGCGTCGACCGCTTCCTGCAACATGCGTTTTTCGTTTCGGGTAATCACTTCCGGCGCGCGCAATTCAATCAGCTGTTTAAGGCGGTTGTTGCGGTTGATCACGCGGCGGTACAAATCATTCAAATCGGAAGTCGCGAAACGTCCACCATCAAGCGGAACCATCGGACGAAGGTCCGGAGGGATAACAGGAAGCACCTTCATGATCATCCAGGAAGGATGGATGTCGTTCTTTTCAAGACTCTTAAGCAGCTTGATGCGGCGGACCAGCTTGTCGCGTTTCGCGCCGGAAGACTTTTTGTGCAGCTTCTCAAGTTCCTTGATGGTCTGCGGAATGTCGATCCGTTCAAGAATTTCGTAAATCGCTTCCGCGCCAATACCGGCCGTGAAGACATGGCCGTATTTCAGGGAAAGATCGTGGTATTTCGACTCAGACAAGATCTGAAGCGGTTTGAGCTCTTTCAACTCGGTATTCGCCATTTTGAAGACTTCTTCAAGTTCCTCAAGCCGGCTCATCTGGCTTGCTTCAAGTTTTTCGATTTCCGCCTTCTTTTCCTTTTCGGGTTTGTCGGCCGTTTTGATGCGGTTGAGCTGTTGAGTTACTTCCGCTTCAATGGACTTCTTCTTGCCTTTGTATTCCTGCTTGATCTGATCAATGGTCTGTTTTTTAAGTTCTTCATTGACGCCGGTTACGATGAAGTTGGCAAAATACACAACTTTTTCCAGATTCTGGACAGACAAGTCAAGGACCAGGCCGAGCTTTGACGGCACGCTGCGCAAAAACCAGATATGCGTGACAGGAACAGCAAGTTCAATGTGCCCCATGCGTTCGCGCCGCACAATCGCGCGGGTAACTTCAACGCCGCATTTGTCGCAGACAATGCCTTTGTAGCGGATTTTCTTATACTTCCCGCAATAACATTCCCAGTCTTTTGACGGTCCGAAAATGCGCTCGCAGAAGAGCCCGTCTTTTTCCGGACGCTGGGTGCGATAGTTGATGGTTTCCGGTTTGAGTACCTCCCCATGCGACCAGGACTTGATATCGGCCGGTGACGCGACGCGCAGGCGGATGGCATCGAAATCGGTTGTTTTGATTGGGTTAAACATAGATGTGTTCAATTGGCGGGTTAAGCAGAAAGCACTTCTTCGGCCTGTTCTTCTTTCACCTGTTCCGCGGCCTGCGGTTCACGGCGATCGCTGCTAACATTTGAGCGCAGCGCCTGTTCGCTGATGCGTTCACCGCTGTCATCAAGCAGCTCAACATCAAGCCCCAGTCCTTTCAACTCGCGAACCAGGACATTGAAGGATTCCGGAACATTCAGCTTTCTGATCTTTTCCCCTTTGATGATGGATTCATATGCTTTCGACCTTCCAAGCACATCATCGGATTTAATGGTGAGGATTTCCTGCAAGGTATGCGCGGCACCGTATGCTTCCAAAGCCCATACTTCCATTTCACCGAAACGCTGGCCACCAAACTGCGCTTTTCCTCCGAGCGGCTGCTGCGTAATAAGCGAGTAAGGACCAATAGAGCGCTGGTGGATCTTATCTTCCACAAGATGGTTCAGCTTGAGCATATACACCATACCGACCGTGACCGGCTGATCGAATTTTTCACCCGTGCGGCCGTCGAATAGTTCAAGCTTACCGGTTGAAGGATATCCGGCGCGTTCAAGTTCGCTCTTGATCTTCTCTTCTGGTACTCCGTCAAGCGCCGGCGTTGCAACCGTATATCCAAGCGTATGCGCGGCCAAGCCAAGATGCGTTTCAAGAATCTGTCCGATATTCATACGGGAAACCACACCAAGCGGACTCAAGATGATGTCAACCGGGCGTCCGTCAGCCAGGAACGGCATATCTTCCACGGCAACAATGCGGGAAATAACACCCTTGTTTCCGTGCCGTCCGGCCATTTTGTCGCCCACCTGCACCTTGCGGAGCTGGGCAACGGAGACCTGGATGCTCTTGATCACGCCCGTCGGGAGCTTGTCGCCCGCTTCACGGGAGAAGGTGCGGATATCAACCACCTTGCCATGTTCTCCATGTTTGAGATACAGCGAGCTGTCGCGGACATCTTTTGCTTTTTCACCGAAAATCACGCGCAGGAGTTTTTCTTCAGGAGACAATTCGGTTTCACCTTTTGGTGTAATTTTTCCTACGAGAATATCGCCGGAAGAAACTTCCGCACCAATACGGATGACACCTTCCAGGTCAAGGTCTTTGAGGCGCTCTTCGCTGATATTTGGAATATCGGAGGTAACGACTTCCGGACCAAGCTTGGTGTCGCGGACATCGATTGTATAGTCTTCGATGTGAATTGAGGTATAGCGGTCATTATGCACCAGGCGCTCTGAAAGCAGAATCGCATCTTCATAATTGCCGCCTTCCCATGACATGAACGCCACCAAAATATTCTGGCCAAGCGCGAGCTCAGCATTTTCCATGGAAGGACCGTCCGCCAAGGCATCGCCTTTCTTCACTTTCATGCCGACTTCAACAATCGGTTTCTGGTTGATACAGGTAGAAGCGTTTGAGCGGACGAATTTGTTCAATTTATGCTCTTTTGTATCAAGATCCTTGCCGGTGCTCTGCACCACGATACGGTCGCCATGGACTTCAACGACTTCACCGTCGATCGCGCTTGTCAGCAGCTGCCCGGAATAGCGGGCGGCAATAGCTTCAACGCCGGTTCCCACAATTGGAGCCTGCGGACGCACAAGCGATACGGCCTGGCGTTGCATGTTTGTTCCCATCAAGGCGCGGTTCGCGTCATCATGTTCAACAAATGGAATCAATGAAGTAGCCAGACTGAAAATCTGTTTTGAAGAAACATCCATGAGCTGCACTTCATCCGCGGCAATGGTCCCCGGTTTTCCATAGACGCGCGCTTCAAGCTTCGGCAGTCTGAAGTATCCTTTTTCATCCACCGGAGCGGTAGCCGGAGTGGTGATATGTTTTTCTTCCGTAAACGCGTCGATGTATCGGACTTCATCCGTTACGCGCGCTTTCAAAGGAATTGCCGCCAGATCTTTGTCCTTGGCAAGTTCTTTTGCAATGGCGGCCGTGATTTCTTCTCCTTCTTTGACGACCACCTTGCCGTTCACCTCAAGATCGCGGCGGGCGTATTCTCCAACAGAGGCTTTTCCGTCATTGGCCGCCGTGTTTTTCACGATGCGATACGGAGCCTCCACAAATCCATATTCATTCAAACGGGCATAGCTTGCCATATGGCCGACAAGACCGATATTCGGACCTTCTGGCGTTGCGATCGGACAAATGCGGCCATAGTGGGTGGTATGCACGTCACGTACGTCAAAGCCCGCTCGTTCACGCGAGAGACCTCCAGGTCCCATGGCGGACAAACGGCGCTTATGTTCAAGCTCGGACAGCGGATTGATCTGATCCATGAACTGCGAGAGCTGTGAAGACATGAAAAATTCCTTGACCACACCCATGACCGGACGTGCGTTGATCAGTTTATTCGGTGTAATCGTTGCGATATCGTAGGTGCTCATGCGGTCTTTCACGATGCGCTCCATGCGGGCAAGACCGACGCGGAATTTGTTCTGCAGCAATTCACCAACCGCGCGCACGCGTCGGTTGCCCAGATGGTCGATATCATCAGCGTCTTTCTGCGTGATATTCAGGCGGATGATTTCCTTGACGATTTCCACCACGTCTTCTTTGCGCAAAATGCGGTTCTCTTTCACGTTTGGAAGATCAAGGCCGAAACGCTGGTTCATTTTGTAGCGTCCAACGCGGCCGAAATCATAGCGGTCGAAGTTGAAGAACATGGAATGGATGAGCTGGCGCGCATTATCAACGGTCGCCAAATCGCCCGGGCGGATGCGCTTATACACTTCGCGCAAACCTTCTTCCTCGTTTTTTGACGGATCTTTCTTAAGAGTCGCGTCGATATAGTTGATTTCAGGGTGCGTATCAACGCCCTCAAACAGCGCTTTGATTTCCTCGTTGGTAGAATATCCGAATGCACGGAGAAGCGCAGAAACAGCTACTTTTCTCTTTCGGTCGATTTTTACCCAGATGACATTGTTGACGTCGGTTTCCATTTCAATCCATGCCCCTCGGTTTGGAATGACCTTCGCTGAGTATGCCTTGCGTCCCCGGTGCAATTCAGACGTGAAGAAAACACCCGCAGACCTGATCAGCTGCGAGACAACCACGCGTTCGATGCCATTGATGATGAAGGTACCTCGATCCGTCATCATCGGAATGTCGCCCATGTAGATTTCCTGTTCTTTGATTTCACCGGTCTTCTTATTGACCAGCTTTCCTTTTACGCGCAAAGGGGCTTCGTAGGTGACATTTTTCGCGCGGGAAACTTCTTCGGAAAATTTCGGATCGTCAAGATAATATTCCAAAAAGGAGAGCTCCAGATTGCGGCCGATAAAATCGGTGATGGGAGAAACTTCGTCGAACAGTTCACGAAGTCCTTCATCAATGAACCATTTATATGAATTGAGCTGTATTTCAATGAGGTTTGGCATCTCAACTGCTTCATGCAGGTGAGTGAAATACTGCCGTTCCTGGACGTGTTTGGGCATACCTTCACTTGCGCTCTGTGCGGGGGACTTGCACAAGGCACAATCGATTAAATTTCAAAGGAGAACAAAAGGATTGCCATGAAGACACAGCAACCTTTCACGGAAGAGACCTCCCTGGCGGAGTACGCATCAGCAAGAGGCCAGGTCGGGGACATAACCCGGCATCATGGCTGATACTTACCCCCAAAATATCCACAGAAGACAAAAAGGACCCGTTCCCAATAGTTTGAGAACGAGTTTCGCTTTTATGAACTGAGTTGTTGGGCCATCTCCTGAGGGGACATGAGAACCGAGAGATGACTCAACCGTGCTGACGGCGCCAATGTTAGCGCCTTTTTTGTAGATGGGAGGACTCATCCACAGCTTATCCGAGATGCAGCACAGTCTCTCTTGAAATGCAAGAGATTGTGGATTATGGGTGCATTGTAATAAAAGAGCGAAAAGTTGTCAAGAGCAAAAGAGGTCGTTATTGAGCCACGTAGGCGAATCGTCCCCCTTCTGTTTTAGAGAAGAGATCTTTACACATAGCTGAATTTCCACCCTGCTGATCAGCCTCATCACAAACGAACGGATCATTGGCATCCAGCGCCCTGGCTAAAAAGACATGTGATACACAGATAAGAGCATCCGCGCTTTCACAGTAAGATAACTCATTCGTTCTATAGGCAGCGTAAACGGCGGTTTCGAAGGGACAGCGCTGAGCGACAAAGCCTTGGGTTGTCGGACACAATGACGCGTCGTAAGCATTGAGCGCCACAAGCGACTGAGCCCGTTCCGATTCACAAAGAGCATCTCCCTCGCAATCAAGCGAATATCGAACAAGCTCCTCATTTGTAGGAATATCCTGATCAGCCGCCAGCTGGGGGGATGAAGAACGTCCGCAAACAGACCGCAGTTCCGCATCAGCGATAGAGGCACAACTTGCTGAATCAGTGTTTTCGGCGGCGAGAAGAACCGTAAAGAGGTCGCGGCAAAGCTCTTCCTCTTGGCTGTTCTGACAATGCGCAAGACCGAATGCCTCAAGCGCAAGGAAATCCTCCACTTCTTGAGCGCATGTTCTTTGTACCTCTGCTGACAAACGGCCGCACAGGCCCTGATCCTTGTTTTGTTTCGCTGAACGAATAACGGATGTGATTTGGCATGCCTTTAGATCAACCGATTTCAAGCCTTCGCAAAAACCGAAATCTACCTCAGGGAATTGCGCGGCCACACGAGCAGACTTAAGAGAAGGGAACATTAAATAGCCCAAAATGGCTGCGACAGCCAGAACAAGCACGAAAATGAGGATGTTTTTCTTCATACATTACAGAGAGATGAGAACAGTAATCGTTCCTTCAATATTGCCCGTTCCCGTCGAAGTGTAGTTATCGTCGCCATTCCAGCCGCCGGAGCTGCCCGTCGTATGTGTCACCGGCATCGGACAATAACCTGTGATGGTATAGGTGTTGGTGTTTGAATTTACGTCGCTGCTTTGAATAACTGCAGGAACATAGTAATTTGTTGTCGCATACCCTGATAAACGGCATCGGATGGATTCGGAAAGAACCGCAGAAGCAGTTCCTGTGGTCACCTGGCCTTGTACCGTAAAGGTCTGGTTACATGTGGCTAGGTTCACGTATTCAGGATACGTATCATAATCATTGTCGCGCCAATAAGCGTAGTTTTGATTTCCGTAGTTCGCGTAATAATACGATTGGTTGATAATATTTCCTGCTCCAGGAAAGGGGAAGAGTTCCACAACCGAGTTATTGACCTGCTGTACGGTTTGGCCAAATGAACAGTTGATGTTCTGATTAGTAATCGTCACCACCTGGGTCGTTGTGGTACCGCCCCCAAGAGAATCCGAACAATCCCCGTTCATACAGATTTCCCCATTCACCGACAAAGTACCCTGAACGGTCAGATTTCCCTGCTTGATTTGCGCGTCCGGACCGACATTCAACGGCGCATAGACTCCAGCGGTTCCGTCCGGTGCGGTTGTAGGGGCGGCAAAAACATAGCCGGTGCCGGCGAGAATAATAATCGCAAGGGATGTGATTCCAATATTGTGCCAAATCTGCTTGGTTTTCATAAAGCCAATCTTATTAGTTGCTTTCAGTATAGCAAAGAACACTCTCAGATAACATCAGCGAACCAGCAAGACCAAGAAAGCTGTTGCTATTAGGTTCAAGAAAAAGACCGGTTCTTCTTGATACTGCTTTCTTGCCACAAGCAGAAACTGAACACAACCGGTGAGAAGAAATGCCAGGAGAAGCACGGGGTGATTCACCGTAAAATAGGCAGAAAAAACAGCGTATGCCAATGGAAACGTGAATAAATAAAAGCCTCCAATCAGTAGTTGCGCGCGTCTTTGTCCAAGCATGACGGGCAAGGTTTTGATGCCAGCCTCTCGGTCGCCCTCGGTATCCTTTAAATCGATAAAATTGTTGGGGGCCGTAAGCCAGAGGAAAAAGAGCACGATCGATAAAGAAGGGATGAATTCCGGGTCCAAGAACCATGCCCCAAGCAGAAATAGCAGCAAAGAGTTCAACGCGATCACAGATTTTGAAAAAAAGGGAATCCTTTTGATACGTAAGGGAGGAACAGAGTAGATGAAGTAGAAACCAAGATACAAGCCGATAACCATGAAGGCTGTGATACTTACCATGGCGCCCAAAACAAGCGCCCCTCCACCCATTAACCACATGAGTTTTCGATACGTCGCAGTATCCACACCGCCTATCACGGTGGGCCGATCAGGGTTGGTAATTCGATCGATCTGCACATCTTCGAGATTATTGCTCATGACGGAAAAGATCCAGGCATAAACGATTGCCAAGACGAGAAAAAGCCAATCAAGGAAGGCCAGCTGGTCCGGCACACGGTGAACTCCGTCAATAAGCGCAGCTCCCAAAATGAGCATCAAAAGATAATGCGCCAACCGATAAGGGCGGATGTCTTTTAACATCATGAGGAACCATTTTTTTTGATCGACAAAGAATAAGAATCCCGACGCCATGAGCAGCAGGAGAACATAGAACTTGAAGAAGAACCAATCATCGTAGACATGTGTGATCTTCAGAATGGAAAATCCTCTCTCTAAAAGGAACGGCATGGTGATGAAAAAGAAAATCAGCACATAACTACTCAAGCTGGCCAGCAGAGCACGCAGGATCGAGGAAGTTGCGAAGTACACGTAGAACGCAGAAAAGATAAGAAACAGGGCAATTTCCAGACGCATCCCAATGGTCACCCCTCGTTCGGTTATCGGTCCAAAGTAAGTAAGAAAGAGCGCGACGAACTCACTAAGACTGCGTGGCGAAAGATAGCTGATATCCATCCCCCCCGAAACAACCATGTCAATCACAGGTGTCAAAGGCAGAAGCAAAAAAGTGAAGGGAATAACGCGCAGCAATTTTCCAACTTGAATCTTGAAGATGAGATGAAGCACTGCCGCCGCCGTCAAACCAACAGCCCAATAAGAAACAAAGTAATGGCCAAACGCCGCCCAGTTCGCTGGATACGCGTCGGAATACTGTTCAAGAAAGTTGCGAAGGAAAATAAAAAACGATCCAAAAAGGATCGCTGAGGTAAGCGAAGTAGCTTCGATCTGGGCGATGAACTTGCGGAAAACTTCTCGCATGCGGATTGCTCAAAAGGAAGAATTCTACTGAGAAAAATTGTTCTGGGTTTGAGGCTGATAGATGATTTGCAGCGGAGTCAGTTCAGACGCAAACAAATCTTGAGAAGTTGCCGGAATGATTTGAATGATGTCGCCCGGATAGAGATCTTCAATAGAAAGAGGTTCTGAGTCCGTCAGCTGAATTTGATCTGTTGTTAAGCCCCGGCTTCTTCCCTCTTCCAGGGCCTGAATATATGCTTCGTCCTGTAGAAGGGTGACTTTTTCCACAACAACATCCTCGGTGATCAAAAGCCGCTGCGTGAATCTTTCTTTGCGTAGAGGATTATTGAAACGCTGGTTGAGTATCTCGATTTCAAGCGCGTTTGCCTGCACTGAAACGATTTGCCCGAATAGGATCTGCTTTTCCTCGCTTGCTGCCGATGAAGCAAGCAACCGGTCCACCGCCTCGATATTCAACCGGGCCTGCTCTTCTCTTGCTGATGTGTAGCCTTTTTCAAAATAGAAAGGCTTTCCAACGAATAAAACGAGCGCGACCGAAGCAACTGCGGCAAGCCAGCCGGCAGTGGAAACAATCACAACGGATTTATGGGATTGTTCAGACATAATCTATTCCAGAGGAATATCAATAATGGCAATTTCGTCCGCGATAAACGATGACGAAGCGACATCTTGATTAGTGCGGGCAGTGATTTCAACTCTTTGTCCAGCTTCAAGAGACTCAGGCGCTGTCAATACATCTTCATATGGTGGAACAAGCATAGGATTTTGCCCTGCCTGATCAGCTTGCTCCCTGCGCTGCTCGTATTCATCAGGGCCTAAAATCTGCCGGAGCACAATGCGGGTTTGGCCATCGATGATAACCGCTTGTTCCTCAGCCTGTTCAGCAAAGGGGAAATTTGGAGCAAGCACGATTTCTTTTACAATCAACTGCTGTCCGCTTACACTCATAACCTTTGCCTGCAAAACATTGTTCAGGTCGGCAGGTTGTGTAAGAGAGCCAAATGCCTGCTCATAGACCGCCTGATCTTCCACGTTTTGATCGGCAATACCCGCAGACCAGCCTTTGTCATAAGCAGCCGAAGATGCCAGAACGAAAAACCAGACAATGACTCCCGCTGTGATAATCCACCCCAAGGAAGCGAGAAAAACCGATGGTGATGACGAGGTCTCTTTTGAAATGGTCTCTTGCATATGCATTCAGTATACAAGAGTTCAAAAGTGATTGTGAAGTGAATGACAAAGCGTTATACTACAGGTGTATGAGATCAGAAAAGTTTTCATTTCAAATCTTCTCCGCGGCTCTGGCGGTTTTTTCGATCACACTTCTCTTTTCTTTTGATTTCGCTTCTGCTCGCCCAACCCAATCGCCTCCAAATGGCAGTCCGTCATGGCCGCCGGGGCCTCAAGGACCTCAAGGACCGCAGGGACCGCAAGGATCTCAAGGACCACAGGGAGCTCAAGGGCCTCAGGGTCCTCAAGGACCACAGGGACCCGCAGGAACAACGACATGCGACTGGAATGGGAGCTTTTGGATCAGCCATGGATGGGACGGCAACTGTGCTTGGTATGTCGGAGTTCGCATCAATTGCAGTGGAGGACGAGTAACATCCTTCACAAATTATAACTATACTGGAGCCGGTACTTGCGGATATATGTGCTACGCGGGGGGCGCCTGCCACCAGCCTTCTTAAGGCGTCGTGTTTACATTTCGTATGACAATAGCTTTCTTGCGAAAACAACTTCAAATTCTGATGGCTTGTCTTGTTGTTTCAGGCGTGATTATGCTCTTCAACGCTGTGAAAGCTGCGCCCACTCAAAACCCGCCTGCAGGCAATCTCTCCATTCCTGCAGGCCCAGCCGGACCCCAGGGACCGCAAGGACCACAGGGATCTCAGGGACCGCAAGGACCACAAGGACCTCAGGGATCGCAAGGTCCACAAGGAGCTCCTGGAAACGCCAGCTGCAGCTGGAACGGCTATATGTATCTGAATCATGGATGGGATGTTGGCACAGGATGCCAGGGATACCGCGGCATTCTCGTTCGATGCAGCGGCGGACAAACCTATGACTTTTCACGCATCACCAATTGCGGGCCTTTCGCAGGATTCTAATTATGAAATCACTTAACCAGTTCAATCTACTACTCAGTATTGCCGCCACCGTCACAATCGCGGGCTTATTTGCGATGAGTTCAGTGAAAGCGGAACCAAGTATTGCCCCTCCGGGAGGCAATCCGAGTTTTCCTGTTGGTCCGCAGGGTCCACAGGGACCCCAAGGACCTCAGGGACCCCAAGGACCTCAGGGAAGCCAGGGGGCGTCAGGATCCCAGGGCCCGGCGGGACTGTACGGCATGGGGTTCTGCTACTGGAATGGCCCTGAGTTCGTCAGCTACGGATGGGATGGATGGTGCGCGGGTGATATCGGTGTCTTCTTCCATTGCGACGGCTACCGTCTCTACCATCTTTCTCAACGATACACCGGGTGCGGAAGCTCAGGAACATATCCAAGTACGCCTTACATCAACTAAGCCGCAATCAGTAGAACGAAAAATCCAAAAAGCCGCCTGAATAGGCGGCTTTTTTCTTTCTTATGAAGGCCTTAGCGAGGGACAATGCGCCTGAACTCCGGAAGGAGAACTCCCACGGACGCGTCCGTGCTGGTTGAGCAAGAGTACCCATCGGAATCGGTTACGGACAAAGATATTTGAACATCCTCTTCCGTTACATATTCATGCTCAGGATTCTGGTGCACGCTTTCATCACCGCCGGTCAGGGTAGTGCCATCACCAAAATCCCAGTCCCACTCGGCAATGGTCGCACCGCCATACGTGATGGTTTCATCAGTAAACTGCGTTGGCTGACCCAAGGTTGGCTGAGCAGGGTCAAGGCTGAACGCGCATTGCGGAGCCGGGTGCAACGGCGTTCTAAAACAGTTGCTTTCGCCAACAGGCCCTTGTTCTCCCCACTCAGACCAAGAGTCGTCTGCCGCGCTCTGCACGCGCACTCTCCAATAGTAGGTCGCATTGTAGACCAGTTCGCCAAGCCCGACCGTATAGAGAGAATCCGGTGCTTCCACGACTTCGTCAATGAGAGGAGATCCAAATAAAGGATCATCATCAACTTGGACGTGATACGCTTTTTGTGATGATCCATCAAGGGCAGAGTATTCACTCCAATCAAGCACCGGCGTGAGCGCGGATGTCGGATACAAGGTATAGGTATCAACACAAGCAAGCGGCTCGATAAGCGTTGGCGCAAGCGGGCCGGCTTCGATTCTCAGCTGGGTGATAACCGAACCGAAAACGTGGTTGTACTGAATCCACCCGATCGTATCACTCCAGGCCCAGCCGCTCCATCGATTGTTCGTCTGATTATATTGAACTCCGTATGAGATAGCCCCTGTATCGCGCAGCTTTACCCAGCCATCATCTCCGGCCGCATCGATTCCAACAAACTTGGCCCAGCCGGAAACTTCTCCTGTGGCCTGGTTCCAATGCGCGGAATGCTGCGGAGATGTCGGATACGGCCCGGCGGGATCATAATCAAGCCAGCCGATTTGAGACCAGGCATATCCTGTGATATTTCCATCTTCTTCCACATTCACACCGTATTGGATGTCGTAATTGGTGAAGCGAAAAGCAATCCAGCCATAATGATCATTCCATGCCCAGCCTGACAAACTTGGCACCTGCCCTTCGTTAAAAACCACTCCGCCCAAAGCTGGGGCAAAATCGATCCAGCCTGTTACATCATTCCAGGCATAACCGGTGAGCGAGCCATCAGGAAGAAGGTCAATGCCAAATCCTCCGCAAGAAGGAGTACAGTCTCCTCGTAGTTCAATGAGATTATTCGCACCAAGCGAGGTAATTTCAGCCGTCCCCGACAATTCCCCTGTTTGCGGGTCAAAAGCGGCTCCAGAAAAATCGATGTATGCTAAGTAATCATTCCAGGCATGCCCGCTGACATCTCCGGTTTCCGTATCGACATGCACGCCGAACTCCGGAGTGGATGGATCATCAACGCTATTGTGAAAAATCCAGCCGATATTGTCTGACCAGGCCCAACGACATGTATTGAAAGGGGAAGCGGAACAGACGCCCTCCTCTGGAGTCGGGGTTAGCTCGCTCATCTGGATCCAGCCGATATTTTCGTTCCAGGCCCAGCCGGAAACGCTTGGAGTTTGGGCGGAATTTTGCGATACCCCGCCGTAAACCGGGTCAAACTGCACCCAACCGATGATCTGGTTCCAGGCCATGCCGGCGAAGTTTCCTCCGCTGTCCACGCTCACGCCGTAACCGCCGCAGGTTGGGCTGCAGTCGCCGCTCATATGTAAAAGTCCGTCTTGCCCTTGATTCTGCAGCTCAATGATTAGTGCGGTTCCGCTAAGCGCGCCGGTATTCACATCGTAAATGGCATTGTTGAAATCGATCCAGCCTACTCCCTCACTCCACGCGTACCCATTAACATCGCCATAGACTTCGTCGATATGCATGCCGTAGTAGACCTGCTGCGCCTCAACAGACATGGTAAACCCAGCCGCAAAGAGCAAACTCGCAAAGAAAATAAGAAAAGACTTCCTCATATGCCTACAGTATACCACAAGAAAGAAGACACCTGCGTCAAAAACGTGTTATACTTTGATCGAAATAATCTTTTTGTATGCGCAATCACATTTTGCTGCACGGAGTTCTGGGAGTTTTTATCGGCATGTTCGGTGCCGCTCTAGGGATCTCCATTATCAACTACACATTCGCTGCTCCATCAGAAGCTCCTCCTGGGGGCAATCCAACGTTTCCCTTGCAAGGTCCAACCGGACCGCAGGGTCCACAGGGACCTCAGGGGCCGCAGGGGCCGCAGGGACCACAAGGACCGCAGGGACCGTCAGGGACAGTTAGCCCATCACAGACAATCAGCTTGCGAACCTCGAGTTCGATCTGGTATTGCACGCAGGCAAATCTACAAGCTGAATGCGGTGACGCGGATGGGTGCCGAATTCGGATGGTTATGGACCACAAAACCGCTGGAAACGACGACACGCGTATCATTGAAGAGCACCTGTACATGGAGAACTGGAGTGTGAATTCCGCTAACGGTGTATACGGCTTTACGCGTCAGCTTGGCGGAGGCGATGGCGGATGGATTTCAGGTCCCGGCTATCATTATGCAGTCGCCGCCCCATGGGATTGGGCCTGGATCCACACCTTTCGACATGCGAATTGTTACGGTTCAAACCAGTCGCTTTCTGCTTACAACTTCAATTTCATGACCCATCCGGATGTCGCGACAACCTTCTACGTCTTTGACTAAAAGCGAAAAAAAAGCGCCCCGGCCGGGGCGCTTTTTGATTTCCTGATTTAGTCAAAAATCACGATTCGACTTGCGTTCTGTGTCTCAGAATCTGATCTGACAAATGAGATTTCCGCCTCCTGACCGGCCTGCAAATCACTTGCGCGGATTGGCTCGTCTTGGGCAGAGCCTCCCTGCAGCCCGGTTTCAGGATCCACCGGCCGCGCAACCAAGGTCCGACGGATAAATTCGGTTGCGTTAGTGATCACAAAGATGTGTTCCTGTCCGTTAGAAAGGAGCACTAATCGATCTTCATCAACTGACTGGATTTCACCTATAGCTGATTGGATAAACATTGTCATATCGATCCCATCTCCTTGAGGAGCAGGCGGCAAAGCTGTGCTTGCGGGCTGAGCACCGGCAAGTGCTCCTTCTTTTACTTTTGCGGGGCCGTATACAAAGACTCCGTACAAGGTTACTGAGATGAAGGCCCCCCAGCCGATCGCGGCGAAGAAAGTACATTTTTTGATTTGAGTTTCCATACGAAAAAATTAGCTATTTCCATTATACTCTGAAGCTTGCGTTCATGAAATATCATGAGCTTTTCATAGATTTGAGCACGTCTCTGACCGCCTCT
Organism: uncultured Gammaproteobacteria bacterium; assembly: GCA_964503955.1. Lineage (GTDB taxonomy): Bacteria > Patescibacteriota > Patescibacteriia > VMEV01 > CAYQCH01 > CAZDCG01. Next base: position 417,136 of record CAZDCG010000001.1, read on the forward strand.
TGCAAAGTCATGGACGAATAGTCCCGGTTGCCCAGGTGAGCAAGTATTTCCTTTGAAGAATATCCAAGCGCTTCAAGCGCGGAAATGAGATCGCCTCGCTGCGAAGAAGCATTCGAGTCGCCGGATTCCACTTGAAATTCCTCCGCGTCAATCGCATTTCGCAGCTCCATCACCAGCCGCTTGGCGGTTTTAGGGCCGATGCCCGGAACCGCGTCAAAAACTTTGTAATCTTCCATGTGAATGGCCTGCACCAGCTGCGGCATCGGGGCTGCACTCAATGCTGCCATGGCACTTTTGGGTCCGATGCCGCTGACGGAAATCAGCTTGCGAAAGAGTTTGCGTTCTTGTAACGAAGAAAACCCGAACAAGGTATGGGCATCTTCTCGGATATGCAAATGCGTGTAGAGCATCAAGGAATCTTCTACTCTGATTTTTTGCAAGAGCGACGGAACGGCGACGACTTCATACCCAACTCCCTGCACATCTAAAATCAGCGCGTGCTCCAATATTTCTTGAACCGTTCCTTTAAGAGAGGAAATCATAAGGTAAAGACTCACAGACACACAGACTTCACAGACGCACAGACCTTACATTGTCTGTAAGTCTTGAGATTCTGTTCGTCTGCTATGTCTGGGCAGCTTGCTGCCTTAGCCATTCTACCACGACGCGGGCGCCTGCTCCCGTACTGCCAGGAGCAAGATGACTTTTTCCATTGCTTTCCCAGGCAACCCCTGCGATATCCAGATGCGCCCAGTCATATTTGTCTGCCACAAAGTGATTAAGGAAAGCCGCAGCCGTAAGAGCTCCTCCATAAGGAACCGAGGCAATATTGGCGATATCAGCCACCTTGCTGTTTAACAACTTTCGGTAATGATCCGGCAGCGGAAGTCTCCAGACATGGTCGCCTGTTTTCTCGCCGGCTGCTTCAAGCGCGTCGGCAAATGCATCGTTCTTGGTAAATAGCCCGGCCGCATAATCATGCAAAGACAATGCGCAGGCGCCAGTCAGGGTGGCCAGGTCAATAACGGTTTTTGGTTTGTATTGCCGCGCGTAGACAAGCGCGTCCGCCAAAAGCAGCCGGCCTTCCGCATCGGTATTAAGCACTTCAATCGTTGATCCGTCCATGGCACGCAAAATGTCGCCGGGTTTATAGGCTTCATGGCCCGGCATATTTTCGCTGGCCGGCACAAGCGCCACCACGTTGAGAGGAAGCTTGAGTGCGGCCGCCGCGCGGACAATGGCAATGGCCGCGGTGCCGCCGCTCATGTCAAACTTCATTTCATGCATATTCGAGCTTGGCTTGATCGAAATTCCACCCGTATCAAACGTAATGCCTTTTCCGATCACAATATATGGCGCGGCGGATTTCTCGGTTCCCCAATATTCCATGATAATAAACTGCGCTTCTTCCGCAGATCCGCGGGAAACGCCTAAAATCGCTCCCATGCCAAGCTCTTTCATTTCCTTTTCTCCAAGAACTTTCACGGTGATGGTGCCTGCTTTCTTACCCGCTTCTTTGGCAAAGGCAGCCAGCTGCTTTGGCGTAATTTCATTGCTTGGATGATTGGCGACCTCGCGGCTTTCATTGACCTGTTCGGCAATGAGCGCGCCGGCTTTCACTCCCTGCGATACGCTGGCAAGTTCTTTCTTATTTTCCACATAGACAATCATCTGTTTCATGCGCGGATGTTTTTTCTTCAAAAACGCGGAATATTCATAACTTGCAAGCATGGCGTACTCACCGATGATTTCAGAAAGATGTTCGACTTCAGAGAAACTCTCGGCAAGCGCGTCGCGAAACCAAAACCCGGCCGTGGCTACTTTATGCGTTTGAGCATGCCGCAATGCCTGACCGAGGAGTTCACCAAAATCTTTCGCTTTCAAGTCATTCATTTTGCCCACGCCGAGAAAGAAAACAAACCGGAGTCCTTTTTTCCCTCCAGTCGGCAGAACAAAGTGCTTGAATTCGCGGGCTTTGCCGGCAAATTCTTTCCGCGCGAGCGCATCTTTAAGCAATTCTTCTGCGGTTTTGGGCAACCCCTTTGGGATAGGTTCTTTTTCAGCAATCGGCACGAATAATGCCTCAACATCTTTCTGCGACCACTTTCCTTGTTTGACGCTTATTTTCATAACGAGATGGTTTATAATTCAGGTACAAATACGAAGCAGATACGAATGGACAAATGAAATTAACGAGAAGCAATGAGAAGCTAAGTATTTGCAAGAGTGTTTTTTATCAAAAAATGTGGAAATTGTAAATCATGCCGTATGGACTCAATTGATTGTGCTCGTATCCAGAACGACGTTTAAAGAAGCTGCCCCACCAAAACAAAAAGCCCGCTCATCGCGGTGCTTTTTGTCTCTGGAGGATCTCGTTTCTCTCATGGGTGGAAGCCATTATGCCTTCATCACTCCAAATTTCATTTCATGTTCATGGAATTTCAATTTGCCTTGCGATTCTCCTTTAGTCGCTTCCGGCAGAATCGCATTGGCCAAAGTTTGCTGTTTGATCTGCTCATCAAATTCTGTCAGCGCATGCTCGATGAAATCTGAATCTGTCTCGTACGTAATCATGACACGATCCGCAATGCTTAATCCCGCTTTTTTACGAAGGAAATTGATCTGGCGCACAAATTCACGAACAAAGCCGTCTTTTAGCAAAGCCTCAGAAAGCTCGGTTTTCAACGAAACGGTCATGCCGTTTCCTTCCTGCACATGATAGCCGGGCTGCTCCTCAATGCTGCTAACCGCTTTAACGGATTTCACATTCAACTCTTCAGCCAGAATCTGCTCATAGGTATCAAGCGAAGACAGGCCGGCCGGCAGCTTCACCAGCAAGGTTTCAAGCGCCTGACGGATCTTGAGGCCGGACTGCGCGCGGGCTGCCAAAGCTACTTCAACGATATCGCGGACTGCCTGCATTTCTTTTAAGATGGTTTCATCCGCAAAAGAGGCTTCAAGCTCCGGCCAGTTCTGCAAATGCACGGAAATCTCTTGCGAATTGCAAAGCTGCTGATAGAGATACTCTGTCATGAACGGCGTATACGGCGCGAGTACCAGCAGCAACTGTTCAAGCACGAATCGAGTCGTCGCTAGAGCTGCTTCTTTGTCTGCCAAATCGCTGCCTTTAAACCGGTCGCGTGACCGGCGCAAGTACCAAGTGGAAAAATCATCCATGAATTGCACCAGGCTCCGAGCCGGTTTAACAACATTATATTGATCAAGCTGTTCCGTTGTTTCCTTCAATGTTTCCTGCCAGCGCGCAAGAATCCATTTGTCCATCGCAGACAAAGGCTGAGCAAGAACATCGCTTGCCGAAACGGAGCCGCGCCCCTCTCCCGCATACATCATGTATAAGCTCTGGATATTCGTCAGCAGCATGATGACTTTGCGGAATGCTTCTTTGACGCCGTCATCTGAAAAGTTCAAATTCTCACCAAGCATGACAGGCGACTGCATGAGGTAGAAACGGAATGCGTCCGCGCCATACTGGTCAAACAGAATAAGCGGATCGGTATAATTTTTTTTGCTCTTGGACATTTTCTGTCCGTTCTCCGCCTGAATGGTTCCGGTGGTAACCGCATTCACAAATGATGGTTTGTCAAAAATGGCCGTTGAAAGCACATGCAGCGTATAGAACCATCCGCGCGTTTGCGCGATATACTCGGCAATGAATTCACCCGGGAAATTCGCTTCGAATTTTTCCTTGTTCTCGAATGGATAATGCACGGAAGCAAATGGCATGGAACCTGATTCCACCCAACAGTCAAACACTTGCGAAACACGTTTCATTGTTCCCTCGCACGATGAACAAGCCCATGTATACTTGTCGATGGCCGGCAGATGAAGATCCGTGATCTGCTCTGCCGAAACTCCGCTCTTTTCTGACAGTTCCTGAATGCTTGAAATAATGTCGAGCTGGTCACATTCCTGGTTTTCACACTGCCAGACCGGGATGGGAGAACCCCAATAGCGGTTGCGGGAAATATTCCAGTCCGGAGCGTTTTCCAGTCCATGCAAAAACCGTCCATGCTTGAGGTGCTCCGGATACCAATTGATCTGCTCATTGAGCTTGATCATCTTGTCTTTGATCTTTTGGACATTGATAAACCAAGCAGGCACCGCATTATAGTAGAGCGGAGTTGAACAGCGCCAGCAGAAAGGATAGCTATGCTTGTACGGTTCATCTTTAAAGAGCAAACCGCGTGACTGCAAATCATCAATGACCGGTTGTTCAGCATCTTTGTAAAACATGCCGGCAAAAGGCGTGACAAATGCAAAAAAGCGGCCTTGTTCATCAAGCGTTTGCACGCGGGGAAGATCTTTTTCCAGAGCGAGTTTATAGTCGTCTTCGCCGTACATTGCAGCCGTATGCACGATGCCGGTCCCGTCTTCAAGCGAGACAAAATCGGCAGCCAGAACCTCATAGGCTTTTTTGCCTTCCGTAGGCATATAAGTATAGAGCGGCTCGTACGCTTTGCCGATAAGCTCAGCCCCTTTCACCGTTTCAACAATCAAAACTCCTTCGCCAAAAAGCTGCTGCGCAAGATCCTTAGCCGCGTAGAATTTTTCTCCATCATGTTCAATAAGGGCATAATCGGCATCAACCTGAACGGCCAGCCCCACATTGCCCGGCAAGGTCCATGGCGTGGTCGTCCAAGCCAGGAAGAACGTTTTCTCCTCCCCTTTGACGGGAAACTTCACAAAAGCGGAGTGGTCGACAACGTCTTTGTAGCTATTGTCCATGGCAATCTCAAAATTTGAGAGCGGTGTCGCGCAGCGAGGACAATACAAAGAGATATGGCGTCCCTCATACGCCAGTCCTTTATCGTAAATCTGCTTAACCCCCCACCAGACAGACTCGATAAAGGAGTTGTCCATGGTTTTGTAGGAATTATCAAAATCCACCCAGCGGCCGGTGCGCTCGATATAGGCTTTCCACTCCCGGTCATATTTCAACACCGACGCGCGGCAAGCATTGACGAATTTATCCACGCCAAGCGCTTCAATATCCTTTTTGGAATTGAGTCCAAGCTCTCCCTCAACAAGATTTTCAACCGGCAAGCCATGGCAATCCCATCCCCAGACGCGGTCCACACGATAGCCGCGCATGGTTTTATAGCGGGGAATAAGATCCTTGATCACGCTGGCCAGCAAAGAACCGTGATGCGGCAGGCCGGTCGCGAACGGAGGACCATCGTAAAACACAAAACGGCGGTCGTCCGGCCGTTGTTCAATCGATTTGGTGAACGTATCGTGTTCCTGCCAAAACGCGAGAATCGATTTCTCAATGTCGGGGATATTTAATCTCATATATACTGCGACCAACCAATTAATCTGAATCCTGAATTCTAGGTCTGATTTCTGGTTCTGAGGCAGCTCAGAGTCAGATCAAGAGTTCAGAATTCAGAGCTCAGATCCATTAAAGAATGATTTTCCGGTTTCAACTTCATCCATGAATTCATTCACCCATCCAACGCAATCCAATTCCCTCTTCGCCTCTTCAAAACTCATCCAGCGGTAATCCTGATGTTCATGACTGATCTGGACTTCCTGATGTTCTGCTTTGCCAAGAAAGAGAAAGGAAACGAATTCCACATTTGGATCAATGGCTCCGCGGATAACTTTATAGCGCAGAAATTTTTCAATATGCACATCAAGCCCTGATTCCTCTTTGCACTCGCGCAAGACTGCTTGTTCAGGGGTTTCCAGAAACTCTTTTGAACCGCCCGGGAAATCCCATTGATTGGCGCCAAATTCCTCATTTTTTCCACGCTGTAAAAAAAGAAATTGTCCGTGCTCATTTCGGACAACGCACACGCAGGTGGCGATTGTCTTGTACTCGCGCATAAAGAGAGAAAGGCAATTCAATGTACTGAAAGTAGGCAAATTGTACGGAAAATACGTGAGTTCGTCAAAGATAGGCTTCCAAGAACCCCCTCATCAAGTCCATGACTCTAGACAGTTGATCCCTGTCCCCCTTTTCTAGGGGGAAGAAGTCGCTTCTCCCCTCTTGAAAAGAGGGGCTGTGAGAGACGTGGAGTAAAAATCAACATGCTTGGGGGAGTTCTGGGCTTGGTAATCCCTAATTTTATCCTCATCCTTATCTCTCATTACTCCCCAACTCCTCCACCTAATTCCTAAGTCCTAATTCTTTGAGCGGCTTTATGACATTAGCATCTTAAAGAATTAGGGGAAGGAATTAAGAATTAGGGAAATAAAAATACGCCCATGAATAGGCGCTGCTTTATTCGTAAATTTGTATTCGATTCGCACATTCGTACCCCCATCACTTCTCTATAAGTAACATCTGTTCCTTACAAAGAGGTGTTCTGCGCCGCGCTCCGGAAAGGAGGCGGCGCAGAAGCGCTCAAGGTTCTCGCGAACCTAGAAGTCGCTGGCGATCTCGCGGTACTGCAGCAGCTCGTAGAGCATCCGCGTGACCTCGTCGAAGATCACCTGCGGGTTGTCGGCCGGATCGGTGAGCGGCGGAGCCATGAGGTAGGCAGGCTCCAACCCCTCCTTGAGGTAGTTCAGCATGCGGAAGAGCCGCTGGCAGGTGAAGACCTGCCGCACGCCGAAGGGCTGGTGGCTGACCAGAGCCAGCGGGGTGTCGCTGTCCCCCATGAAGTCGACGAGCGAGGCGATGGTCTCGTCGGCCCGGGCGGGCTTGCCGTCCGGCTGGTTGTGCGCGACCCGGAACATCAGGTCCAGGTGCGCCGGGAGGCTCAGCTTGAGCGCCGCGAACTTGGCGGCGTCGCGCTCGGTGCCGCCCACGGGCACGACACCGGACATGATCTCCTGCTCCTCCTTGTTGAGCGGACGCTCGCTGGTCAGGAAGAGCATGGAGCCCACCCCGTTGTTCAGGAACTTGATCGCGAAGCGGCCGCGGTGGACCATGGACTTCGCGGTCGAACCCAGGATCACGAGGAGGCGCTCCTGTCCGTCCTCGGGCATCCCGTGCGGCTCGAGCAGGCCGAGGCGGTCGAGCGCGGTCATGAGCTGCACGCGGTTGACCTCGCGGCCGGCCATCTCCCAGCGCGCCTGGCCGGGCTTGCGCTGCAGCGGCTGGGTCTGCTTGACCACGGCCGAGAGTTCGCGCGAGGCGAGATCCACGCCGAAGGCCTGGAAGAAGTCCAGGACCGGGTCGGTGACGATGTCGCCGGCCAGCCAGAGGTTGACATTTTCGCTGATCGAGAACGGCTTCACTCTACATTCCCCCTTTTCGGGTGATTCCAGGGCACCATGCCAAGGAAATCGTGGCATTTTCACTGATTTTTCACTCTTTGTCAAATCAATTCGGAATGAGTAAACAGACTTGACAAAACTGATCTTTTGTGATATTTTGAAACGTTAAACAAATACTCACTGTTCTCTCAAGCTTTTCTCATCCAGGTGCTCCACGCACAGAGGGGGGGTTCACCATGTCGTTTGTCGCCAGCTTCTTTCGGTTCATTTCGCCGGTCCTCGTGGCCGGCATCCTGTCGATCTTCTGTGGGATGATGGTGCTGGGCTGCGCCAAGTCAGGCGGCCGTTCCGGCGGCGCGCCCATCAGCCCCGGCAACCCGCTCCCCAGCCCCGTGCCCCCGGCGCCGCAGGCGGACGACCACGGCGGCGATGCGGGCTCGGCTACCATCCTCACCCCCGGCACGGCCGTGACGGGGGAGATCGAGGAGCCGTATGACCGCGACATGTTCGCGGTCTGGGTCCAGGGCGGACAGACGGTGACGTTCTCCGCGGATTCCACCAGCTCGATCGAGCTGTGGGTCCAGGAGAACGGGAACTGGACGAACTCCGCCCACGGCACCACGGCCAGCGTGCAGGCCACGCCGACCAGCGACGGCTACATCTACTTCTACGTGGAGAACTACTCCTTCACCAACACGCCGGCGTACTCGGTCGTCGCCAGCCTCAGTGGGAACAGCACCGGCTTCAATGCCCAGGCGCTGCTGGTGAACACGGTCATGGACTGGAACAACCCGTCCAATCCGACCCGTGACACCACCCCCACCGAGCTGCTCGGCGTCTACAAGATGGTCGCGCTCATGGACGAGACCGCGCTGCGGTCCTTCGTCCTGAACACGAGCCGGCCTCTGGACTTCGTCACGATCAACGTCTGGAATAACAAGACCGGACAGTCGGTGTCGAGGACGCTCTACGGTCCCGCCACGCGGTTCGAGTTCCGGGCATCCAGTCTGCTCGAGCTCGGCTACTGCGCCGCGGCTACCGACGAGCTCGCGATCCAGGTGATCACAGACAGCTCGCAGCTCGACGGCCAGGACGTGACTGCTTCGGTCGAGCGCATCAGCGTCTCGATCGGGAGCGGCAGCGAGGAGGACATGCTCAACAACCTCCCGCCCGCCGTCACCGTGCGCTACCGCGAACACTCGCGGCTCCAGCACACGGCGATCATGCCCCGCAGGGTCGACGAGCGCAGCACCGATACCGTCTTCGCTGAGGTCGAGCTGGCCAATACCAGCGCGATCCACACCGCGAGCGTGTCGGAGATCAACTTCATCGACAACGGCAACAACACCGGAGTGAGCAACCTGCGCCTGGTCATCGACGGACAGACCGTCAACCTGACCGGCTCGGGCATCATCCGTGCCGACCTGTCGATGAGTCCGGTCGAGCTGAGCCCGGGCGAGGTCACGAGCTACCGCGTCCTCGCCGATACCATCGCCTCGGTCAACACCAACGTGTGGATCCAGGCGAACGGTGTGTCCACCACCGTAGATCATGGCAGCCAAGACCTGACCATCTACGAGGGCGGCGCGCGCGACGCGTACGGCAACTTCGTCTGGTTCGGGGTCGAGTTCAACAAGGTCCTGACCATGACCCAGCGGGTCATCACCACGACCGGCCCCTTCAACGGACGTGATGTTTTCGCCGCCGACCTCATGTCAAGCGAAGATGTCAACATCCGCGGCGCCGTCTACACGCTGGTCAGCAACAACGCCCAGCTGGTCGGCGAGGTCCACCTCGTCTTCGACGGAACGAGCAAGGCGTCGACGCAGGAGAACGTCAACAAGCTGGTCGAGCTGCCGTTCGGATGGCAGACCACCAGCTTCGAGCTCATCAGTGGCGTCTCCTACTCGTTCAACGTTCCGCTCCACCTGAACACCAACCAGTCAGGCGACACCGTCCAGATGGTTCTGCACGCCATCCTGGACGACTGGGGGCGGGCTCACATGGTCCGCCAGACCGGGCCGTCTCACCTCGTGCAGTAGACTCCCGCTGAAACCGGCTCGATAGCCACAAGGTTTCTTCGGTGAACCAAGCACCCCCTTTCGAAAGCTTTACGCGAGTAGAAAGGGGGTCTTGTTGTTTTAGACCACCTGTTTTGTTCCACAATTTGATGACAGAAGCATGGACAAGAGAATTTTCCATTCATATGGTTACCTATTGCCACGTCGGAGCGTACAAAAACAAGCGAGGTGTTCTCTGAGCAAATGCAGGAAGTTTTTCCTGGCTGGCCTATTGTCTGTCATGCTGACGGGCTGCCACGATCACAACCATTCCCACGCGGCCGAGCGGCTGCTGATCACGGTCGACCGTGCTCCAGTCGCCACCATCCCCGAATCGGCCACTGCCCTGCTCGCGCGCTTTGACGCGACCGCCCTTGAAGAGCAAATGGCCGTGCACGAGATCCGGGTGCGGACAAGCCTTCCCACCTTCGGCGCGTTCATTACCACCGAGGAGGGGGTCGTGGGAGTCAGCCGGGAAGTTGATCCGTTCACCCAGTCTGATCCGCAGCAGGTGCGCAAGAATCTCAAGAAGCGCGTTCGCAACCTGCGTATCCTGCCGGTCGACGGGCGGACAGCCCTCTTTCGCATGGATCAGATCCGTGAAGTCCGTCAATTCAGCCTGTTCTTTAACACGCTTGGGCTCGATGACGAAGTGGTGAATTTTCAAATAACCCATATCGTCGTTTCATGGCGGGGAAAAGGCCGTGAACGCGACGGTGTGCGCGATTTGCAGTTCACGCTTCTTGTCACCGCGCCGCCCATCGTGCTCGCCGAAGCGATCCAGCCGCTGCGCGTGCACGTTTCGCACGGAGCGCAGGAAATCCTTGCTGAAATGACACTCACCGAACTGTCCAATGAACATTCAGTGACGGTGCAGCTGGTGCAAGCCCGTCTTGATAGTCCATTGCCGACGATTTTCTACCTGACGGATTCGTTCGGGAATGTGCTGAGCCAGGGAATCTTCGACCCTGTTGATCCAAGAGCAATCTTCTTTGATCTGGGATTGGGAGGAATCTTAAGCATTGCTCCCGGGCAGGCCCGCCGCGTCTTCGTGATCGCGGATCTGACGCCCTTCCCAGGACTCGACACACTGACGCTTGAAATCCCTCGCATCATTGTGGAGAACGACAATGGCGAGGTCGATGGCATCGACGGTCCCGTGGATCCGACCACGCGCAATCTTGTCCAGTTCGTCAACGTGTTCTAAGACTAAGCCCCGTTCACCCTTTCACGAGGAAGAAGCGGGGCTTGCTGTTTATCGTCCAAAAATGGCGACGTTTTTCATGGAACAGTTGACGCGATCTCAGGCGAGCTCTAGCATAACTGATTGGCCCGATAACCGGGACAAACCATCAACCTACGATTTTGCGGAGGGATTGATGCATCGACTCGTCCGTTCCTGGTGGGGTCGACAGCTGAAGCTGGTGCTCGGCTTCCACCTCTTCTTCATAGGCTGCGGGGATGAAAGACGCCATTTCTTCATCCTCAACGACGTGGTGCTCACCGTTGACCGAGCGCCCGTCGCGACGATCCAAGAAGCTCCTGCGGCACAGCTCGCCCGATTCGACGCGACCGCCCAGGCAGCCGACATTGTCATCACGCAGATGACCGTGCAGACCTCTCACCCCACGTACGGCGCTTTTATCACGACCAATGACGGCGTGGTAGGCAAGTCCATTCAGGTTGATCCGTTCACCGTGAACGATCCCGCTCAGTTCCAATTTTCCGTCCGGCAGTCGCTGCTCAACATTCAGCCGACAAATGGAAGGAACGCTCTGCTGCGGCTTGACCAGATCGGACAGGTCGAGCAAATGTCCTTGTTCTTCAACACGCTCGGCCTGGACGATGAGGTGGTGAATTTCCGCGTCCTCTCGATCACCGCCTCGAGCGCCTCATCTCCCCCAAAGGAGATCCCGCTTCCCGGGTTGAACTTCACCCTGCTCGTGACGGCCCCGCCTCTTGTCCTGGCTGAAGCCATCCAGCCGGTGCGCGTGCATGTTGCCCGCGGCGCGAGCGAAGTGCTGGCTGAAGTCGTCCTGACGGAGCTTTCCAACGAGCACAGCGTGGTACTCCAGCTCATGGAAGCGCGCTTTGACAAGGCTTTGATCGGACTGAATCCTCGCCTGGTGGACAGTTTCGGCAATATCCTGGGTTTTGGGATCCTGGATCCGGACGATCCGCGAACGGTTTTTTTCGATCTCTCGACGGGCGGGGCGCTCTCTATCGCTCCCGGGCAGGCCAAGCGTGTCTTTGTGGCCGGAGATATGACGCTCTTTCCAAGCATCGACACGCTGACGCTTGAAATCCCCACCTTCATCTTCGAGAACGATAACGGAGAAACCGACAGCATCGACGGTCCGGTCGACCCCGCGACCAGGAACCTGGTGCAATTCGTCAACGTGTTCTAACCGGTTCATCCACCGAGAACCCCGCTTTTCCTTCACCGGTCAGGCGGGGTTTTTGCTTCCATCTAGCGTCTAATATCTCTATCTACCTCTAAATCTAAACACACTCTCTATCATTAACCTTCTCGATATTTAAGTACCTTTGCAATCTAGTCTCTAATCTTTGTGCCTATATCTCTATCTCCATCTCCCCCTCCCAAACAAAAGAGCGCCCTCGCAATCGAGAACGCTCTTCGTGTTTACTTGTTTCTTGATTTTCTATCCTTTCCGAAGCATCTGTTTGGATGAGACGCGAGAAAGGATTGAGAAGCGGAGCGATGCGTACCTATCGTACGGTGAGCGAGCATCGAAGATCCTGACGAAGCAGATCGCCAAACAGATGCTTCGTCTACATCATGCCCATGCCTGGCATTCCCATACCACCACCCATACCGCCCATGCCTGGCATATCGTCTTTCTTCTCGGGGAGATCCGTCACAACGGCCTCGGTGGTCAAAAGCATGCTGGAGACCGAAGCGGCATTTTCAAGCGCGGAGCGAACGACCTTGGCCGGATCAATGACACCGGCTTCGATAAGATCTTCAAAGGTATCGGTCGCCGCATTGTACCCAAATCCCTTTTCACCGTTCTTCACCTGCTCAGCAACAACCGACCCGTCTTTGCCCGCGTTCATCGCAATGCGGCGGACAGGCTCTTCAAGCGCGCGGCGAAGAATGCTGATACCAATTGCTTCCTCGCCCTCAAGCTTGAGTGCGTCAAGCACCTTGATAGAACGAAGCAGCGCCACGCCTCCGCCGGGAACAATACCTTCTTCCACCGCGGCTTTGGTGGCGGCCAGCGCGTCTTCGATACGATGCTTCTTCTCTTTCATTTCCACTTCAGTCGCCGCGCCGACTTTGATAATACCGACACCGCCGGTCAATTTGGCAAGGCGCTCCTGAAGTTTTTCTTTGTCAAAATCCGAGGTTGCCTGTTCGGCTTCAAGTTTGATCTGCGCCGCGCGCGCGTCGATAGCCGCTTTGTCGCCATGGCCGCCCACGATGGTTGTGTGTTCTTTCGTTGCCACAACCTTGGCAGCCTGTCCAAGATCAGTCACCTCCGCGTTTTCAAGCTTCAGGCCGATTTCTTCAGAGATCACCTTTCCGCCGGTCAGGACGGCAATATCCTGCAGCATTGCTTTGCGGCGGTCGCCAAATCCAGGCGCTTTTACAGCCAATACATGGAACGCTCCGCGCAATTTGTTCAGAACCAAAGTCGCAAGCGCTTCGCCGTCAACATCTTCAGCAATGATCACGAGCTCTTTGCGTCCCATGGTCGCGAGCTTTTCAAGCAGCGGAAGCAATTCATTCAACGATGAAATTTTCTTATCCGTCAGAAGAATCTGCACATTCTGGTATTCCGCTTCCATGCGGTCCGGGTTGGTCACCATGTAATGCGACACATAGCCTTTGTCAAACTGCATGCCTTCAACGACTTCTTTCTCCACGCCGAATGTCTGCCCTTCTTCAATGGTGATGACGCCGTCTTCTCCCACCTGCTCTATGGCATCGGCAATAATCTGGCCGATTTCCTTGTCATTGGCGGAAATGGATGCAACCTGGGCGATTTTTTCCTTCTGGCCGGAAACTTTTTGAGCGAGGTTTTCACGCAATTCCTTGGTGATGGCTTGAACGCCTTTTTCAATCCCACGGCGGATGCCAAGAGGATTGCTTCCAGCAGTGACATTCTTGAGCCCTTCCGTAATCATGATTTGCGCAAGCAAGGTCGCTGTCGTGGTTCCATCGCCAGCCACATCATTGGTCTTTGAAGCAACTTCTTTGACCATGGATGCGCCGATATTTTCGTACTTGTCTTCAAGTTCGATTTCTTTTGCAACGCTTACGCCGTCTTTGGTGATAACCGGCGATCCGTATCCCTTATCAAGAACGACATTGCGGCCTTTTGGGCCCAGGGTCACCGTGACAGCATTCGCGAGCTTGTCTACACCACGCTTGAGAGCGGCGCGTGCTTCTTCTTTGAATAGGAGTTGTTTAGCCATAAGATTGTTGGTTGATATTAAGAGGTTATTCCTGATGGGGGTACGAATCACGAATTCGTTACAAATTTACGAATATGCTGTGAAGCAGGTTTATTTGTAAATTTGTATCCGATCTGTGATTTGTACCCAATTACTCAATCACCGCCAAGACATCACTCTCAGCGATGATGAGGAATTCTTCTCCGTCGATTTTTACTTCATCGGGCGCGTACTTTTTGAAAATAACTTTGTCGCCCGCTTTAACGGACATTTCCAATCGAGTGCCGGATTCGGTCAATTTGCCAGGACCTGCGGTAATGACTTCGCCCTTTTCCGGACGTCCTTTATCAACCGTGTCAGGCAAAATGATGCCAGCCTTTGTAGCCTGTTCGTCTGAAATGGCTTTGACGATAAGATGATCGTGCAAAGGAGTGAGTTTTGCCATAGAGATGAGCAAAGAATTAATGATCTCATTAGCACTCTCCACAAAAGAGTGCTAGCTGCTCTATATTAAGAAAAATCATTTCCCCGTGTCAAGAGAAAAGGAGGAAAAGAAGACGGCCCTTTCTCCGCATGGAAGAAAAGGCCGTATGAGTTCCCCACTTTGTTCACGCGCCCCTATTGGAATCCCCCCGCTCAGGATCTTCAAAGATTTCAAACTCGCTTTTGGTCAAAGGCTGTCTCAGTTGAAAGGATCCCAGGGTTTTATCGCCCGCTGGTTCCATGTGCCGGTTTTCCACCACCCCGTATTCGGACAGGATTCTCTCCAGTCCTTCCAGCAGACTCTCGGCTGAGTCAGCACCGTTCAGCACGAGGAGGAATTTCCCGGCAATACAATCGCCTATGCGCTGCACGCAGAGATTATCCACGCTCCCTTTCTTACAAAGAAACTCATCAATCTTTCTTTTCAGATCGGGAATGGAAAAGGCCTCGAAAGACCACATGCAAAAGATCCCTCCTGTTAAATTCCCTCCTTTGCCAAGGTACCATGCAGAGACAGAATCGCAAAAAGATCAGCATGGAAGACCGCTCCTCGTCCGTCTTGATTATCTGCATCGCTTACGGCTTAGCTCCGACGGAATCACCGCTACCGCTCCTCTCAGATTCTTTGGCGCAGAAAAAGGCTGACAATCTGTATCCGCCGCCCTGGATCACCGATGTTTCATCCAGTGTCACTGCCACAGCCTCATATCCCTGTTCAAGCAGCCAGGCTTCAAACTGCGTTCGAAGATGCTCCATGTCCCCTCCTCTTTTGCAAATCCAGCATGGTTGCAAGCATAAAACCAAGCAGCACCCCGGTCAATCCAAGCCCAAACCAAAGCGTCCACCAATGATGTTCAAAGTAGAACATCGTGAAGAGGGAGATCATCAGTGAAAGAGACAAAGCAGCTTCAATGCGGAATGCCGGCAATCGCTTCAGCCACAGCAGCGTCCGGTAGAAAAAGGCCACGGCCAATCCAAAAAGGCAGAGGCCCGCAAGCCCCAATTCCGCCCAGACAAGCAGCCAGACATTATGTACCGGCTGATACGCGTAAAGAGCCTGCCCAGGATGCTGGATCATGGACTCGACCACATATTGCCCCGCTCCGCTGCCTCGCAAAGGGTGTTTTTCAATGATCAAGCGAGCCGTTTCGTTCAGATCCATCCGCTCCTGGGATGACATCACCGCAAGCCGCGATTCTGACGCAATGCGCTGCGTCCAAAGCGGGCCAAAAATCAACTGAAAGACGCAAAGAATGATTCCGCCTGCAGCCATCAACTTCAAAACCGGTACAAAAACCGTGCTCCACGTTTCTCCTTTGCGAGCGAATAAAACAAGCGCGGCAAATCCAACGGCAAAACCAAGCCACGCGCTCCGGCTGAAGGTAAGCAGCAATCCCGAAACGGTGAGCAGAAATGCCAGCAAAGAACCAATGGATTCAATGCGCAACTGCTTGAAAAAAGCATTCCCAGCTCCGCGCAAACGGCGATACACCGAAAAGTACCAGCCTGCGGCAATCAATGCGCAAAGGGATAAAAATCCGCCCAGGATATTTGGATGCGGAAGCGAACCATAGGCCCGCAGCCATCGCTCATCAGCTGATTCAATCACGGAAACGCCAAGCTCGCGCGGATCCTGCGCGGACATGCCAAGCCAGGTGCTGGCAGGTATTTCCTGCAGAAAAAATTGCCAGAGAGCAAGCAAGCTTTGCATGACTCCGGCCAGGAGCAGAACAAGCAGCATGGCGCGGATCGGAACGGAAACCGTCATTACCATAAGCGCGAGCAAAAGCGTTTGCATGACGCGCAGAGCAAAGATCAAGCCAAGGAATGGCTCGGGCGACCAAAGAAGGGAGAGAAAGAGGAAAACCAAAAAAAGGGAAAAACAGCAAAGCACAATGCGATGTGCTTTCGCCCAGTTAACAATGTCTGAAGCATGGCTTGCGATCCAGACAATAAGCAATAAAGCAAAGAGCAGGTCCGTGGCATACAATGAGAGTCCTCCGTAAAAAGGCGTTTCAAGGGAGTATTCAGAAAAAAGATAGCGAGCCTGCCAAGGAAGCAAAAAAAGATAAAGCAGGAACCCAAGACCAAACCATCGTCTCATACCTGATTCATTCCCCGAGAGCCTGGCGATGACGTTCTTCATAAGCATGTTTATACATCAATCTGCGGTCATTGGTATGAAACTTGAGCATGATATCGTTGACAACCACTTCCGTTCCTCCCTTTTGTAGCGCCGTTTGGATCGTTTCCGGAAAGCGCTTCTGCTGCCATGATTTTGTTTTTTGCTCCATGAGGCGATGAAAGGGCTTGAGCAGCCAATGTCCCAGAGCCTTTATTGCACCATGCCAACGGCTCGCAGGAACAGCCTGTTTTTCTGGAAGAACATGCGCTCTGCAAAGCCCGCGGTTTTCCTCTTTGAGACGATCAACTAGACAGCAGGGATCATAGAGCGGCGTAAGCGTGCGGATCCAGTAATCAAGATAAATATCTTCCTTAAGCGCGACGGATCGCAGATCAAGCCTGTCCGCCTGAAGGAAGAAACTCAGGCAGATTGTTCCATACTCATTTCCCGGCTTTGGCCTCTTTCCAAGCAGGTGCAAAAAGGCCGTAAGAAAAAACCTCGTCTGCCAAAGCCAGCCGGGTTTTGTGAGAATAAAGAAATCGATATCACTGTCTTCGCCTGCATGTCCGAAAGCGACTGTATTGCAAACCGCGATGGCCTCAACCCCTGGAAACAGAGCAAGCGCCTTGCTCCAGGCTTTCGCTGATTTCAGCAATGCGCGAGAGCGCTCCTGCGCCTGTTGATAATCTGCGGAAAAGTTCCCCAAGCGCTCGGGAAGACAGAAAAGCGAGCCCGCAGAACAGATTTTTTGCTCATCAAGCAGAGTTTGAACGGCTTGCTCGAAGATATGTTCATCAGGTTGATGCTTCGCTTCCCATAAGAGATACGCAAATAATTGATCCTTACCAACCGGAATACCAAGCACGTCAAAAAAGGCTGTGGTCTTTACAATTTGTCGGCGCATCTCATCCATACGCCGGATAGCTTAGCATGGATAGCAGCACGCCAGAACCCCCTCATCATCCTTGTGATTTTATTGTTTTCTCCATCTCCCTTTTCTAGGGGGAAGGACTAGGCACGCAACCATCTTCCCCCCTCTAGAAAAGAGGGGTCGCGATAAAGATACTAAATGCAAAAACCTTCTTGGGGGAGTTCTTATTAACCCAGAACCCCCTCTTCATCTTTGTGATTTTATAGGTTTTCTCCCCTCCCCCTTTTCTAGGGGGAAGATTATCCTAATACACGCAACCATCTTCCCCCCCTCTAGAAAAGAGGGGGCGCGATAAAGATACTAAATGCAAAAACCTTCTTGGGGGAGTTCTTATTAACCCAGAACCCCCTCGCCAGGTTTACGATTTGCCAGGCTTTATCCAGTCCCCCATTTCTAGGGGGAAGAAGAAACATTTATCGGTTGAGTAGAACATGCTATAATACTGTCGCTTGCCCACAGCTAATCATTGTGGGCATTTTTTTATGGACCAAGAAATTCGTTTATATGACCTCTACTATCGTCGCATGAACAATGATGGCAAGCTTGTTTGGTTGGATGAAGCATTTATGCATCGCCTTAAAGAGCTGCGCAAGAATCAGACAGCAGCAGAAAATATCCTTTGGCAGAAATTAAGAAGAAAGCAGCTTGGCTCTAAATTTTTGCGCCAACACCCTATTAATGGGTACGTAGTCGATTTCTACTCGCGTACTTATAAGCTCGCAATTGAACTTGACGGTGCTGTTCACCACGATATTGCAGTAAAATTCCGAGACGCGGCAAGGCAAAAAGAGCTTGAGTTCTATGGAGTCCGTTTCCTACGATTCACGAACGAAGAAGTTATAAATCAGCTCGATGGTGTCATTGAAAAAATTAAATCGACGATACGCAACCATCTTCTCCCCTCTAGAAAAGAGGGGCAAAGATAAATGCATCGCGAAAAACGAAACCTTCTTGGGGGAGTTCTTGTTAACCCAGAACCCCCTCGTTACGTTTACGTTTTGCCAAGCTTTATCCAGTCCCCCTTTTCTAGGGGGAAGGACTATCCTAATGCACGCAACCATCTTCTCCCTGCACATCGTTCAATCCTCACCTCTCCGTCGTTATTTGGGAGAACACGATAGCAGTAAAGAATGTTCCGAAAAATCCGACGAGATTCCCGTTTGCCAGCCTTTGCGCCTTGCACAGCAAGAGACCCAACAAAGAAGGGCATGATCACGGTTGTAACTCTCTACAATATCTCCTTCAAATACTTCCCCGTAAACGAACGTTTTACCTTCGCGATATCCGGCGGGGTTCCTTCAGCAACCAATTCGCCTCCTTTGTCTCCGCCGTCAGGGCCCATATCAAGCACCCAGTCGACGTTCTTAATCACGTCAAGATTATGTTCGATAATCAGAACGGTATTGCCTTTGTCCGCGAGCTTATTGAGAACAAGCAGGAGACGTTTGATATCTTCAAAATGCAAACCGGTCGTCGGCTCGTCGAGAATATACAAAGTTTTTCCGGTTGAGCGGCGGGAAAGTTCGGTCGCCAGTTTAATGCGTTGCGCTTCTCCGCCGGACAAGGTTGTCGCGCTCTGCCCAAGTTTGAGATAGCCAAGTCCCACGTCTTTAAGGGTGGAAAGCTTCTCAAAGATCGCGCTGGTATCTTTAAAGAAGAGGCGCGCTTCTTCAATCGTCATCTCAAGCACGTCAGCAATCGTCTTTCCTTTATAATAGATCTCCAATGCTTCGCGATTGTAACGGCGGCCCTGGCAGACATCGCATGTCACGTAAACGTCTGAAAGCATTTGCATTTCAATTTTCACCTGGCCGTCTCCCTGGCAGGCTTCGCAGCGGCCGCCCTTCACATTAAAAGAGAAATGTCCCGCCTTATACCCTTTCAGCTTGGCTTCGGCCGTTTCCGTGAACAGATCGCGGATATAGGTAAAGACACCCGTATAGGTTGCCGGATTGGAACGCGGCGTGCGTCCAATCGGACTCTGATCAATGCTGATCACTTTGTCGATATGCTCAATGCCGGTGATTTTGTCATGGGCAGCCGGCAAATCTTTGGCGCGATAAAAATGATGCGACAATGCTTTGCCAAGGATATCCGTCATTAAGGTTGATTTTCCTGAGCCGGACACACCGGTGATCGCCACGAGCTTGCCAAGCGGAATGCTGACCGTAACATTCTTGAGGTTGAACGCGGTGGCATTATGAATGGTGATCGATTTGCCGCTGCCTTTGCGGTATTCTTTTGGCCGATCGATAGTTTCTTTGCCGGAAAGATATTTGCCTGTAACCGATTTCGGATTCTTCATCAATTCCTGCGCGGTCCCCTGCGCGACGACTTGCCCGCCATGCTCGCCCGCGCCCGGTCCCATATCAATCACGAAATCAGCCGCCACCATGGTGGCTGGATCATGTTCTACCACAATCACGGTATTGCCGATATCCCGCAGCCGGGTGATGGTTTTGATCAGCTTTTCATTGTCACGCGAATGCAAACCGATGGACGGTTCATCAAGCACGTAGATCACGCCGGTCAGCTTGGTGCCGATTTGCGTGGCCAGACGAATTCGCTGCAATTCCCCGCCGGACAAGGTCACCGCTGATCGATCTAACGTAAGATATTGCAGCCCGACATCTTCAAGATAGCCAAGCCGGGCGGTCACCTCTTCAATCAGCTGCTGCATGATCGTCCACTCCTGCTTTTCAAGCGGATGCATGCTTGTTTTTCCTGGCTTGAGCTGTTTAAAAAATTCTTTTAAATCAGAAATAGTCATCGTCACCAAATCCTCAATCGATTTATCCGCGACCGTAATGGCTAGAATCACCGGCTGCAGTCGTTTGCCCTGGCAGGTCGGGCAAATCATCAGCCTCATGAATTTTTCAATTTCCTTGCGGACATAATCCGAATCCGTATCCGCGTGCTTTTTTTCAAGATCAGGAATAATCCCCTCAAAGCCGGCATGCCCGTAGAGCAAGGCTTTTTTCTGTTTGGTATCAAGCTTGTTCATTGGCGTATCCATGGTCACCCCAAGCGGATGCATGGCTTCTTCCACGCGGCGCATGATACTTGTGCTATTGGCGTAGACGCGCGTCCATGGACGGATGGCGCCTTCTGAAATGGTGAGTTTGTCATTTGGAATCACCAATTCCTCGTCAACAACAAGGCGCGTTCCAAGTCCGCTGCAGGCCGGGCAGGCTCCCTGCGGCGAATTGAAGGAGAAAATGCGCGGCTCGATTTCCGGCAAAGAAATATCTCCATCGGAAAAAACATAGTATTGGCTGAATGTGGTTTCCTCATTTGAACCGGCAAGCGACCCTGAAAGGAATCCATTACCCAGATCAAGCGCCTGCTTGATGAATTCAAATGCCGCGTCTTTTGACGTATCTTTTTGAATGAGCTGGGGAAGCATGACTTCGATCGTATACGCCTTCTTTTTATCAAGCTCAATCCCTTCGATATCGGCGATATCGTAAAAGACGCCGTTGATGCGGACCTGCTGGTATTCCGAGCGGCGGATTTCATCAAGCGTGCGTTTGTGGTTGCCGCGCGCGTCTTTTGTCAAAGGCACGATAATGCGCACCGGGCCTCTCTGTGCCAGCTCAAGAATCTTTTTCGTGATTTCTTCGGGATGCTGCTTTTTGACTTCCTGGCCGGTGACGGGATCATGCGGCTTGCCGATGCGCGCGAACATCAAGCGCAAATAGTCGTAGACTTCGGTCATGGTGCCAACGGTTGAACGAGGATTGCTGCTGCCGCTGCGTTGGTCAATCACAATGGTTGGGGAAAGTCCTTCGATGCTGTCTACATCCGGTTTGTCGAGCACTCCCAAAAATTGCCGCGCGTAGGAGGAAAGACTCTCCACATAGCGGCGCTGTCCCTCCGCGTAAATGGTGTCAAATGCCAGCGACGATTTTCCCGAACCGGAAACCCCGGTCAGCACCACGAGCTTGTCGCGGGGAATGGAAACGGAAATGTTTTTTAAATTATGCACGCGCGCGCCTTTGATATCGATGGATGTAGGCATGTTAGCAAAAAATTAAGACCGATCCGTCAAATAGAGTAACAGGCAGTGTAGCGGATTTTTTCGATTTGATCAATACGAAAAAATCCGCAGACGGATCAGACATCACAGACTTCAAAGACGCGCAGATTGGTGAGAACACCCCCCCTAATTCCCAATTCCTAATTCTTTAAGCATCTTAATTGCTTGAAAGTAATTTCAAAACAAAAACGCTCCCGATCGCCGTAAAGCAATCAAGAGCATCTTTTCTTTCGTCGTGCGTGTGGAATGCCCTTTGTCGTCGGGCGTGGGGCTCCGTCCCCGCCCGACACCTTGTCGGACGCGAGGCTGCGTCTCCGTCCGACCTTTTCCACCTCAAATCCGCTACCTCTATACCCCGCTTGATTCAACATCAACCATTCTTGACCCTTTACCCGCCTCTCAAATCCGGTACCTCTATACCTCCCTCACCTAAAACCAAGGTAAGACAGGGGTATGAGCAAGATAACGGATGAGAAAAAACCAGGCTTGAGCAAAGCTCGTGTACCTCATATCGTTTTTCGATACAAAGCGCCTGAATGAGAGGCTTGCAAAGTCATTTGCCACCTTCCCTTGCAGGCCTGCGGCAAACGGCTTCTCACGAGGCAGGGTAACGGATCCCGGTGTATCAGTTGCTCACCGGCTGCCCCGGCCATCCCGAAAGATGACACTTCAACCTAGATTGAAATGGGGGTATTGTCAAGGCTGTTGCTGATCCCAGAACCCCCTCGCTACGTTTTCTTTTCCTCCATGCTTTATTCAGTTCCCCCTCCTGCCTGCCGGTTTACCCGCCGGAGGAGGGCAGGCAGGTTTCTAGGGGGAAGAAGAGCAGACTCCCCCCCTCTTAGGAAGAGGGGCTAGGAAAAACTTTCTAAAAGAAGATATCCGCTTGGGGGAGATCCTACCCTAATTCCTAATTCCCAATTCCTAATTCTTTGAGCATCTTCACCCGCGATATAAGTTTCCCGCCTGCTAAGCTTTACAGCCTGCATAGCAAGAAGGGGCTTGATGCGCGGGGATGATGATCCGCAAGGAGGGGTGATAGCAGCAACACTGTACAATCAAAAAACCCACAGCCGATCGTCTGTGAGTCTTGAGAGCCTGAAAAGTCTGTGAGTCTGTGCACTCCTAGCGCGCCCCGAAATTCTGCACCCAGTACAGTTCAAACCCGCTCTGGCTTTTGCCATAAGCAAGTCCGAATCCAACCTCGGTGAATTCACCGAGGATATTCGCCAGATGATCCGGGCTGTCAATCCAGGCCTGCATGACTTCTTCAACCGAGAATTGTCCTTTGGCGATATTTTCCGCGGAGCGAATGGCTGGATAGCCGGTTGCCGTGATGCGCTCATGCGGTGTCATCCCTTCTGGTGTTTCATGCGCATAGTACGCGCGGTCGAACATATCCTGCGCATGCGCCTGCGCCGACTGTGTTAACTGGACCTGTAACGTGAGCGGTGCAAGTCCTGATTGCGCGCGGCGGGTATTTAATCTGTTAAGCATCTCATTGCGTACCGCGTTCAAATCCGCCAGCGAAGCGGTTTTCTCTGTAAAAAACGATTCAAGCGAACGGGCGAAAACCACAAAGTAGAAAGAAATATTCTGATACATGCCAATGCCGATTCCAACATTTTCATAATCGGCGTCAACGACATTCTGGTAACTGATATCCTGCTCGGATTTCCAGACGTCAACGATATTCGTGACCTCATGATTGGTTTGGATCAAATTCTGCGCGACGACGTATGCCACGTATCCGGCTTCTTCAAGACGTTGGGGGATTTCAATTCCCTCCGGAGACGTAAAGGAGAAATAGGATCTCTGCGTCATATCATCCGCATGCGTTTGCGCGGCCTGTGACAATTCTTTGATCAATGTATACGGAGCAAGCCCCTTGCTGGCGCGCTCCAGATTCATTTCATTCAGCAAGGAAATCCGTTTTGTGGTCAGCTCATCTCCAAGCGTGCCTTGCGTCGCATGTCCGTCGGCGCGATTGCCTCCATTGGAAGGAACCGCCGATTCTTCCGCCACCGGAATGGCAAGCAAATTCTCATCGCTGATGCCAAGACCAAGTTCGCGCATCACCTTAAACGCGTCGTCCGGTCGTCCAAGATAGGAGCGTTTCAGCGTATCTGGAAAGACATACCAGGCCTCGCCTTTTGATTCCACCTGCAAAAGAATTTTCCCGCTCAATCGGCTGCGCAAAGAAAGAGAGCCGGTTTGCGAAGAACCGGCTTCAGGGACCAGCGAGAGATCGGCATTGCTGATACCAAGTCCGAGATTGCGCATAATCGCAAACGCGTCGGCGGGGCGGCCAAGATAGAAGCGCTCATGCGTATCCGGATAGACATACCAGGCTTCTCCATTCGCCTCGACCTGCAATAAGATTTTCCCGCTCAAGCGCTGCGCGAGTGTTTGCGCAAAGACAGGCTGATACAAAGACGCGCCAGCCGCGAACAAAAGCGCGGCCAAGATGAATCGTTTCATATTTAGTTGATGCCTAATGAATCGAGAACGCGAACCCAGCTCTCAAAAGAAAGATAGCCCTGCAGCAGCTGTCCGTTCACGATCCATGACGGCGTTCCTCTTCCTTTGCGGCTTACAATAGCCGCGAGATCCTGGTCGATTTCATCATACCAGCGTCTGCTGCTGTGGCAGCTTTGAAATTTCTGCATATCAAGCCCCACTGCCCGGGCATGATCAAGAAGCGTTTCCGTTGTCAGATCATCCTGGAATTGAAAGAAGCGGTCATGCAAAGCCCAGAATTTTCCCTGCTCATGCGCGCACATGGACGCATGCGCGAGCTCTCTTGCCTGAGGATGAAGGGAGACAATCGGGAAATGGCGGTAAACGAGCCGGATTTTGTCGGGGTATCTGTTGACCAGGCGCCTGACCGGCTCAAATGATGCTTTGCAGAATGGACAGTGGAAATCTCCAAATTCAATAATGGTGATGTCTGCATCTTCAGGGCCAAGCGTTGGAGCCCAGACCGGAATCAGTTCGCCTTGATCGCTTTCCTCGTATGAGGCGCCAGTATACGCGGAGATACCTTCCGCTTCGTCGGTAAGGCTCGGGGGTTTAAACCAAAGTGCCGCGGACAAAATCACAACCAACCCGGCTGTTACTCCCAGGTAAAGAAGAATGCCGTAGAGAATTTTTTTTCCGAGTGTGATTTTTTCAACTGGCTGGTCCATAATAAGAAAAGTATATCATGACGGAGCTCATTTCTCCTCGCTTGCTCGCTGTTCCATTTATCACTTGGACGCCTTGTCGGGCGGAGGTTACATCTCCGTCAGGCAAGACGGGGCCCAACAAGGCAGGACCAAACCTCCGTCCGACTTGAAAAATCTCCATGGCTCAGCTTTCCGTCAGAAATTTAGCCTCTGTCACGGACAAAATCGGAAAATCCTCCTTCCATTGACAGATAAGGCGAAAAACGCTATATTGAGCATGTCATAAGAGGCCTAGAAACGGGCCCTTTTCATTTCAGACTATGAATACTCCTATTGCCGTTGTTCAGCTTAGTTCAGCCATTATTCTCATGCTTAGCATTCTCCTGCAGCAGCGCGGCACCGGCCTTGGCAATGCCTTTGGCGGAACAGGGAATGTCTACCGAACAAAGCGAGGAATCGAACAGGTCCTTTATTGGATCAGCGTGGTATTCGCATTCCTCTTCACCTTGAGCTCATTGCTCGTCGTGATTTTCTAATATCGCTCGTTGTCCGGCCCGCACACAACGAAGGCGATTTTCGTAACATGCTCGATCGATTCCGATCAAAACTCCCCCGAAAACTGCGGCATTCCGCAGTCTGGGAAAAACCATCAAAACGCGCTCAGGAACGTTTAGCCTATGACCAGCAGCTTGTCTGGCAGGGGCAAAAGAAGAAACGCATTCCAAGCTGGCGGCAATTGCGCTATATCAGCAGCTTTTTCACGGCCCGCGAACGATTCCTCGTGCTCGTTTCTTTCGGCTTCATCTTTGCCGGCCTCACGCTTGGTTCTGCCATCGGCTATGCCAAGCTGGTCGAAGAAGTTCCCGCCCAGGGCGGATCGTATCGAGAAGGTCTGCTGGGATCCCCGCTCTATGTAAATCCCATCCTTGCCAATACAAGCGATGTGGATTTAGATCTCTCAAGCCTGATTTTCTCCGGCTTGCTGAGATACGACAAAGAGCTGGAATTTCAGCCTGATCTTGCCCAATCCTGGGAAATTTCTGAAGACGGAAAAACCTATACGGTTGTGCTTCGCTCCGGTTTGCAATGGCATGACGGTGCGCCGCTCACGGTTGATGACGTGCTTTTTACCTATCGAGCCATTCAGGAGCCGGCGGTAAACAGCCCGTTGCAATCAGCCCTGCGCGACGTGCAAATCACCAAGTCAGACAACCTGACCATCCAGTTTGTTTTGCCAGAACCGTTCTATCCATTCGTTTCCGTGCTGACAACCGGCATTATCCCCCAGCATCTCTGGGCGAATCTGCCGGCAAACAATATCCGTTTGGCAGAGCTGAATATCAAGCCGATCGGATCAGGACCTTGGAAATTTGAGAAGCTGGAAAAAGACAAATTCGGCAGCATTCACACCTATACGCTCGTTCCGTTTGAAGCGTATCATCTGCAAAAGCCATTTTTGTCTGAATTGACCTTCCAGTTCTTCTCAGATTTCGGCTCTGCGATCGAGGCGCTTAATACCGGCAAAATCCAAGGCATCAGCTATCTGCCCCAGCAGCTGCTCGCAAGCGTGGGCCAGGGGCAGCGCAGCAATGTCCACCAGATGCAATTGCCTCAGTATACGGCCGTTTTCTTCAATACAGCCAATAATTCCGCGCTGGCAAGCAAGCAGGTGCGCAGCGCTCTGGCGCAAAGCATCGACCGCGAACGGCTGATCCGCGAAGGATTGAACGGCAATGGCCGGCTTGTAAACGGGCCGCTGCTTGAAGGAATGAATGGATTTGATCCGTCAGCCACCGGCTACAGCTTTGACCCGGTTCTTGCCCAGCAGCAATTGACCCAAGCTGGCTGGGAGGCGATTGATGAAGAAGCCTTTGTTCGCCTTGAGCAGGAACGCCTCACGGCTGAAACGGACACGGATGAGCAAGAAACCGACCACAATGCTTCGCTGCAGGAGCTTGTTGACCAGGGGCTGATCGACACAGGCAACCAGGCAGTATTTCGCGCCAAAGACGGTGAGATTCTCCGCGTAAGATTGACAACCGTGGATCAGCCGGAGAATGTGCGCGCGGCTGAATTGATCCGATCCGCCTGGCAGGCCGCCGGCGTGAAAGTGGATGTTGAAATCGTTCCGGTTAGCGTCTTGCTCACTAATATTCTGCCCGCCCGCGACTACGAAGCCCTCTTGTACGGACAGATCCTCAACGTGCCGGCGGACTTATACGCCTTCTGGCATAGTTCGCAGATCGAAAGCCCGGGACTGAATCTCGCGCTGTATGCCGACAAAGACACAGACGAATGGCTTGAACAGGCGCGCATTTCTGTTGACGAGCAAAGCCAGGCGGATCTGTATCGGCTGGTTGAGACAAGGCTGAGAGAAGATATACCGGCGATTTTCCTCTTCACACCAAGATATAATTACCTCCTGCCCGATACCATCAAGGGATTTGATGTCGAACGGCTGCGCATCCCTGCCGACCGGTTCAAAAACCTGCAGGAATGGTATAGCAAAACAAAGCGCATCATCGCGCGATAATGGTACAATATCCATGAGATCATCCGTGTCCTGAACAGCGTATCAACGTTGTTCATCCACGCATGATGTCTACAAAGACAAGAGCGGCTCGTCGATGCCTCTCTCTAACGTGTTAAAGCACTTCCGTTTCATGGAAGACGCTTTGAATTGATTCTTAATCTCAGAAACGGCAGATGCCTGTTCAGGCACCCGTTCAACACAGACATGATTGCACAACAAAATCGCCGAACCGGCGGATCGTCTCGTGGTGCCAGCAAACAACGGCAAGGCTCCACCCGGCGCGCCGGCCATGGCCGATCAAATCACAAATCACAAACGAAACGCGGCGACCGCAAGCGTCCCCGCATCCCAGGCGCACCCGATCTCTCTGACTTCACAAGCCAGATGCAGTTCACGTCAACCGGACAAAAAGCCGTTCGCGTACCCGACGGAACGATTTTTGACGACGGAAAGCTCCGCGTCTACTGCCTTGGAGGACTTCAGGAAGTCGGCCGAAACTGCACGATCATTGAATATAAAAACGATATTATCGTTATCGACATGGGATTGCAGTTCCCGGAAGAAAATATGCCCGGGATCGACTATATTATCCCGAATTTCTCTTCCTTTCGAGGAAAAGAAAAGAATGTCCGCGGCGTGATTATCACACATGGACATTTCGACCATATCGGAGGCATTCCTCATATCCTCCCTCAGCTTGGGAACCCGCCGATTTTCATGGCCCCGCTCACGGCCGGCATTGTCAAAGCGCGCTATGAAGAATTCCCGCAGAATCCGCCATTGAAAGTGAATCTGATTGATTCCAAAGTAAAGTATAAGCTTGGCAAAGCATTCGAAGTGGAATTCATCCGCATGAATCACAGCATCCCCGATTCATTTGCCATTGTCGTGCATACGCCGGTTGGAACGCTTATGCATACGGGCGATTTCAAAATCGACCGCAATAATCCGTTCGATCAACCGGCCGATGTCGACAAAATGAAAGCGCTTGCCAAGAAAGGACTTAAGATCCTCATGGCAGACAGCACCAATGCCGAACAACCGGGACGGCAGAAATCGGAAAGCGACGTGCTTCGTGAAATGGAAACGATTTTCCAGACTTCACCCGGGCGCATCATGATCGGAACATTCTCCTCCATGATTTCGCGCGTGCAAATGATTTTGCAGCTGGCGGAGAAATACAACCGCAAGGTGGTAATCGAAGGGCGCAGCATGCATACCAATGTGGAAGTGGCCCAGCAGCTTGGGTACCTTAAATTCAAGCCGGCAACGCTCATTGAACCCGAAGACGCGAACCGCCTCCCGGACAACCGCGTCGTGGTGGTCGGCACCGGAGCGCAGGGTCAAAAATCCGCATTTCTGATGAAGCTCGCCATGGATGAACATAGAAAATTCCGATTGAAAGCCGGTGATACGGTGATTTTCTCTTCATCCGTTATTCCAGGAAATGAACGAACCATTCAGGGATTGAAAGATACGCTTTGGCGCAAAGGCGCGCGCGTTCTGCATAAATCAGAATTGCTCGACGTGCATGCCGGCGGCCATTGCAAACAGGAAGACCTCAAGGAATTCTACGAAGTGATGAAGCCGGAATACTATATTCCTATCGAGGCGTATCATTACATGCTGCGTATTCACCAGCAGTTGATTATCGAAGAAATGGGACATGATCCGAAGAAAGCCTTGGTGGCTGATAATGGCCAGATCATGGAATTCACCAAGACAACCGGCAAACTTACGAATAATTACGTCAATGCCGAATACGTTTTTGTCGACGGCATGGGCGTGGGCGATGTCAGCCATGTTGTCTTGCGGGACCGCATGCATTTGGCAAGCGATGGAATGGTGATCGTTGTCGCGCAGGTTGATAATAAAACCGGCCGTCTCATTGACCACCCCGATATCATCTCCCGCGGTTTTGTCTATATGAAAGAGAACCGCGAATTGATTCAGCAGGCGCGCCACCGGATCTCAAAAGTCCTTGAAGACAAAGATCCTCGCTCAGGTCCTGATCCTTCTTACCTGCGCGATAAGATTCATGACGGACTGGCACAATTCCTCTGGGCCAAAACCCGCCGTCATCCGATGATCCTTCCTATCATCATCGAAGTCTAAAAAAACATGCCCCGCATCAAGGGGCTGTTTTTTTATCCCTAATTCCTAATTCCCAATTCCTGATTCCTCCTTGCCCCCCACTAGCCATGCTTGAGAGGGGGTTCTTGATCAAGAACCCCTCCAACCAGATACCTGATTTTAGAAAGTTTATCACCCCTGAAAAGAGGTGAAGTCACTCTTCTTCCCCCTTGAAACCTGCCTGCCCTCCTCCGGCGGGTAAACCGGCAGGCAGGAGGGAACTGCATAAAATACCAAGCGAAAGGAAGCCTGGAGAGGGGATTCTTTCCAAAAGACCCGCGAAGCGGTACCGCGATCTATGTCTATTTTCTAGGTCTAGATCTGTATCTATACCAGCAAAAGCGATAAAAACGGCGTTAGATATAGACGTAGAAGTTAGAAAAATGAGAAAGAGCGACCATTCCCGCCGAATTTCTTTAAGCATGCTAAACTACAGATACATCATTTCGCTTTTGCCTATGTTCAAACGCAAACCAAAACTTCGCTCTCTTTGGCCCGCTTTCGCGTTTACAGCCATTGTCCTGCTTGGAATCGTACTGAGGGTGCAGGGCATTGAAGGACGCGACTTCTGGTATGACGAAACCTTCACGGGCGTAACGCTCAACCAGTCCTGGTCTGAAATGCATGCGGTGATTATCGCCGATGTGCATCCGCCTTTCTACTACTGGCTTTTGAAAGGCTGGAGCCTGGTTGGCGGCACAGGGCCGATTTCCTTGCGCCTGTTTTCTGTTCTCTTTGGCGTGGCCACCATTATCCTGGCCTTTATTGCCATGCGGCAATGGTTCTCAAAAAGCTGGGTGCCGGCGCTGCTGGGCGCTTTGGTCATTGCGATCAATCCCTTTCTTGTCATCTATAGCCAGGAAGCACGCATGTATACCCTGCTTGGCGCGCTCCTGCTTGCGGCAGCAATTTTCTTCTGGCGCGGGCGCAGCGCGAATCGTCAAATACCCCGAGTGATTTACAGCGTGATCGGCGCGGCTATTTTGCTGACGCATTATCTTGGCGCGATCTTCCTGCTCGCATTCTTTCTCTACGACTTATGGGAACAGTACCAGGCCGGTACCAAGCTGAAACATTGGAAAAAACAGGCAAGATGGTTTCTTTCAGGCTATGGCTTGCCGCTCATTGCCGGGCTTGCATGGCTGCCGTTCTTTCTCAAACAATCGCAGGCGCATCCTTCGCTTGGCTGGGTACCCGACGCTCCGCTGCACCTCATTGGTCTCTCGCTGCATAAATTTCTTTTCGGTTCGCCCGTTGGGGTTCAGGGCGTACCGCCGGCCCTGTCTTATCGCGTTGAATGGCTCACGGTTGAAACGGTTTCCCTCTTTCTGATTCTTGGAACATGCGTACTTATTACCTGGATTTCTGCTAAGCGCCTCTGGAATCAGCAGCTTGCATTCCTGGCTTTCCTCAGTGCCTTTCCGCTCGCGTTGACCTGGATTTTACAATTCGTTGAAGTGCAGCTCTATGTTGAACGCTTTTTGTCTGGCACTGCCATTTTCTTCCTGCTCTTTCTTGTCAGTGCGCTTTCCGTTATTCACCGGGATTTATTAACGGGCATGGTCATTGCATACGCCTGGCTTGTCATTTTAATCCAACCATGGAGCTATCAAAGTTTTTATCCTCAAATTGCTGAAACGCTCAACGCCGCCGATGGACGTCCGATGATTGTCTCAACAGATCCTTTTCAGTTCGTGACACTCCGCTATTATCTTGGAGAAGATTTGCTCGACCGTCTTCGCATTTACAATCTCTCTCCTGATCATCGCGACTTAAGCACCTGGGTCCTTATTGATGAAAACGTACATGAAATCAAACGTATTCCGGACGGCAATGCGGTCATTATTACGGACAAACCGGAACAATTTTCCGGCTATGCCTCTCAGGAAATCGGTAATCTTCATCTCCTGACAAAATCCGGATTATGATCAAGCAGTTTATCATTGGCAACTGGAAATACTTTCTTAAATATTCCATTGTCGGCGTTTCAGGAACATTAATCGATATTGCAGGCTTTGCCGCTTTATTGAAATTCACCTCGCTGAACCGATTCGCGGCGGCGACAATTTCCTTTATCGCAGCCGTGGCGAATAATTTCACCTGGAATAAGCTCTGGACATTCAAAGATCATCAGCAGAACGTTTCAAGCCAGTTCGCCAAATTTCTTCTGGTTTCAACAGGAGGATTACTGCTCAATCTTGCCTTTCTTTGGCTATTTACGCGGCTCATTGCTCTTTTGATCGACACTGATATCAGTCAGCTTTCTGTTCTGCTCAGCACGCTTGCAAAACTCGGGGCATCCGCAACCGTGCTTGTCTATAACTTTTCCATGAATCGATTCTGGACTTTCAAACCCGCACAAACCAAAACACAAGCCTAGTTTCGCTTGAAGTAGAGCCAGCAAAAGCATCAATCTGCTAAAGAAGCAAAGCCATTGAGCAGGCTGTCTGCGAGTCTATAAATCTGTACGTGTGTAAGTCAAAAAAAACCTATGGATCTCTCGGTCATCATCCCCGCATATAATGAGGAAGAACGGCTTCCTTCAACCCTGGCTGATATCGCCGGCTATCTTGAGCATTCACCGCTTTCCGTTGAAGTCATTGTTGTAGACGACGGGAGCCAGGATAAAACAGCTGAATCGGCTGAGCGATTTGCCGGACATATCAAACATTTGCGTATTATCCGTTCAACGCCGAATCGAGGGAAGGGGTATGTTGTTCAAAAAGGAATGAGCGAGGCAATCGGTGATTACGCCCTCTTTATGGATGCGGATAATGCCACCCCGCTCTCAGAAATTGAAAAGCTTTGGATATATCGAAAAGACTATCCCGTTGTGATCGGTTCACGGCACCTGAAAACGAGCAATGTTGTGATCAAGCAGCCATGGTACCGCGTCCTGATCAGCCGGGCTGGAAACATACTGATCCAGGCGACCCTTGTCCGCGGCATTTCAGATACCCAGGCCGGCTTCAAACTTTTTTCAAAAGAAGCAAAGAAGGAAATTTTTTCAAAACAGCGTATTCATGGCTGGGGATTTGACATGGAATTGCTCGCGATCGCGCAAAATGTGTTGAAGTACCCGATCAAAGAAGTCCCTATCTCCTGGTATAACTCAGCCGCGAGCAGGCTTCGCCCTGTCAGAGACGCGATCCGGACGTTTCGTGAATTGACGCGCATTAAACTCAATCTTCTGCGCGGCGTGTATAAAAAAACTCGTTAAAAAGACTGAGGCCGGCTCCCCCAGTGATAGAGGAACCGGCCTGTCCAGGCATAAGCCCTAGCCGCAGCGCTTGGATCGCATCTGCCCGCGTTCGAAGGCAGCGAGCGATAGCCTGATCTCGCTGATGCAGACGAGCGCATGGTAGCGATAAGCATCCTGATCTTCCCGCAGATGCCAGAGGAGCATTCCCCCCAGCCCAGCGGTCACCCTGTCGCCTGACGACACCGCGTCTTCTACCGAAACCGCAAGCCTGAACTCGAAGTCCCGGAAGTTGTCGGGCCTGGCGAGCCAGACATCGACGAGATCAAGCACGTCGTCCACGCGGCTGTCCCGCATGCGCGGCTTGCCTCCGCACTGCCAGTCGTTGAACATCTTGACGAAGTTCCGGAAGCGCCTGATGAGAGCCAGCGGACTGGCCGATTCGGCCATGTCCGGCAGATGGCGCAGCAACACGACGGCATGATCCTTGAGCTTGAGCGCCTCTTCTGCGCGAGCGAGTGCGCCAGAGGGTTCAAGCAAATGGCGGAAGCGATGCTGAATGGAAACTCTTTCTGGAGACGAATCAGACACGATACCCCCCACACGTTAAGGAAGAAGGTCACCCTCTCCCCGCTGCGCCTAACCTATCATGACTCTTTAACTGAGCCAATATCCTTTGTCATCAAAGCATGACAAAAACAGGCCAATTCAGGCCTGTTTTTGGCTGAGATTTGACAGAATTAAGCCGGATCACCCATCCGATGCAGGCGCAGCTGGTGGCCGGCTTCAAGCGGGCTGAATGATTCGGGATGCACGATAATCACCATGTCTCCTTTCCGTGCAAGTTTCTGTTTTTGCAAAAAATCGAGTGCGCGTTTCAGCAATAGCTTGCCGGTTGCTTTTTCTGATACCTTCACCGCAATGACTCCCCAGGAGAGCGCGAGCTGGCGCTGAACGCGCAGATCAGGCGTCAGGGCAATAATCGGCAGCTCTGGACGATGGCGGGACAAAAGGCGCGCGCTTTCCCCGTCTTTTGTAAAGACAATGGCGGCTTTTGCCCCAATGTTCAAATGCATTTGGCATGCCGCATGTGCCAAAGCAGCGTCTTTGCCGGACACGCGCTGAGGGCCGCAGACAAAATCATCAAAGCGCGAACCTTCCGTCACAATTGCCACCTTGGTCAGCATTTTTACTGCCTTGATCGGATACTTGCCGGTGGCCGATTCTCCGGAAAGCATCACCGCGTCGGTATGATCAATGACCGCATTCGCGACATCAGATACTTCCGCGCGCGTTGGCTGCGGATTATGGATCATTGAATCGAGCATCTGGGTGGCAACAATCACCGGCTTTGCATGTTCTAAACATTTCTCAATCAATGTTTTCTGCCAGATCGGCACTTCCTGCGGAGAAACTTCAATCCCCATGTCTCCGCGTGCGACCATGATTGCGTCGACTTCTTCAACAATATCATCCAAATTGGCCAATGCTTCTTTCCGTTCAATCTTGGCCATGGCTTTGGTTGGAACAAGCGTACCCTTTGGCTGCGCTTTCTTGATCAGCTGTTTGAGCCGGCGGATATCGGATGCGTCTTTCACAAAAGACAGCGCCACATAATCCACGCCGTGCTTTTGTCCAAAAACAATATCTTTCTTGTCTTTATCCGTGATCACGTCCACCGACAAGGTTACGTCGGGAACATTGATACCTTTATGCGATTTGATCACGCCGGCAACTTTTGTTTTGCAATAAATCACTTTGTTCTTTACCTTGAGCACTTTCAGCTGAATTGTTCCATCTTCAATCAGAATCGTTGTTCCCTTTCTGACATCCCGGTACAGCTCCTGGTATTGGATCGGGACCGTTAAATGCCCTGGAACGCCGATGCGCGTTTGGCTTTCACCAACGAGTGCGAGTTTGGAACCTTTTTTGGCGGCAACTCCCTGCTCAGGAAGATTGCCCACGCGGATGCGCGGCCCCTGCAAATCCTGCAAAATCGCCACTTCAATGCCAAGCCGTCGCGCAGCCGCGCGGATGGACTTGATCAATTTGGCATGGCTTGGGTGGTCTCCATGGGAGAAATTCAAGCGTGCGACGCGCATGCCGGCAAGCATCATCTGTTCAAGCTTGCTGACGGAATCTGAAGCCGGGCCGATGGTTGCCACGACTTTCGTGCGAGTGAAGTGTTTCATGTTTTTGTATTAGTTTCCTACGTAGCGAGACAAAAAAGGAACTTTGAACGGCTGGCCTGCCAGCGCGTGCCCAATGCCAAGCAAACTCACGATCACCGCGAATAACCAGCCGAAAAAGCCAATAATCCACCCAAAGAACGGAACCCAGGCGATCGACATGATCACGAATTCGAAAATAAATAAGGCCATCCCTTGTTTGGCATGCCGATACACGAACGGCTTATGATGCCCAAGCACAAGAGGAAAAACAAAGAGCACCCAAACATAGCTTAATGCGGCGAAGAGTTTGTCGGAATCCGTCGGTTGTATTTGTGTTTTTGCCATAGAAAAATGGGTGACAAGTTGCACCCATTATATCATGGATCGCCATTGCAACCAATCATTTGCGCGATTGTTCGATGGCCTTCTCCGAAAGGATGAGCAAAGAATTCAGATAGGAAAGCGCGTGCAGCGCGTCGTTTTTTTCAGCTTCGTCGCTTGTAAGCCGCGCTTGTTTGAGCAGCAATTCTTGAACATCAAGCAGAAATGATTTTTTCACCCGGATCAACTCTTTGTACGCCTCATTCTTTTTCTTCAGATGCGTCGCGCGTGAATTCAGCTGCTTGAGCGTCCAGGCGGTAAAGAGATGCACGCCGATCTGAGAAGCAAAATTGGCCAGAAAAACCTTCTCGAGTTTTGTCACGTCCGCCTGCTGGGTAGAAGCTACAACCAGCACGCCAAGGCTCTCTCCAAACACAATCACGGGGATTGCAATGAACAGGTTGGTTTGTTCCGTGTCTTCGGGAACGATGCCCTCAAAAAGCTCCTGCGAATAGTGGCTCGCCTGCAATTCCTGCGTATGATACGCCTTTATTAGCAGCGACTGCGGATGGCTTAACGGGAAAGTGATCGCCAGCGGCCCGGTTGCTGAACGCAGCACTGTTTCTTGTTCATCATGGATAAACAGCATCGGACTTTCAAATCCAAGCTGGGAGCGGATCACTTCGAACAGATGCGAGACATACTGATCAAAATCCTGAAGCAGACGTTCGTCGATCGGCAAATCAAGAACCTGGTTCTTGGAAGCGGACTGCATCATATGGTTGCACTTTAAACGGCTTAGAGAAAAGAAGCAAACTCTTCAGCCATTTATACAATTTTCCCCGCGATAACTGTCGCGGGGAAAACCTGGGGAAAAATAGACGAAACGGGGTTATTCTTACGGCAAAACCTTGCCGTCTCCTGATGCGTAGCTGTCTGACTGCAATTCACTCGTTACGTCAGCCGGTCGGACGGAAAGTATCTCACCGGTAACGGCATCTCTTCCCTGCACTTCGATTTGCTCAAGGAGCAGCAGCACATCGCCCGCCTGATCTGCCATAGGCGTTACAGCCACCTCAAAGGCAATGCCGTAATTTGCTCTGGCAAAGTCGGTTTTATAGTCAGCCATAGAATCAAGTTCCCAGCGCACAAGACGAGTTGCCAGAGCGTAATCAAGGGACCGGCCTTCAGTCATGCTTTTGCGTCCGGTCCAATCCACGCCGGTAGGAAGCGTGGCGGTCATAACAACATCATTGAGCACGTGCAATTGATTGGTCAGGTGGACAAATACCCAGTACTTCGTTGTTTCTCCAACACGGGGAGGAAGAGGACCTCGTCCGATTTGATCCCCTTCCGCGCTGTAGTACCGCGAAAATGCCTGGGCTGCCAGGTCGGAATTGATGGGCGTGCGAACCGCCTGGACGGGAATAACAACATTCTGTTCATGCCCATCTGTATACGAAACGCTCAACGGCAATCGTACAACCGCTTCGCCATCGCCAAATGCCAGGCGCGGATTGATCTGCGATTTCAAACGCAGCGTGATTTGCCGGCTCGCCGTTTGCGCCGCATCCAACGTTTGCGCAAGGTCAATCACCACATTGCCTGAAGCCTGCCGCGATTCCGGCAAGCTGGCGGCATCAAAGACAGCCGTATTCACGTTTAGAACTGCCTGGACATCGTGCAGTGAAAATACTTCCTCATTCTCAAGTTCAATGCTATAGGTGATTTCCCGGCCAAGAGAGACGGTTGCCGCGTCGGCAGCAGCATAGATCGAAACATTCGGGTAACGAATGGGAATCATCAACTTGACTTGTTCCTGAAGGAGCGGCAACCCTTGAGGAGCCGCAAACATGCGCAGCGAGAATTCAGCCTCTTCAAGATCGGCTGTTATAAGCCGAGCCTCGCCTTCGATTTTTCCCTGCTCCAAGCTGCCAATGCTTGGCAGCGTCCAAAAGTCCGTTGCCTGATCAAGCGCGACAGACGAAGAAAGAATCTCAAATCCCGGCGGCCAATTCGGAAGGATGCTTACCGTGTCAAACTTTGTCACCGGCGACTGATTCTGATACCGGATCGCATACGGAAACGGCTGATTGGCCACGATAGTTTCAGGCAATTCCAAGGTCATATCCAGAGACGATCCGGCAACCTGCAAGCTTTCCGATGTCAGTTTTTCACCTGTGCCTGAAAGCGGGCCGGCATCATAATGCATCGTCGCGCTCAGGCGGATTGTTTCTCCGACTCCGGCCAGCACATAGCCAGAGACACGAATCTCTTTGATTTCTTCCTTGTTTAAAGAACCAAGGCGCACGCTATTTCCTTCAAGCCGCAAAGGTGCCGCTACAGACGAAACGATAAAAGAACTTTGGGGTGGAAATTCAATCGAAGCGTCCAGCAAGCGGCTGCCGGTGAAATTTTCTATTGTAAGAAGATAATCAAGTTTTTCACCACTCTGAACTGTGGTCTGATCCGCGCGAATGGAAAATTCAATGCCTTCCCGCAGCAATGCGCCGCGATAGAAAAAGAAAATATAGGCGGAAAAAAGCACGAGGACAAAAACCGCTGCTCCAAGAATCGCGTCAGCAATGACATGCTTGCGATGATGGCGATGGCGGGGATGATAATGGCGTTCATAGCGCGCCAAAGCCAAGTCCTTGCAGACCTGCTGAATCTGTTTGGGAAGCTCTTTCACGCGCTGCGAGCGGGGTGTTGTTTCAATGTTTGTAGCCATAGATATATAGTAGCAAGTTTTTAGCTTTTAGGTGTTCGTTGTCAGGCAGATACGACGGCAAACGAAAACCCAAATTATTGTCCAAACAGGAAGAAATCATCCGTCATGCCCACAATTTCGTCTCGGCCGTCGCCGTCAAAATCATAGGCTCCCACGCGCAC